>CAMLIZ010000106.1 GCA_946480245.1 uncultured Pseudomonadota bacterium
GGGGGGGGGGGGGGGGGGGGGGGGGGGGGGGGGGGGGGGGGGGGGGGGCGGGGGTGGCGGGGGCGGCGGCGGCGGCGGTGGCGGTGGTGTCGGAACAGGAGCAGGTGCCGGCGCTGGCGCTGGCGCCGGTGCGGGCGCTGGCGTAGGGGCGGGTGCGGGCGCGGGTGCGGGCGCGGGTGTCGGCGCGGGTGTCGGCGCGGGTGTCGGCGCGGGCGCCGGTGCGGGTGTCGGCGCGGGCGCCGGTGCGGGTGTCGGCGCAGGTGTCGGCGCAGGTGTCGGCGCAGGTGTCGGCGCAGGTGTCGGCGCCGGCGCGGGCGTAGGTGTCGGCGCATTGGCACCCGTGCTGCTCGGCGACGCGGCGTCTTCCCCGCCGCCGCCACCGCAGCCGGCCATCAGCATCAAGACCGCCAGCAGGCTGCACCCTACCGGGCGGACGATGTCGCTCGCACCCCATGTCCTGCTGTGGTACTGCTTCACTTCGAGCTCCCGCATTTGTGATTGAGGCGAATCACAAACGGCAACCCCTGTGCCGATTTTTGCCGAAAGAGCCGTCTCACCCCCCACTTCGGGGGTAGGGTTCCAGGGCGTCGCGGCGCGAGCGGGCGCTTGCCTTCACCCCTTGGCCCGCAAGCTGGCGCACAACCTGCATGCGTGCGGCCAAAACGCGCCGCTGTCCGCCACCCCCGCCGGACAATGAGTAACTTTGACCGACAGGAGAGTGGCAAGGCGGAAGCCGTTTCCGACACGGCCGCCCTGGAACCGGCCGCCGGTTCGGTGCCACCCTGTTCTGGATCACACGCTCATGACCACTGCTCCCGTCCGCTCCGCACGCACGCCGGCGTCCACCGGCATCAAGGGCCTGGACTTCGTGCTCAAGGGGGGGCTCGCGCCCTCCCAGATGTACCTGCTCGAAGGCACGCCCGGTACCGGCAAGACCACTTTCGCGCTCAGGTTCCTGATGGCCGGCGCGGCCGAGGGTGAGCGCGGCCTGTACGTCACCCTGTCCGAGACCGAGGAAGAGCTGCGCGCGGTGGCCGCGTCGCACGGCTGGTCGCTCGACGGCATCGACGTGCACGAGCTGGTCAACGAGCTGGCGATGTCGGGCGAGGCGGACCAGAGCATCCTGCATCCGTCCGAGCTCGAGCTGAATGAAACCATGAGGTCGGTGACCGAGCGGATCGAGCGCATCAACCCGAGCCGGGTGGTGTTCGACAGCCTGTCGGAGATGCGGCTGCTGTCGCAGGACCCGCTGCGCTACCGGCGCCAGATCCTCGCGCTCAAGCACTTCTTCGCGCAGCGCGACTGCACGATCCTGCTGCTGGACGACAAGACCGCCGACCCGGGCGACCTGCAGCTGCACAGCATCGCGCACGGCGTGATCACGCTGGAGCAGTCGGCACCGAAGTTCGGTGCCGAACGCCGGCACCTGCGCGTGGTGAAGATGCGCGGCAAGAAGTTCCTGGGCGGCTACCACGACTTCACGCTCGACACCGGCCGCGTCGAGGTGTTCCCGCGCCTGGTGGCCGCGGCGCACCGCGCGCAGTTCGACACCACGCCCTTGGGCACCGGCTCGCACGAGCTCGACGAGCTGCTGGGCGGCGGCCTGGTGCCGGGCAGCAACCTGCTGCTGCTCGGGCCCTCGGGCATCGGCAAGACCACCACCGCCGCACGCTGCATGCTCACCGCGCTGCAGCGCGGGCAGCGCGCGGTGTACTACCTGTTCGACGAAGGCATCAATACGCTCACCGCGCGCTGCCGCGCGCTCGGCATGGCGCTCGACGACTACGTGGCGAGCGGCCAGCTCGTGCTGCAGCAGATCGACCCGTCGGAAATGTCGCCCGGCGAATTTGCGCACCAGGTGATGGAGCACGTGCTGGGCGACGGCGCCAGCTTCGTGGCGATCGACAGCCTCAATGCGTACCTGCAGGCGATGCCGGGCCAGAGCTTCCTGCTGCTGCACATTCACGAGCTGCTCACGTTCCTCAACCAGCAAGGCGTGCTGACGATGCTGGTGGTGGGCCAGCACGGGCTGATCGGCGAGGTGCGTTCGGAGATCGACCTGTCCTACCTGAGCGACACGATCGTGCTGTTTCGCTTCTTCGAGGCCAGCAGCGAGGTGCGCTCCGCGATATTGGCCATCAAGAGCCGCGTGGCCGAGAACCAGCGCACGATCCGCGAGTTCCGCCTCAGCCGCGGCAAGGGGCTGCAGGTGGGCGAGGCGCTGCGCGGCTTCGAGGGTGTGCTCTCAGGCCTTCCCGCCTACCAGGGCATGACGCCGATGCTGGGCAACAGCAAGTGATGCGTTCAACTGCCACGGGCGACGAACGGGTGCTGATCCTCGCCCCGCGCGGCCGTGACGCCCTGGTGGCCGCGCAGGTGCTGGCCGCCGATGGCCTGGCGCCCGAGGCGTGCGAATCGATGGCGCAGCTGCTGGCGCAACTGGCGCTGGGCGCCGGCGCGGCGGTGCTCACCGAGGAGTCGCTGGACGACGGCGCCGGCGACGCGCTGGGGCAGTGGCTGGCGCATCAGCCGCCGTGGTCCGACTTTCCGCTGGTGGTGCTGGCCGAGCGCCAGCAGGGCCGGCGCTCGCAGCAGGCACAGACCAAGATCCGCGATCTCGGCAACGTGGTGCTGCTGGAGCGCCCGCTCAACACCGAGACGCTGGTGCGCGCCGTGCGCAGCGCGCTGCGCTCGCGCCAGCGCCAGTACGCCGCGCGCAGCCACCTCGAGGAACAGCAGCGCGCGGGGCGCGAGAACGAGCGCCTGTACCAGGCCGAGCGCGCCGCGCTGCAAGAGGCGGCGGCCGCGCGGCAGGCGTTGTCGCTGGCGATCGACGCGGCCGAGCTCGGCACCTTCCACTGCCCGATGCCGCTCGGCCCGATCGTGTGGAACGACACCTGCAAGCGCCACTTCTGGCTGCCGCCGGATGCACGGGTCGACTTCGACCTGTTCTACGCCAACATCCACCCCGACGACCGCGAGCGTGTGCGCGCCGCGGTGCGCGCCTGCGTGGAGCACGGCCAGCCCTACGACGTGGAGTACCGCACCGTGTCGCCGGACGGCGAGCAGCGCTGGCTCCGCGCCAAGGGCCAGACCTACTTCGATGCCGGCGGCGCGCCGCTGCGCTTCGACGGCATCACGATCGACATCAGCCGCCAGAAGGAGCTGGAGCATGCGCGCGAGGCCATGCTGGAAGCCGAGCGCACCGTGCGCGCCAACGCCGAGCAGGCCAGCCGCACGAAGGACGAGTTCCTGGCCACGCTGTCGCACGAGCTGCGCACGCCGCTGTCGGCCATCCTCGGCTGGTGCTACATCCTGAAGCGGCGCGCCGCCAACAACGCCGAGCTGATGGGCGGGCTGGAGACCATCGAGCGCAGCGCGCGCGCGCAGGCGCGCCTGGTGGACGACCTGCTCGACATGAGCCGCATCATCGCCGGCACCGTGCGGCTGGAGATGCAGCCGGTGAAGCCGGCGCTGGCGCTCGAGGCCGCGGCGTCCTCGCTGCTGCCGGTGGCCGCGACCCAGCAGGTGGAGGTGGAGCGCGCGATCGCGGACGACACGAGCACCGTGATGGCCGACCCGCACCGGCTGCAGCAGATCGTGTGGAACCTGCTGTCCAACGCGATCAAGTTCACGCCGGCCGGCGGGCGCGTGCGGCTGTCGCTGGCGCAGCAGGGCGCGCAGGTGCGCATCGAGGTGGCCGACACCGGCGAAGGCGTGTCGGCGGATTTCCTGCCGTTCATGTTCGACCGCTTCCGCCAGGCCGACGGCTCCACGCGCCGCGCCCACG
Organism: uncultured Pseudomonadota bacterium; assembly: GCA_946480245.1. The sequence continues at coordinate 3,791 of CAMLIZ010000106.1, forward strand.
GCGGCCTCGGGTTGGGGCTGGCGATCGTGCGCCACCTGGTGGAGCTGCACGGCGGCAGCATCGCCGCCGCCAGCGACGGCCCGGGCCGCGGCACCACCGTGACCGTCCTGCTGCCGGCCGCCGTGCAGCCGGCGCCCGCGTTGGCGCTGGCCGGCGGCACCGGCACGCCGGGCGACGCTGCCGTCGTGAACGGCAAGCTGCTGGCGGGCGTGCGCATCCTGCTGGTCGACGACGAGGCCGACAGTCTGCAGATGCTGCTGCGCGTGCTGGGCGACTGCGGCGCGCTCGTCACGCCCGCGGGTTCGGCCGACGAGGCGCTCACGCTGATGCAGGCCGCGCCGCCCGACGTGCTGATCAGCGACATCGGCATGCCGCGCGTGGACGGCTACGACCTGGTGCGCACCGCGCGCGCACTCGGCCACCGCTTTCCGGCGCTGGCGCTCACCGCGTTCGCCCGCGCCGAGGACCGGCAGCGCGCACTGGCGGCCGGCTTCAGCGCGCACCTGGCCAAGCCGGTGGAGCCGGCGCTGCTGGCGCTGTCGGTGGCCGAGCTGGCGGGTCGCATCACCCCGGTGGGCGCGGCTACAGCTGCGTGAGCCGGCCGCCGTCCACGCGCAGCAGCGCCCCTTCGACGAACGACGAGTCGCCGCTGGCGAGGTAGGCGATCGCCGCGGCGATCTGCTGCGGCGTGCCGATGGCCGAGGCGTCCAGCTTCTCCAGCCCCGACTTCACGTTCGGGTTCTCGCGCAGCATCGGCGTCTCCACCGCGCCGGGCAGTACGGCGTTGGTCGCGAACATGAATGGCGGAATCATGGCCGCATTCGGCACATGGCATGCCTGCATCGGCGCTCATGCAGCTTTACGTAGCTTCACCAAGCGGCGGTGAACGCCCGCCCCGGGCCTACCGTTGTACGAGCGTGGTGCCGCCCACGTGGCGCCGCGCACACAAGGAGATCGCATGATGAGCAAGAGCACCCTGATCCTCGGCGGCCTGGCGCTCGCAGGCGCTTTGAGCGCCGGCACGGCGCAGGCGCATGACGACGTGCAGTGGTCGGTCACCATCGGCAGCCCGATCGGCGTGCCCGTGTATGCACCGGCCCCGGTGCTGCGCGCCCCGGTGGTGGTGGCACCGGCGCCGCGCTACGCCTACGGCGGCTACGACCGCGACGGCTACCGCTACCACCAGCCCACGCGCTGGGACCGCGATGGCGACGGCATTCCCAACTGGCGTGACGCGCGCTACAACCCGCGCTGGGATCGCGACGGCGACGGCGTGCCGAACTGGCGCGACCACCGCGACGACCGCTACCACGGGCGCGACCACGATCGCGACGACGACCGTGGCGACTGGCAGCGCGGCCACTGACACTGCTTCGGGCATGCCGCCTGCCGCGCAGGCGGCATGCTCGCCCCGTCCGCCTCGCACGACACCGCGCGCCGCCTGCGCGCCATCCTGATCGGCTCCGCCGGCAACCTGGTGGAGTGGTACGACTTCTACACCTACGCGGCGTTCTCGCTGTACTTCTCGCACGCGTTCTTCCCGGCGCAGGACGCCACCGCGCAGCTGATGTCGACCGCGGCCATCTTCGCGCTCGGCTTCTTCATCCGGCCGGTGGGCGGCGTGCTGTTCGGCTACATCGGCGACCGGCTCGGGCGGCGCAAGGCGCTGATGGCCTCGGTGCTGCTGATGTGCGGCGGCTCGCTGCTGATCGCCTGCTCGCCCACCTACGCCACCATCGGCGCCGCCGCGCCGGTGCTGCTGCTGGTGGCGCGGCTGCTGCAGGGTCTGAGCCTGGGCGGCGAGTACGGCGCCAGCGCCACCTATCTTTCCGAGATGGCCACGCCCGAGCGGCGCGGCTTCTACTCCAGCTTCCAGTACGTCACGCTGATCGGCGGCCAGTTCACCGCGCTGCTGGTGCTGTTGCTGCTGCAGTACGTGTTCCTCACGCCGGAGCAGCTGCGCGCCTGGGGCTGGCGCGTGCCGTTCGTGATCGGCGCCGGCCTGGCGCTCACCGCGCTGTGGATGCGGCGCAACCTGCACGAGACCGAGGCCTTCGAATCGGCCAAGCGACGCGGCGAGACGATGGGCGGCCTGCGCATGCTGGCGCGCTATCCGCGCGAGTCGCTGATCGTGGTGGGCCTCACGATGGGCGGCACGCTGGCGTTCTACGTGTACACCACCTACATGCAGAAGTTCCTGAAGCTGTCGGTCGGCCTCACCGACGCGCAGACCACGGCCGTCTCCGCAGGCTCGCTGATCTTCGCGATGGCGCTGCAGCCGATCTACGGCACGCTGTCAGACCGCATCGGGCGCAAGCCGCTGCTGCTCGGCTTTGCAGTGCTCGGCACCCTGGGCACGGTGCCGCTGCTCACGGCGATCCAGCATGCGCAGGGGCCGTGGCAGGCCTTCGGGCTGATCGCGGTGGCCTGGCTCATCGTCTCCGGCTACACCTCGATCAATGCGGTGGTGAAGGCCGAGCTCTTTCCTGCCGCCATCCGCGCCACCGGCGTGGGCGTGCCCTACGCGATCGCCGTGTCGGTGTTCGGCGGCAGCGCCGAGTACGTGGCGCTGTGGTTCAAGCACATCGGCCACGAATCGGGCTTCTACTGGTACGCCACCGCGGTGATCGCCTGCTCGCTGCTGGTGTACCTGCTGATGCGCGACACGCGCGCCCACTCGCACATCGACCGCGAACGCGCGGGGCCGGCCGGTTGAGCCCTGGCAGGCATTGCAACCACCTTGGCAGGATGTGGGCGTTCGCGCGGGCGTAGGCTTGCGCGTCGTACAACCCCAGGAGACGAGGATGACCGCTCTCGGCATCGAACCGCGCAATGGCCTGTCGCATGTGCTCGGCGACCCTGACGCGCCGATGTCCGAGCACACCATCCACCGCCTGCTCACCGACACCGTCGCGCGTTTCCCCGAACGGCCGGCGCTGGTGTTCCGCGAGCAGGGCATCCGCTGGAGCTGGGCGCAGTTCCTGCACGAGGTGAACGCCTTGGCCGACGGCCTGCAGCAGCTCGGGCTCAAGCGCGGCGACCGGCTCGGCATCTGGTCGCCCAATCGCAGCGAATGGGTGGTGACGCAGTTCGCCACCGCGCGGCTGGGCGTGATCCTGGTCAACATCAACCCGGCTTACCGGCTGGCCGAGCTGGAATACGCGCTGCAGGTGTCGGGCTGCCGCGCGATCGTGAGCGCCGAGCGGCTGCGCAGCTCGATGTACCTGGAGATGCTCAACACCCTGGCACCCGAGCTGGCGCACAGCGAGCCCGGCACGCTGAAGGCCGCGCGCCTGCCGGCGCTGCAATGGGTGATCCGCCTGGGCTCCGAGCGCACGCCCGGCATGCTGAACTACGCCGACGTGCGCGAGCGCGGCCTGGCGCAGCCGAGCGCCGCGCACGACGACGCGCAAAGCTGCCACGAGCCGATCAACATCCAGTTCACCAGCGGCACCACCGGCCATCCGAAGGGCGCCACGCTGACGCACCACAACGTGGTGAACAACGCGCGCTTCATCGCGCAGGCGATGCGCTTCTCCGAGGTCGATTCGCTGTGCATCCCGGTGCCGCTGTACCACTGCTTCGGCATGGTGCTGGCGGTGCTGGCCTGCGTGTCCACCGGCGCCACGATGGTGTTCCCCGGCGAGGTGTTCGACCCTGCCGCCACGCTGGCCGCGGTGGCCGAGGAGCGCTGCACCGCGCTGCACGGCGTGCCGACGATGTTCATCGCCGAGCTCGACCATCCCGACTTCGCGCGCTACGACCTCACCAGCCTGCGCACCGGCATCATGGCCGGCTCGCCCTGCCCCATCGAGACGATGAAGCGCGTGGTGAGCCAGATGCACATGGGCGAGGTGACCATCGCCTACGGCATGACCGAGACCAGCCCGGTGTCGTTCCAGAGCAGCACCACCGACCCGCTGCAGCGGCGCGTGTCCACCGTGGGCCGCATCCAGCCGCGGCTGGAGGCCAAGGTGGTGGACGCGGCCGGCAACACCGCGCCGGTGGGCGCCACCGGCGAGCTGTGGGTGCGCGGCTACTCGGTGATGCAGGGCTACTGGGGCGACGAGGCGCGCACGCGCGAGGTGGTCACCGACGGCTGGATGCACACCGGCGACCTGGCCACGATCGACGCCGAGGGCTACTGCAACATCGTGGGCCGCGCCAAGGACATGCTGATCCGCGGCGGCGAGAACATCTACCCGCGCGAGATCGAGGAGTTCCTGTTCCGCCACCCCAAGGTGCAGCAGGTGCAGGTGTTCGGCGTGCCCGACCCGAAGTACGGCGAGGCGGTGTGCGCGTGGGTCGTGCTGAAGCCCGGGCAGCCCTGCACCGAGGCCGAGATCACCGACTTCTGCCGCGAGCAGATCGCGCACTACAAGGTGCCGCGCTACGTGCGCTTCGTGGGCGAGCTGCCGATGACCGTGACCGGCAAGGTGCAGAAGTTCGTGATGCGCCAGAAAATGATCGAGGAGCTCGGCCTCGCCGAGGCCCGCACCGCCTGAACTGCATGCCCGGAGGCCGGCCATGAACGACAGCACCGCATCCTTCCACGAGGCGCGCGACTTCCTGCTGCGCCACCGCACCGACTACGCCACCGCCTACCGCGACTTCCGCTGGCCGGCGCTGCAGCACTTCAACTGGGCGCTGGACCACTTCGACGTGATGGCGCGCGGCAACGACGCCACCGCGCTGCACATCGTGGGCGAGGACGGCAGCGAGATCCGACGCAGCTTCGCGCAGCTGGCCGAGCGTTCGTCGCAGGTGGCCAACCACCTGCGCAGCCTGGGCGTGCGGCGCGGCGATCGCGTGCTGCTGATGCTGGGCAACGAACTGCCGCTGTGGGAGCTGATGCTGGCCGTGATCAAGCTCGGCGCGGTGATGATCCCGGCCACCGCGTTGCTGACCACCGAGGACCTGCGCGACCGGCTGCAGCGCGGGCAGGTGCGCCACGTGGTCACCACCAGCGCGCACACGGCCAAGTTCGCCACGCTGGAGGGCGACTACACGCGCCTGGCCATCGGCGAGCCGGTGGCCGGCTGGCAGCGCTTCGAGGACGCGGCGGGCGCGCCCACCGCGTTCACGCCCGACGCGCCCACGGTGGCCACCGACCCGCTGCTGCTGTACTTCACCTCCGGCACCACGTCGAAGCCGAAGCTGGTGCTGCACACGCACCAGAGCTACCCGGTGGGGCACTTGTCCACGATGTACTGGATCGGGCTGCAGCCCGGCGACGTGCACCTGAACATCTCGTCGCCCGGCTGGGCCAAGCACGCGTGGAGCTGCTTCTTCGCGCCGTGGAACGCCGGTGCCTGCGTGTTCATCTACAACTACGCGCGCTTCAACGCGCAGGCGCTGCTGCGCGTGCTGGAGCAGCACCGCGTGAGCAGCCTGTGCGCGCCGCCCACCGTGTGGCGCATGCTGATCCAGGAAGACCTGGCGGCCTATCGCGGCCGCCTGGCACTGCGCGAGGTGGTGGGCGCGGGCGAGCCGCTGAACCCGGAGATCATCGAGCAGGTGCGCAACGCGTGGAGCCTGCCGCTGCGCGACGGCTACGGCCAGACCGAGACCACCGCGCAGATCGGCAATCCGCCGGGCCAGCCGCTCAAGCCCGGCTCGATGGGCCGCCCGCTGCCGGGCTACACCGTGGCGCTGCTCGACGTGAACGGGCAGCCGGCCGACGAAGGCGAGGTGTGCCTCGAGCTCTCGCCGCGCCCGCTGGGCCTGATGACGGGCTACCAGGATGCCGAGTCGCGCAACGCCGACGCGATGCGCGACGGCCGCTATCACACCGGCGACGTGGCCGCGCGCGACGCCGACGGCTACATCACCTTCGTGGGCCGCGCCGACGACGTGTTCAAGGCCTCGGACTACCGCATCAGCCCGTTCGAGCTGGAGAGCGCGCTGATCGAGCACGAGGCGGTGGCCGAGGTGGCCATCGTGCCCAGCCCCGACCCGCTGCGCCTGGCCGTGCCCAAGGCCTACGTGATCCTGGTGGCCGGCGCGCAGCCGGGGCCCGAGCTGGCGCAGGCGCTGTTCGCGTTTGCGCGCCGGCAGCTGGCGGCGTACAAGCGCGTGCGCCGCATCGAGTTCGTGCCCGAGCTGCCCAAGACCATCTCCGGCAAGATCCGCCGCGTGGAGCTGCGCACGCAGGAGGCCGAGCGCCATGCCGCCGGCCAGCGCGGCGCGCACGAATACCACGAAGACGACTTCGACGGGCTCAAGGCTTGAGCGCGTCGCGCGCGGTGGCGCGCCCGAAGCTCAGGGTGCCGTCGTTCAAGCGGCCGAAGCGCAAGGTGAGCCAGTCGCGCAGGTAGTTCTGGTTCACGCGCCAGGGGAACCGCGTGCCCTGCTTGGGCAGGCGCTCGACGGCGCGCTGCACGTAGCCCGACGAGAAATCGAGGAAAGGCCGGGCCGGCTCGGCCGGGTCGGGCCGCGGCAGCGCCACCGCATGGCCGTGGCGCTGCATGTACTGCAGCAGGCGGCAGGCATAGCGCGCGGTGAGGTCGGCCTTCAGCGTCCACGAGGCATTGGTGTAGCCGAAGGTCGACACCAGGTTGGGCACGCCGGCGAACATCACGCCCTTGTAGGCCATCGTGCGGCCCAGCTCGACCGGCACGCCGTCCACCGCCAGCGTGGCCTCGCCGAGCAGGCTCATCTCCAGGCCGGTGGCGGTGACCACGATGTCGGCCTCCAGCTGCCGGCCCGATGCGAGCTGCACGCCGTGCTCGGTGAACCTGGAGATGCGATCGGTGAGCACCGAGGCACGGCCCTCGCGGATGGCGCGGAACAGGTCGCCGTCGGGCACCACGCAGATGCGCTGGTCCCAGGGGTTGTAGTGCGGCGTGAAATGCGTATCCGCGTCGGCTGCGCTGCCGAGCTGCGCGCGCACGCGCTGCACCAGCTGCGCCTTCACCGCCTGCGGCCAGCGCCGTGCGAGCTTGAAGAACAACATGCCGACGAGCAGGTTTTTCGCGCGCACCAGCGCGTAGGCCACACGTGCCGGCAGCACGCGCTTGAGCGCTTCTGCGATCGCGTCGCGCGAGGGCAGCGCCACCACGTAGGTGGGCGAGCGCTGCAGCATCGTCACGTGCGCGGCGGTGCGCGCCAGCTCGGGCACCAACGTGACCGCGGTGGCGCCGCTGCCGATCACCAGCACGCGCTGGCCGGCGGTGCTCAGGTGCTCGGGCCAGTGCTGCGGGTGCACCCACTCGCCGCGGTACACGGTCTCGTTGGGGAACGACGGCCGGTAACCCGCGGCGTAGCGGTAGTAGCCGCTGCAGGCCAGCAGGAAGCGGCAGCGCAGCTGCAGCCGCTCGCGCGCCGGACCGCGCTCGATCTCCAGCTGCCAGCACGCGTCGGCCGACGACCAGTTCGCGCTCACCAGCCGGTGGCCGAAGCGAATGTGCGGCTCGATGCCGTGCTCGGCCGCCGTCTCGCGGATGTAGCGCAGGATCGCCGGCCCGTCGGCGATCGCCTTCGGATCGCGCCAGGGCTTGAACGCATAGCCCAGCGTGTACATGTCGGAGTCGGAGCGGATGCCAGGGTAGCGGAACAGGTCCCAGGTGCCGCCGATGGCATCGCGCGCCTCCAGGATCGCGTAGCGCTGCCCGGGGCACTGCGCCTGCAGTTGCACGGCCGCACCGATGCCCGACAGGCCGGCGCCCACGATCACCACGTCCAGCGGCTCGGTGCCGCGCAGCGGGCCGGCATCGCGCAGGAAGCGCGCGGCCTGCGCCACCGAGCGCCGGGCCTCCGGCAGCCATTGCAGCAGCTGCCACGCATGCGGCACGGTGGGCCACACCTGCAGCTGCACGTCCACGCCGGCGGCACGCGCCTTCTCGGCCAGTCGCAGGCTGTCGTCGCGCAGCACCTCGTCGGCGCCCACGTGCAGCAGCAGCGGCGGCAGGCCGGCCAGCGCGCCGAGCAACGGTGATGCGGCCGGCTGCGCCGGGTCGGCCGCGCCCAGGTAGGCGTGCACCAGGTGCTCGAGCGCCGGCCCGTGGAACATCGGGTCGCGCTCGGCGTTGTCGAGCAGCGAGGCGCTGCCCCCGGTGAGGTCGGTGGACGGCGAGAACAGCGCCGCGGCATCGGGCAGGCGCTGGCCGGCGTCGCGCTGCGCCAGCATCAGCGCCAGCGCGAGGTTGCCGCCGGCACTGTCGCCGGCCAGCGCGATGCGGGCGTCGCCCACCTGTGCGCACAGCGCGCGCCATGCGGCGCACACGTCGTCCAGCCCGGCGGGAAACGGATGCTCGGGTGCGAGCCGGTAGTCGGGCACGAACACGCGCGCACCCTGTCGCGCGAAGGCCGCGGTGACCGGCCGGTGCGTGCGCGGCGAGCAACCGACGAAGCCGCCACCGTGCACGTACATCAGCGTGAACTGGGCTGCGGCGCCGTCGGCCGCCTCGACCCATTCGCCAGGCACGCCGCCCAGCGCGTCGCGGTGATGGCGCACGCCGTGCGGCGCCGGCAGCGGCGAGTTGAACACCGCGCGCACGCGCTTCAGGTCGCGCATGTCGCCCAGCGCGGGCTTCACGCGCCGGCGCACGAGGTACGACGCCAGCTTCGCCTGCCAGCTGCCTTGGCTCATACGGGCTTGAGGAACAGGCCGATCGTGAGTGCGATGCCGATGCACACGATCGCGATGCGCAGCAGCCGCTCGTTCACGCGGCGCAGCGCCCAGGCGCCGAGCAGGCCGCCAGCCATGGCGCCGGCGCCCAGCACCAGCGCCTCGCGCCAGTGCACCTGCGGCGAGGTGACGAACAAGGCCACCGCCGACGCGTTCATCACCCCGGCCAGCACGTTCTTGGTGGCGCCGGCGTTGCGCGTGGGCAGGCCGGCCATCGTGAGCGCGGCCATCATCAGAAAGCCGATGCCGCCGCCGAAGTAGCCGCCGTACACCGCGATCAGGAACTGCGCGCTGCCGGCCGCCACCGGCCCCAGGTGCACGGCGCTCTCGCCCGGCTTGCGGAAGAAGCTGCCCCAGGTGAACACCCCGGTGGCGAACAGCACCAGCCACGGCACCAGCCGCGTGAACACGCTGGAGGGCGTTTTCAGCAGCAGCAGGCCGCCCACCGCGCCGCCCGCGATGCTGAGCACGAACAGCGCCCAGAACGGCAGCCGCCCGGCGCCGGTGACCAGTCGCCGCCCGGCGAAGCCGGAGGTGACCTGCCCCGGAAACAGCGCCACGGTGGAGGTGATGTTGGCGGCCAGCGGCGTCATGCCGGCCACGATGAGCGCCGGCAAGGTGACGAACGAGCCGCCGCCGGCCAGTGCATTCTGCAGGCCGGCCCACAGGCCGGCGACGAGGACCAGAGCGATCAGCATGAAGTGCGCGCGAGGAGGATGAGGCGCCTTCGCCCCGAGGGGGCGTAGCGTACCCTCCCCGCGCCGCGGCTTCAGGCGGCCAGCGTGCGCACCGCCCGCACCAGCGCCGGATCGGCCTTGCCCAGCACGTCGGAATGCGCGTTCACGCGGCCGTCGCGGTCGAGCAGCAGGATGCGCGTGGAGTGGTTGAACTCGCCGCTGGCCAGGCGCCGGTACTGCACGCCCAGCACCGCGGCGATCTTGCGTGCGCCGGCCTCGTCGGGCACGGCCACGGTCCAGCGCGCGTCGGCGTGGTGCGCCTGCGCGGCCTTCTTCAGCGCGGCCGCGTCGTCACGCGCGGGGTCGAACGACACCATCAGCACGCGCGTGCGCTGCCGCGCCGCGGGGCCGGCCTTGTCGAGCGTGAACTGGAGGGTCTCGAAGATCATCGGGCAGACCATCTCGCACGAGGTGTAGAACATGCTCACCAGCAGCGGCTCGCCGCGCAGCTCGGGCAGGTGCAGGCGGTGGCCGTCCTGGTCGGTCAGCGGCACGTCGAGGCGGTAGACGGAGCTGGCAGGCAGTGCGTCAGCGGCCAGCGCAGGCAGCGCACCGAGCGCGAGCAGCTGGCCCAGCACGTGGCGGCGCGAAAGCAGCAGGGAGGTGTTCATCGTGAAGTACCGGAAGCCGGCCGTGCGCAGCGGAACCCGAGGGTGCGCGTGCTGTCGGCCGCGTTGAGGGAGGACAGCAGCGCCACGCGCATCAGCACGGCATAGCTGTCGCGGCGCACGACGCTGATCGCGCCGGCGCCGCAGAACTTGAGCGTGTCGGGATCGCCCTGGGTGCGGCTGTCGCCGCTGATGAAGAGCGCGTTGAAGTCGTCCACCCATTCCCACACCAGCCCGTGCAGGTTGCGCACGCCGTACAGGTTGGCCGGCCCGCCCACCGCGGGCAGGCGGGCCTGTGCCGGGCGTTCGTACCAGCCGAGGATCTGGCGCTGCCATTGCGGGTCGTCGCGCGCATCGGCGCGTGTGGCGTCGGCCGCGGCGGCGTACTCCCATTCGAGCCAGGTCGGCAGCCGTGCGCCCTCGCTTTCACAAAAGGCGCGTGCGGCGAACCAGCTCACTTCGGTGACCGGCGCACTCGCCGCATCGGCGGCGGGTTGCAGCGCGCCCGGCCAGCCGGCCAGGTAGCCGGCACCGGCAAACACCTCGGGCGCCTGGCCGCGCTGCCATTCGGGATGCAGGCGCACGAACTCGGCGAACTCGCCCGCGGTGACCGGCATGGCGCGCAGCTCGAACGGCGCCACCGTGACGGGTGCCGTTGCGCGTTCGGGCAGGTCCTGCGGCAGCACGCTCTGGAAGCTGCCGCCGGGCACGTGCACGTAGTCGGCGGCATGCCCGGTCAGCGTGATGCAGGCGAGCAGCGCGGCCGCGAGCTGGCGCGCAGGCCGGGCGCGGATCACGCTGCGCATCTGCGGCCCCGGCCTCTGGCTCAGTGCGCCGCGGCGGCAGGTGTGGCGGCCGGCTGCGCGCGCGCCTTCTTCACCTCGTCGGCCGTGATGCGGCCACCCGGGTTGCCCCAGCTGTTGAGCACGTAGGTGAGGATGTTGGCCACCTCGTCGTCGTTGAGCTGCGACATCGGCGGCATCACCGAGTTGTATTCCTGGCCGTTGACCGTGACCTTGCCGGTCAGACCGTGCAGCAGGATGCCGATCGGGCGCTTGGTGTCGGCGGCGATGAAGTCGGACTTGGCCAGCGGCGGGAACACGCCGGGCAGGCCGGCGCCATTGGCCTGGTGGCACACCGAGCAGGTGCCGGCAAACAGCTGCTGGCCGGCTTGCACCTGGTCCTGCACTGACAGCACGCCGGAGGCGGCCGCGGCCGTGGCCCTGGTGACTGCAGCAAGGTTGGGCGCCGAGCGGTCGCCGAGGTACACCGAATCCAGCTCCTTGCCGGAGTAGATGGTCTTGTCCTCCGGGCCGTCGACCTTCAGGATCGCCAGCGCACCCTTGTTGAAGGCACGGAAGATCGAGTGATCCACCAGCACGTAGCTGCCCGGCACCCGGGTGCGGAAGCGCGCGATCGCCGCGCCGCCGGCCGGGATCAGGGTGGTCTGCACGTTGGTCTGCACGTTGGTGCCGCCTTCGAAGCGCACCTGGTCGAAGATGGCGCCGATCACGTGGAAGCTGGACACCAAGTTCGGCCCGCCGTTGCCGACGTACAGCCGCACCGTCTCATTGGTCTTGGCCTTCAGCGCCTTGTCGCCGGTGAGCGCACCCTCGGCGCCGTTGAACAGCACGTAGGTGGGCCGCTCGTCGATCGCCTTCTCCATGTCGAAGGGCTGCAGGCCCTTCTCGCGGTACTTGCCCTGCGTGTAGAAGTCGCCCTGCATCACGTAGTACTCGTGATCCACCTTCGGCATGCCCTGCGGCGGCTCGATCAGGATCAGGCCGTACATGCCGTTGGCCACGTGCATGCCCACCGGCGCGGTGGCGCAGTGGTACACGTACAGGCCTTCGTTGAGCGCCTTGAACGTGAACTTCGACTCGTGCCCCGGCGCCGTGAAGCTGGAGGCCGCGCCGCCGCCCGGGCCCGTGACCCCGTGCAGGTCGATGTTGTGCGGCATCTTGTTGTTCGGGTGGTTCTTCAGGTGGAACTCCACCGTGTCGCCCTGGCGCACGCGGATGAAGCTGCC
>CAMLIZ010000107.1 GCA_946480245.1 uncultured Pseudomonadota bacterium
TGTACCGCGCGCCGGTGATCCTCAACGTGGTGAACAACCAGTGGGCGATCTCCACGTTCCAGGCCATCGCCGGCGGCGAGAGCACCACCTTTGCCGCACGTGGCGCAGGCTGCGGCATTGCCAGCCTGCGCGTGGACGGCAATGACTTCCTCGCGGTGTACGCCGCCTCCTGCTGGGCGGCCGAGCGTGCGCGGCGCAACCTGGGGCCCACGCTGATCGAGTGGGTGACCTATCGGGCCGGTGCGCACAGCACGTCGGACGATCCCTCCAAATACCGCCCCAGCGACGACTGGCAGCGCTTCCCGCTCGGCGACCCGATCGAGCGCCTGAAGCAACACCTGATCCAGCTCGGCGAATGGAGCCCCGTGCAGCACGAGCAGACCCAGAAGGAGCTGGAGGCCGAGGTGGCCGCAGCGCAGAAGGAGGCCGAAAGCCGCGGCACGCTGCTGGACGGCCACATCCCCAGCCCAGCCTCGATGTTCGAGGACGTGTACGAAGACATGCCCGCGCACCTGCGCCGGCAACGCCAACAGTTGGGAGTATGAGCACCGTGCTGACCGAAACGAAAGAACAGGCGCGCGCCGCCGCCGAGGCGGGCAACCGTGTGCCGATGACGATGATCCAGGCGCTGCGATCGGCGCTGGACATCACGATGGGTCGCGACGACAAGGTCGTGATGTTCGGCGAGGACGTGGGCTACTTCGGCGGCGTGTTCCGCGTCACCGAAGGCCTGCAGCAGAAGTACGGCACCAGCCGCTGCTTCGACGCGCCGATCAACGAGGGCGGCATCGTGGGCGCGGCAGTGGGCATGGGTGCCTACGGCCTGCGGCCGGTGGTGGAGATCCAGTTCGCCGATTACTTCTACCCGGCGGCCGACCAGATCATCAGCGAGGCCGCGCGGCTGCGCTACCGCTCGGCGGGCGACTTCACCGCACCCATCACGATCCGCATGCCCTGCGGCGGCGGCATCTACGGCGGGCAGACGCACAGCCAGAGCCCGGAGGCGCTGTTCACGCACGTGTGCGGCATCCGCACCGTGATGCCGAGCAACCCGTACGACGCCAAGGGCCTGCTGATCTCGAGCATCGAGTGCAACGACCCGGTGGTGTTCCTGGAGCCCAAGCGCCTGTACAACGGCCCGTTCGACGGCCACCACGACAAGCCGGTGGTGCCGTGGAGCAAGCACGAGATGGGCAGTGTGCCGGAGGGCTACTACCGCGTGCCATTGGAATCCGCCGCGGTGTTCCGCCCCGGCAAGGCGCTCACCGTGCTCACCTACGGCACCATGGTGTGGGTGAGCGAATGCGCCGCGCGCGAGGCCGAGATCGACGCCGAGATCATCGACCTGCGCTCGCTATGGCCGCTGGATCTGGAGACGATCGTCAACTCGGTCAAGAAGACCGGCCGCTGCGTGGTGGTGCACGAGGCCACGCGCACCAGCGGCTTCGGCGCCGAGCTGGCGGCACTGGTGCAGGAGCACTGCTTCTATCACCTGGAGGCGCCGATCGAGCGCGTGACCGGCTGGGACACGCCGTATCCGCATGCGCAGGAGTGGGCGTACTTTCCGGGCCCGGCCCGCGTAGCGGCCGCCCTGAAGCGCGCGCTGGAGAGCTGACATGGGGCAGTACACGATCAAGATGCCCGACATCGGCGAAGGCATCGCCGAGGTGGAGCTCGTCGAGTGGCGGGTGAAGCCGGGGGACGACGTGGTCGAGGACCAGATCCTGGCCGACGTGATGACCGACAAGGCCACCGTCGAGATCCCGTCGCCGGTGCACGGCAAGGTGCTGTCGCTGGGTGGCAAGGTGGGCGAGGTGATGGCGGTGGGCGCCGAGCTGATCCGCCTGGAAGTGGAAGGCGCGGGAAATGTGAAGGGCGATGCGCCGGCATCGCCCGCGGTGGCGCCGGATGCGGCCAGCTCCAAGCCCACGGTGGCACCGAGCACGCGCAGCGCCGGCCCTGCCGAAACCGAAGCGGAAACGACCGTGGCCCGACGCCCCGCCCCGCAGGCACCCACGCCGCCGTCACGCACGCCTGGCGACAAGCCGATCGCGTCGCCCGCCGTGCGCCGCCGCGCGTGGGAGCTGGGCATCGAGCTGCAGTTCGTGCACGGCAGCGGCCCGGCCGGCCGCGTGACGCAGCAAGACCTGGACGTGTACCTCGCGTCCCGCGGCCAGCCCATGCCGGCCGGCGCACGCAGCGGCTACGCCGAGCGCCACGAGGAAGAGGCGGTGCCGGTGATCGGCCTGCGCCGCAAGATCGCGCAGAAGATGCAGGAGGCCAAGCGCCGTATCCCGCACTTCAGCTATGTGGAGGAGATCGACGTCACCGACATCGAGGCCCTGCGCGCGCAGCTGAACGCCAAGTACGCCGCCGAGCGCGGCAAGCTCACCTTGCTGCCGCTGCTGGCGCGCGCGGTGGTGATCGCGCTGCGCGACTTTCCGATGATGAACGCGCGCTTCGACGACGACGCCGGCGTGGTCAACCGCCACGGCGCGGTGCACCTGGGCATCGCCACGCAAACCGACAACGGCCTGATGGTGCCGGTGCTGCAGCACGCTGAATCGCGCGACGTGTGGGCGCTGGCCAGCGAGGTGCTGCGCCTGGCCGAGGCCACGCGCAGTGGCAAGGCCGCACGCGACGAGCTGAGCGGCTCGACCATCACGATCACCAGCCTCGGGCCCCTGGGCGGCATCGTCACCACGCCGGTGATCAACCACCCGGAAGTGGCGATCATCGGCGTCAACCGCATCGTCGAGCGGCCGGTGTTGCGCAACGGCGCGGTGGTGGCGCGACAGTTGATGAACCTGTCGTCGTCGTTCGACCACCGCGTGGTGGACGGCATGGATGCGGCGCGCTTCATCCAGGCGATCCGCGCGCTGCTCGAAGCGCCGGCACTGCTGTTCGTGGAGTGACGCCGGCATGAAGAGTCAATCGACAACGCTGCTGATCATCGGCGGCGGCCCGGCCGGTTATGTGGCGGGCATCCGTGCGGGGCAACTCGGCGTGCCCACCGTGCTGGTCGAGGTCGACCGGCTGGGCGGCACCTGCCTGAACATCGGCTGCATTCCCTCCAAGGCAATGATCCACGCGGCCGAGGAGTTCGAGAAGGCGCGCCATTTCGCCAATGGCTCGCCGCTGGGCATTCACGTTCAGCAGCCCGGCATCGACATCGCGCAGACCGTACGCTGGAAGGACGGCATCGTCGCCAAGCTGACCGGCGGCGTCGGTGCGCTGCTCAAGAAGCATGGCGTGCAGGTGATCAAGGGCGAGGCCCGCATCCTTGACGGCAAGACCGTGGAGGTGGGCGACACGCGCGTGCAATGCGAGCACCTGGTAATCGCCAGCGGATCGGTGCCGGTGGCGCTGCCGTTCATGCCGTTCGGCGGCCGCGTCATCTCGTCCACCGAGGCGCTGGCGCCGGCGCAGCTGCCAAAGCGCATGGTGGTGGTGGGCGCGGGCTACATCGGGCTGGAGCTGGGCATGGCCTACCGCAAGCTCGGTGCCGAAGTTACCGTGGTGGAGGCGGCCGAACGTGTGCTGCCGACTTACGACGAGGCGCTGACCAAACCGGTGCTGGCGGCGCTGAAGCGCCTGGGCATCCCGCTGCACCTGAACAGCAGCGTGCAAGGCCTGAACGAGAGCGGCGACAAGGTGCGCGTGCGCACCGCCACGGCCGACGAGTTCGCGCTGCCGGCGGACCAGGTGCTGGTGGCGGTTGGCCGCCGGCCACGCACCGACGGCTTCGGGCTCGAATCGCTGCAGCTGGAAATGGCTGGCCGCGCGATCAAGGTCGATGACCAGTGCCGCAGCTCGATGCGCAACGTGTGGGCCATCGGTGACGTGACGGGCGAGCCGATGCTGGCGCACCGTGGCATGGCGCAGGGCGAGATGGTGGCTGAAGCGATCGCGGGCCACAAGCGCCGCTTTGCGCCGGCCGCGATACCCGCCGTGTGCTTCACCGACCCCGAGGTGGTGGTAGCAGGCCTTGCACCGGAGCAGGCACAGGCAGCCGGCATCGAAGTGATCAGCGCGCAGTTTCCCTTCAGTGCCAACGGCCGTGCGATGAGCCTCGAATCCACCGACGGCTTCGTGCGCGTGGTGGCGCGGCAGGACAACCACCTGATCCTCGGCTGGCAGGCCGTGGGCCGGCAGGTGAGCGAACTGGCAGCGGCCTTCTCTCAAAGCATCGAAATGGGCGCCTGCCTGGAGGACGTGGCCGGCACCATCCACGCTCACCCGACATTGGGCGAGGCGGTACAGGAGGCGGCATTGCGCGCGCTGGGGCACGCGCTGCACATCTGAACCGCAGCGGGGCTACGGCAGGTCCGGCTCGACGAACAGCTCGTCGGCCACGCGCTCGGGGCACCCCACGCCCCCGAGCGCTCGATGCATCTCGGTGGCCAGTTCCATCGCCTCGGCCGCAGCCACCATGTGGCGCAGCTGGATGCGCTGCGCGCAGCGCTCGATCCATGGTGCGGTGCCCTGCTCGTCCGACATTCGTGTTCCCCTCGTTGATGGAGGCGATGCTAGAGAAGTGCGAGGCGGCGGCGCATCCGAGAAGCGCTGAAGGCTGTGTCAGACGTTACCTACAGCTTCCGAAGATCGCAGCGGCGCCCCAGCGCTACACCGGAACGTGGCCCGGAAATTCGCGCACCTTGGCCAGCCAGTCGCCGGGCGTCATGCCGGCGAAAGCCTTGAACTCATGCACCAGGTGCGCCTGGTCGTGCAGCCCGGCGTCGGCGGCCACCTGTGCCCATTCCACCCGGGCGGTGCGCGGCACCTGCTCGATCAGCGCACGAAAGCGGCACAGGCGCGCAAAGCGCTTCGGGCTCATTCCCAGTTGCTCCGTAAAGCGCTCGCGAAAGCGGCGTGCGCCCAGCCCGCTGCTGCGCGCCAGCGCGTCGATGCGCATGCATTGGGGCTGCTGCTGCAGCGCCTGCGCGGCGCGCATCACGGGCAGGTCGAGCGTGGGCGCAGTCAGCTCGTCGGCCAGCCATTGCGCGAGCCGCAGCAGCCGCGCCTGCGCGTCGCTCGCTTCCAGCAACTACTCGCGCAACAAGCCGGCGCGGTGACCGAACAGCGTGTCCAGCCCCACCTCGCGGTTGCACAGCAGATCCATTCGCTCGCGCACGAAGGGCGCCGCTGCGCCGGGCCGGAACACCACGCCCATCACGGCCACCTGCTCGGCGCTGTCGATCAGCTGACTGTGGGTGTGCGTGCCACGGAACACGCTGCCAGGGCGTCGCTCGCACCCGGTGCCGCGCTCATCCGCATAGGTGCGCGTCTCGTCTTCGGCAAGGTTGATGATGATGCCGGCCTCGGGGCCGGGCAGCACGCGATCGAGTGCGAACGCAGGCCACGGCGCATCCACCCGCCAGTCCCACAGCCGCTGGACCAGCAGGCCCAACGGCGGCAGCGGCGCCAGCGACAGCATGCGGTACATCCCAGCCTCTTCAAGCCTCGGGGTAGCGCACAGGCTCGCTGCAACTCGGGTCGCCATGCAACGTCCAGTACGCCTGTTGCAGACGCTCGGTGACGGGGCCGAATCGGCCTGCCGCACGACCACCGATGAGGTGCCCGTCCAGCTGCGCGATCGCGATCACGCCGCCGCCGGTGCTGGTGAGAAACACCTCGTCGGCCGCGCGCAGTTCGTCGACCGGCAGCGCGCGCTCCTCCACCACGAAGCCCTGGGCCCGCGCCAGCTCGATGGCTGTGCGGCGCGACACGCCTTCGAGCACGCCGCTCGCGGCCGTCACCAGCACCGGCACCGGCCGGTGCGCGCTGAACACCGCAAAGACGTTGAAGCCGGGCCCTTCGGTGACGTTGCCATGCGCGTCCGGCAACACCACGGTTTCGCCGCCGCGTTCGTAGGCCTGGTACAGGCCCATCACGAAATCCAGCCAGTGGTAGTTCTTGATGCGCGGATCGACGCTCGCGCCCGGAATGCGCTGCGCAGCGCCGACCACCAGGTTGAGGCCACGGCGTTGCTTGTCGGGATTGGCGATCCACACGAACGGGATCGCGAACGCCATGAAGCGGTTGCTGCAGGTGCGCGGGTCGCGCGAGCCCGGCGCCGGCAAGCCGCGCGTGCACAGCACCTCCACGTAGGCGTCCCGCAGCCCCGCGCGCGCCACGCATTCGTGCATGACCGCACGCATGCGCTCGCGGTCCACGCCCGCGTCGAGCCTGAGCGCGGCCAGGCTGCGCTGGAACCTGTCGAGATGGTCGTCGAGGCGGAAGAAGCGGCCCTGCCACACGTGCGCCACATCGTAGGTAGCGTCGGAGTGCAGGAAGCCCCAATCGAAGATCGAGATCTTGGCGTCCTGTGGCGCCACGAACTGCCCGTCGATATACGCACAACCTTGCATGCGGGCCATGATAGGGTTGGGCATGCCGGTTGCGTCAACCGGGCAAGCCCGTTCCCGCTGGAGGTCTTATGCGCGTCCTGACCATTTCGGTGTTGAGCCTGTCGCTGCTCGCGCCCCTGCTCGCCGGCGCCCAGGGCTCGATCACGCCGGATCCCAACGCCATGCCGCAAGGCCGCACCGGGCAGACCCGGGCGGCCGACCCACAACTGAATGCGGAAGCCGCTTACCGCGAGGCCCAGGCGCGCTGCCGGGGCGTGACGCCCGCGCGCCAGAAGCAGGATTGCGTGCGGCAGGCGATGGCGCAATACGACCATGCACCGCGCCGGCGCACGCCGTCGGTGACGGTGCGGCCGGCGTCCGCTGCGTCGGCGGCCTCCGGCGCCGCTTCGCGATAGCCGGCGTCAGCCGATCGATTCCACCTGCCGGCTCTGCTGATAAGCAGCGCCGAAGCGGTTGGCCAGGAAGTCCGGCAAGGCCACCTCCTCCTGGCGAATGAAGCCGCGCTGCGGCAGCTTGCCGGCGCGAAACAGATCCACCGCCGCGCAGATGCCCGCGGCGGTGGTGATCTGGATCGCCGACAGCGGATTCGTCTCGCTGCGCTCGGCAAAGATCTTGCGCGCGAACACCTCCTGCACCAGGTTGCCGCCGCGCATGCCGCTGACGGTGACGAACACCAGCACCACGTCCTGCATGGTCATCGGCACCGACTTGCGCATGATGTCCTTCAGCGTCTCCTGGTCGTGCTTGAGCTGCAGCTCTTCCAGCAGCATCCACATCAGGTCGCGGTGCCCCGGGTAGCGCACGGTCTTGTAGTCGAGCGAGCGCAGCTTGCCGGCCCAGGTTTCGCACAGCGTGCCCAGCCCGCCCGACGTGTTGAAGGCCTCGTACTCCACGCCATCCAGCGAGAAGTGCTCCAGGCCTTCGAGCGCCATCACCTCCACCGGCGCGCCGTCGCGGATCGATTCGCAGGGGTGGCAGTACTCGTTGATCAGCCCGTCCACGCTCCAGGTCAGGTTGTACTTCAGCGCGTTGGTGGGAAAGGCCGGCAGCGCACCGACGCGCATCTTCACGTCGTGCACCTCGTCGAACTGCCTTGCCAGGTGGTGGGCCACGATGCCGATGAAGCCCGGCGCGAGGCCGCATTGCGGCATGAAGGCCGTGGGCGAGCCTTTGGCCAGTTCCTTGATGGCGCGGGTGGCGGCCACGTCCTCCGTGAGGTCGAAGTAGTGGCAGCCGGCTTCGCGCGCCTGAGTGGCGGCCACGGTGGCAAGGTGGTACGGCAGCGCATTGATCACGGCGTCATTGCCACGCAGCGCATCGAGCAGTGCACGCGCGTCCGCGGTGTCGGCCACGCACGTCTTGACCTTGGCGGTGTCCAGCTTGGCCAGCGACGCGGGGCTCTTGTCCACCACCGTCACGTCGTAGTCGCCGCTTTCACTGAGCAGGCGGGCAATGAGTTGGCCGATATGGCCGGCACCGAGCAGCACGACGCGCATGGGAGTCTCCTGATGAGTGGGTCGATGCCGGCAGTCTAGGGAACAGGATGGTCAGAAGATAGCGGGAGTCTGACGAATAATCGCGTGTTCTTGACGCTTCGTCGGCGCTACGATACGTTTCGTCATTTCCGGCTTTCCACCTGCATGCCTCGCCGCACTCCTACGCCGCCGCCGGCCGCTCCGGCCACCGTGAAGGATCAGCTCGACCGCGACCTCGTGGCGCTGCTGCAGGCCAACGCACGCGAGAGTGCCGCCAACCTAGCGCGACGACTGGGCGTGGCGCGCACCACGGTGTTGGCGCGGCTCGGCCGGCTCGAGCGCGAGGGCGTGATCGTGGGCTACACCGTGCGGCTGCGCCAGGACCAGGCCGACCAGGGCGTGCATGCCTACGTGGGCATCACCACCGAGCCCAAGGCGGGCCGCGACGTGGTGCGCCGGCTGCAGCGCATTCCGGAGCTGCGGCAGCTGGCATCGGTGAGTGGCGAGTTCGACTACATCGCCCAGCTGCGCGCTGAATCGATGCCGCGCCTCGACGCGCTGCTCGACGAGATCGGCGAGATCGACGGCGTCACCAAGACCAACACCTCGGTGGTGCTGGCCGTGCGCACCGATCGGCGCGCCTGATGACCGGCAGGCGCCCTACGGCGCCACCACTTCGTAGGCGCGCCCGTCCACGCCGGAGGTGCCGTTGTGGTCCTTCACGATGAGCGAGGTGTACACGCGGATCACCGAGGTGCGCGGCACCGTGAAGTCGGCCTCCAGGGTGGCGCTGCCGCTGCCACGCTTCACCTCCTTGAAGTCGTGCGCCACGCCGGCGTTTTCGGCGTCCAGCACGATGAGGCTCAAGGTGCCCGAATCGGCCGCGAGCACGTAGCCGACCTCGACCTTCATGCGCGCCGCCTGCCCGGGATGCAGCACTTTGCTGGTGTCGGGCGAGATGGCGGTGATCTGCGCCACCGGGCCGATGGGCGCGGCCATGATCGCGCCACCGCCGGGCGGCAGACTCTGGCAACCGGCGAGCAGGCCGGACGCGGCCAGTGCGGCCAGCGTAAGCAGCTTGGAAACGGACATGGGCAGGAACCTTCTGGGAGTGCGCGTCGGCGCGGCGCCTTGCAGCCTACTCCCGTTGTCGGCTGACCGGCGCGCGCCCCAGAAATGTGTTGCCAGGCGCCGCCATTTGATACACGCTGGCGACCCCATCCTCACGCACTCGGAGGGCTGCCATGGCGAACATCGTTTTCCTCGCGGACGGTACATGGAACGGGCCCGGCCAGGCGGATGAGGAGCCGCAGACCACCAACGTGTTCAAGCTGTTCAGCCTGCTGGACGGCGCCGACGATGTTCACTCGCTGCCGCTGGCCAAGGAGCAGGAGCGCAAGCTGGCTGACGGTGCCACCGTGGTGCAGGCGGCCAAGTACCTGCACGGCGTGGGCGATTCGTCGAACGCGATCATGCGCATGCTCGGCGGCGCGTTCGGCTCCGGCGTCATCGCCCGCATCGTGCGCGGCTACACGTTCATCTCCCGCAACTACCGCGACGGCGACCGCATCTTCATCATCGGGTTCAGCCGCGGCGCCTACACAGCGCGCTCGCTGGCCGGGCTGATCGCCGCCAAGGGACTGCTGCAGCCGCAGGACTGCGAGGACAAGGAAAAAGCCTACCGGCTCGGCTCGGCCGTTTGGGCAGAGCACCGCGCCGCGCGCGACGAGAACTCCCGTTCGAAGTCGCTGCTGGGCGACGTGCTGAGCCACCTGCCCTCCTTCCTCGATCCGCTGAGCGGCCGTGTGGAACGGCCGACGCAACCGCTGCGCAAGACGGACGTGGCAGTCGTCGGCGTATGGGACACCGTCGGTGCCCTCGGCATGCCCATCTACGACGGCGACGATCGGCGCACGGATGTTTTTCAGTTCTGCGACTGCGCGCTGTCGAAGCAGGTGCTCAAGGGCTATCACGCGGTGGCCATCAGCGAGCGGCGCGCCGACTTCACGCCCACGCTGTGGGAGCCGCGCGACGGCATCACGCAGATGCTGTTCGCCGGCGCGCATGCCGATGTCGGCGGCGGCTACCGGGACGCCGAGGATGAAAGCGGCCTTGCCAACCTCAGCCTGCAATGGATGTACGACGCGCTCGAAGGCGAAGGCCTGAGGTTCAAGGCGAGAGCTTCTGACACCTTCCCCGGCACGCCTTACGGCCCTGCGCACCAACCGTGGCGCGAATTTCCCTGGACGCTGGCGCCCAGCGGGCCGCGCCGCTTCAGCAGGTCGGAGGGGCTGGACGTGCATTCGTCCGTGCGCGCGCGCATGGCCAAGGGCCCGTTCCGCGTGCTTCCCTCCGGCGAGGCCGAGATGTTCGACACCAGCAACCTCCCCTAGACCCACCGCGCGCACCGAACAAACCCGGACCGGCACCTCGGTTGCTGGCAAGTGTCGACACGACCGTGTCGCACGGCCCCCGAAGCAACCCCCAGGAGGTGACCCATGGCCCAGAGCCCTTCCACGAAGCTGCGCGAAGTACCGCGCGAACAGCGCGGCACCGCGCAGGCTGCCACGCCCGTGGTACGCGCCATCGACGTCGGCTTCGGTCTGGTCAAGTTCAGCCTGCCGGCCGAGGGCGGCGTGGCCTTCTCGTCGTTTCCGTCGATGGCGATTCCGGCCGACGTGAGCGCCGTGCGCAGCCTGAGCACGCGCCGGCGCGACACCTTCGACGTGCCCTCGCAGGGCGCGCAGTACGAGGTGGGCCGGGACGTTGGCCTGGCGCAGGCCGGCGGCAGCTTCGGCCGCGACGTGACCGACGAGTTCTACAAAGGCGCGATCTACGAGGCGCTGACCCGGGGCGCGCTGCGCTACATGGCCGAAGCCGGTGACGGCACGATCGACGTGCTGGTGCTCGGCCTGCCCGTCAACCAGTACAACGACGCCAGGCGGCGCGACCACCTGCGCCATACCTACGAAGGCACGGTGGACGTGGGCGATGGCAAGAGCGTGCAGGTGCGCAAGGTGATCGTGCAGGCGCAGCCGATGGGCGGCTACGCCGCGCTCGAGGAGCACCTGGATGCGCTGAACCAGGCCATCAAGAGCACTGGCGGCGCGCTGCAGCCGCTGGCCTCGGTGGATGCACTGGACGAGCTCTCGGTGCTGATGGTGGATCCGGGCGAGCACACGCTGGATTGGTTGCTGATCCAGCAGGGCAGCATCAACCCGCGCGCCAGCGGCGCGGCCTCCGACGCCGGGCGCCACCGCGTGATCCGCGCCGTGCAGGACAGCCTGGCCGCCGACATCGGCAGGCCCCTCGGCCCGGCGGTGGCGCCACGCATCAACGAGGCCTTGCGCCAGAAGCAGCCGGTCAAGCTGAGCGGCGTGGCGCATGAGCTCGACAAGTACGAGCCGCAGATCATGAGCGTGGTGGAGGATTCGCTCAACCGCATGATCGACGGCCTGCGCGACGCGCACGAGATCATCGACCTGATCGTGCTCGTGGGAGGCCACCCGGAGCGCTACCGCGAGGTCCTGAAGCGGCGCTTCCCGGCGATCCCGGTCTTCGTGATGCCGGAGTCGATGGCGGCCAACGTGCGCGGCTTCCAGATGATCGGCGAGGCCATGGCCGAGCAAGCGTGAGGCGCATGGCACAGCACATGGCCGTGATCCACCTGCAGCTGGACATCGACAGCGATGTCTACCCCGAGCTCTACGCACGCCTGCGCGCGGTGGAGCGCCCCGAGGCGCGCGTCGAGCGCCTGCGCCAGCTCGCCCCCTCCGGTCGGGTGTGGGGGGCCGGGCGCATGCACGGCCCCGCCGCCACTGCGATGCCGCCTGTGCCGCCCGGCAAGGTGCCACCACGCCGCCCCGCCCGCAGCGTGCCGGTACTGCACGACGTGGTGGACGAAAGCGAGACCTCGGCCCCCGTGCCGCTGGACGACGCCACCGCCGACGCCCCGCCACTGCCACCGCCGCTGGACATCGGGGTGCAGCGGCCCGCCGCGCGGTCGGCGCGGCTGAAGCGCA
This sequence comes from uncultured Pseudomonadota bacterium, assembly GCA_946480245.1. The sequence goes on from CAMLIZ010000107.1 coordinate 11,869, forward strand.
TGGTGGATCGGGGGCTGTTCAAGAACGGTTGAGGCCGTTGGGCGCGGCTGTCGCCGCGGCGCCAACGCGATGCCGGCGAACCGATTAGCATGCCCGCTCGATGCCGAACGAGGACGCTGTGAACATGCAAGTGCAATTGAAGGTGAACGGCTGCGACGTGCAGGCCGATGTCGACCCCCAGACCCTGCTGGTGGACATGCTGCGCGGCCCGCTCGGGCTCAGCGGCGCCCATGTGGCCTGCGACACCAGCCAATGCGGCTGCTGCACCGTGCTGCTGGACGGTGATTCGGTCAAGAGCTGCTCGATGCTCGCGGTGCAGGCCCAGGGCCGGACGGTCACCACCGTGGAAGGCCTGCAGGGCGCCGACGGCACGCTGCACCCGGTGCAGCAGGGGTTCATCGACTGCCACGGCCTTCAGTGCGGCTACTGCACGCCCGGCATGATCATGTCGGCGACGGCGCTGCTGAGGCACACGCCGCGCCCCACCGAAGCCGAGATCGTGCACGCCCTCGAAGGCAACCTGTGCCGTTGCACCGGCTATGTGAACATCGTTGCCGCTGTGAAGACGGCCGCTGACTCGGTGGCGCAAGGAGCCAAGGTATGAGCGCGGTCTTTGAGCCGGCCCGCTTCGGCAGCGGCCAGGCGGTCAAGCGCATCGAGGATCCGGCGTTGGTCGCCGGCCGCGGCCAGTACACCGGCAACGTGCCGGTCGCCGGGCAGAGCCACCTGGTGTTCCTGCGCTCCTCGTATGCGCATGCCCGCATCACAGCGATCGACACCGACACCGCGCGCCAAATGCCCGGCGTGCTGGCTGTGCTCACCGCGGCGGACCTGGTGGCCGCCGGCGTGAAGCCCTTGGTCACGGCCGGCTTCAAGCGCGCCGACGGCAACCCGATGACGCCGGTGGTGCGCCACGTGCTGGCGCACGAAGTCGTGCGTTTCGTCGGCGAGCCGGTCGTGGCCGTGGTGGCCGAGAGCGTGGCGGCCGCGCGCGCCGCTGCCGAGGCGGTGTGGGTCGACTACGAAGAGCTGCCCTCGGTCACCGACCCGCTGCAGGCCATGCAGCCCGAGGCGCCGCGGCTGTTTGCGGAAGCACCCGACAACGTGCCGGCGCAGATGCGCCACGGCGACCCCGCCGCCACCGAGCGCGCATTCGCGCAGGCCGCTCACGTGGTGTCGCTGGAGCTTGTGAACCAGCGCCTCGCGCCCAGCCCGATGGAGCCGCGCAGCGTGCTCGCACAGCTGGACGACGGCGGCCGGCTGATCGTGCGCCTGTCGAGCCAAATGCCCACCGCGGTGCGCGACGGCCTGTGCGCCGCGCTGCCCGGCCTGGCCGTGGACCAGGTGCGCGTGCGCGTGGGCGACGTGGGCGGCGGCTTCGGCATGAAGACCGGCATCTACGCCGAAGACATCGTGGTGGCCCATGCCGCGCGCACGCTCGGGCGGCCGGTGCGCTGGCAGGCCGAGCGCATCGAGGAGTTCCTGTCCGCAGTGCACGGACGCGACGTGCTCAGCCGCGCCGAGCTCGCGCTCGATGCACAGGGCAAGGCGTTGGCGCTGCGCGTGCGCTCGGTCGCCAACGTGGGCGCCTATGCCACCGGCGCCGGCATCGCGATCCAGCTGCTGATCGGGCCGTGGGTGTCCACCAGCGTGTACGACATTCCCACGGTGGATCTGCAGTTCACCGCCGTCGTCACCAACCGCACACCCACCGGCGCCTACCGCGGCGCAGGGCGGCCGGAAGCCATCCACCTGATCGAGCGGCTGATGGATTCGGCCGCGCGCAAGCTCGCCATCGACCCGGCCGAGCTGCGCCGCCGCAACCTGATCCGCCCCGAGCAGATGCCCTACAAGAACCCGCTGGGCCAGACCTACGACACCGGCGAGTTCGAGAAGATCCTGGACCAGGCGCTGGCGCTGTCCGACTACGCGGGCTACGCGGCACGCCGTGCTGCGTCGGCCCAGCGCGGCAAGCTGCGTGGTCGCGGGCTGGTGACCTTTTTGGAGTGGACCAGCGGCAATGCGTTCGAGGAGCACGTGACGGTGGACGTGGCCGCCGACGGCTTCATCGAGATCGCTTCGGCCACCCAGCAGATGGGCCAGGGCATCCAGACCAGCTACGCGCAACTCGCGGTGGACGTGTTCGGCGTGCCGATCGAGCGCATCCGCATCGTGCAAGGGGATACGGATCGCGCCAACGGCTTCGGCAGCGCGGGCAGCCGTTCGCTCTTCACCGGCGGCTCCGCTGTGCAGGTGGGCGCGCAGAAGACGGTTGATCATGCGCGCGACCTGGCGGCGCAGGCGCTGGAGGCCCCGGCGGCCGACATCGAATACCGCAACGGCCGCTTCGCCGTGGCCGGCACCGACCTGGGCATCGACCTGTTCGAGCTCGCCGGCCGGCAGCCGAATGCGCGCATTTCGGTCAATGCGAGCAGCAAGGTGGCAGGCCCGAGCTGGCCCAACGCATGCCATGTGTGCGAGGTGGAGGTCGACCCCGGCACCGGTCACGTGGAGATCGTGGCGTATGCGTCGGTCAACGACATCGGCCGCATCGTCAGCCCGGTGATCGTGCGTGGGCAGATCGAAGGCGGCGCCGTGCAGGGCATCGGCCAGGCGCTGTGCGAGCAGGTGGTGTACGACCGCGACAGCGGCCAGCTGCTCACGGCCAGCTTCCTCGATTACGCGATGCCGCACGTGGACGGCTTCCGCGATTTCAAGACGGCGTTCGACACCTCGGTGCCGTGCAAGACGAATCCGCTCGGGGTCAAGGGCGTCGGCGAGCTGGGCACGATCGGCGCCACGCCCGCCGTGGTCACCGCGGTGGTCGATGCAGTGGCCGGCGCCGGCCAGGGCGCGGCTGCCGAGCGCCTGCAGATGCCGCTGACGTCCGAGCGCGTGTGGCGTGCCCTGCAGGGCGACTACGGCCCCTCCCCCTTCGCCTGAGGCAGGCGCGCGGCCCAACCCCCTGTCGCACCGCGCCGAACAGGCGTAGAACGACAGGGCCGCTGCCTCTTGGCGGCTCCGAAAGGAGGGTCTCATGCGCAGACGCATCTACTGGCTGCTGCCCAACGTGGCCAGCGCCCGCCGCGCGATGAACGAGCTGCTGCTCGCCCGCATCGCTGACAGCCACATCCACTTCGTGGCCAGCGACGGCACCGACATGTCGGGCCTGCACGCGGCCAACGTGCTGCAGACCTCCGACCTGATTCCGGCGGCCCAGTCGGGCCTGGTGATCGGCGGGGCCGTGGGCGCGCTGTCCGGTGTGGCGGCAGCGATGTTCCCGATCGTCGGCAACACGCCGCAGTGGGGCGTGGTGGGCGTGCTCGCCATCGCGGGTGGCGCGTTCGGCGCGTGGGCGTCCAGCATGCTTGGCAGCTCGGCACCCAATCGGCGCTTGCGCCGCTTCGGCCCCGCGATCGAGCAGGGCCAGGTGCTGCTGATGGTGGACGTTCCGCGCTCGCGGCTGGAGGAGATCGAGGAGCTGCTGAACGCGCATCACCCTGAAGGGCATTTCGAAGGCGTGGAACCGGACATTCCTGCCTTCCCGTGACAGCCCGCCACAAGCAGGAACAAGGCGTTAATGGTGTAGGGGTTCCCTGACTCGGGGCATGAGGGTTGCTGCTGTGCTTGCGCCGCGGCGGACCGAGCCTGAACGGGCAAAGGCCGCAGCGTCCCTTCCCTATCGCCCATGCAACAGGAGATCACCTCATGAGCAACATGACGCAACGCCTGGCCCTCGCGGCCGTCGCAGCCGCAGCGCTTGCAGCCGTTGGCTGCGCTCACCAGGGCGCGGACATGAGCACGTCGTCCTCCGACACGTCCTCGCCGTCCGC
>CAMLIZ010000108.1 GCA_946480245.1 uncultured Pseudomonadota bacterium
TGCAGCGCATGCGCGAGCTGGCCGTGCAGGCCCGCAACGCCACCAACTCCAGCTCCGACAAGGACTCCCTGAACAAGGAGTTCGCGCAGCTGCAGTCGGAAATCACCCGCGTGCTCGGCGGCACCTCGTTCAACGGCAAGAAGATCCTCGGTACCGACGCCGGTGCGCTGAAGTTCCAGGTCGGCGCCAACACCACCACCAACGACCAGGTGACGGTGACCACCTCGGACATGACCGCCGACACCAAGATCACTGCGGTCACCGTGTCCACCGCCGTGATCGACAGCACCGCAAGCGATGGCGCGATCGGCACCGTGATCGACAACATCGACAAGGCGATCGATGACGTGAACGACACGCGCGCCACCTTCGGCGCCACCCAGAACCGCTTCAACTCCATCATCGCCAACCTGCAGCAAGGCGTGGAGAACCAGTCCGCTGCGCGCAGCCGCATCATGGATTCGGACTTCGCACAAGAGACCGCCAATCTCAGCCGCGCCCAGATCCTGCAGCAGGCCGGCACCGCCATGGTCGCCCAGGCCAACCAGCTGCCTCAGCAGGTGCTCAGCCTGCTGCGCTGATCCACGCGCGCCGGCGCGCGACGCCGGCTGCAAGTGATCCATCGCCCCGCACGGCATGTCCGTGCGGGGCGATGCGCTTTCGGGATTCGAATTGGCGGTTCAACGGCCTTCATTTCCGCGATTCGTCGCACGGCCGCGGTTCCCACAATGCGACCCAGCGTCACTCCTGCCGGGGTGGCGCGGTCCGGAAGCACTGGCGAGAACTCGATTCAGCGATCGACGGTGACAGGTGCCGGGCTTGTGGCGCAGGCATGAGGCTGCGCTGGAATGCCGGCACATCGCCGGGAGTCATCGATTCTTGAGGAGTGCTCACCATGCCACAGACCATCAACACCAACATCGCGTCGCTGAACGCTCAGCGCAACCTGAACATGTCGCAGGATTCGCTGCGAACGGCGATGCAGCGCCTGTCCTCGGGCTTGCGCGTCAACAGCGCCAAGGACGATGCAGCCGGCCTGGCCATCGCCGAGCGCATGAACGCCCAGGTGCGCGGCATGAACGTGGCCATCCGCAACGCCAACGACGGCATCTCGCTGGCGCAGACCGCCGAAGGCGCGCTGTCCAAGGTGGGCGACTCGCTGCAGCGCATGCGCGAGCTGGCCGTGCAGGCCCGCAACGCCACCAACTCCAGCTCAGACAAGGATTCCCTGAACAAGGAGTTCGCGCAGCTGCAGTCGGAAATCACCCGTGTTCTCGGCGGCACCACCTTCAACGGCCAGAAGATCCTGGGCGTCGACGCCACCACGCTGAACTTCCAGATCGGCGCCAACACGGCGACAACCGACATGATCAGCGTGACCACGAGCGACATGACCACCGACGCCAAGATCACTGCCGTGACGGTATCGACTGCAGTGATCGACAACACCGCCAGCGTCGGCGCCATCGGCACCGTGATCGACAACATCGACAAGGCGCTGGACGACATCAACGACACGCGCGCCACCTTCGGCGCCACCCAGAGCCGCTTCGATGCGGTGATCACCAATCTGCAGCAGGCGGTGGAGAACCAGGCCGCCGCCCGCAGCCGCATCATGGACGCCGACTTCGCGCAGGAGACGGCCAGCCTGAGCCGGGCGCAGATCCTGCAGCAGGCCGGCACGGCGATGGTGGCGCAGGCCAACCAGCTGCCGCAGCAGGTGCTGCAGCTGCTCAAGGGTTGACGTCGAGGCGGGCGTCGCGCCTGGTGCTCCGGCCAAGGGCCCCGTTTCGCCGAAGAAATTTCGGCAGCGGGGCTCAAGTTCTTGCGGCAGCGGCCGATGAACGCTGTAACAGCGAAAGGTGAAAGCCATGGCGAGCATTACTTCCCTCGGCGTCGGCAGCGGCCTGGACGCCGAGTCGATCATCACCAAGCTGATGTCGGTGGAGAGCCTGCCGCTGAAGGCCGTGCAGAAGCAGGAGGCGACGCTGCAGACGCAGTTGTCCTCCTTCGGGCAGATCAAGAGCCTGTTCTCGGACCTGCAGAGCGCGGCCAGCGGTCTGACCTCCGTTTCGCTGTGGAACCAGACCGCAGCGACGAGCGCCGACACCAGCTCGGTCACCGCGTCCACGGGCTCCAACGCCACGGCGGGCAGCTACGCGGTCAACGTGACCGCCTTGGCCGCGGGGCAGACGATCAGCAGCGCCGCCTATGCCACCGCCGACACGGCAGTGAGCACCGGCACGCTGACCATCGAGCTGGGCACTTATGCGAGCGGCACGCCGTCGGCGAGCTTCACCGCCAAGACCGGATCGTCGCCGGTCACGGTAACCATCGACGCTGCCCATGCCACGCTGGCGGGGGTGCGCGACCAGATCAACGCGGCCGGTGCCGGCGTCACTGCCAGCATCATCACCGACGCCAGCGGCGCCCGGCTGTCGATCAGCTCCGCCAGCACCGGCGCGGTGAACGCCGTGCGCATCACGCCGAGTGCCGGGCTCACGGCCCTCGGCTACGACGCCACGCTGGCCACCAACCCGATGACGCGCAGCCAGGTAGCACAGGATGCGCAAGCCACGATCAACGGCATCAGCATCAGCTCGGCCAGCAACACCCTCACCAATGTGGTCGACGGGCTCACGCTGAATCTGCTGAAGACAACCACGACCCCGGTCGCCGTGACGGTGGCGGCCGACAAGGACGCGGTCCACAAGGGCGTCGACAGCTTCGTGAAGGCCTTCAACGCGCTGGCCTCCTACATCCACGACCAGACGAAGTACGACGCGGCCAGCAAGACCGGCGGCCCGCTGCAAGGCAACCGCACCGCAGTGGGCCTGCAGAACCAGCTGCGTTCGGTGCTCAACCTGTCCAGCACGGCGTCGAGCACCTTCACATCACTGTCGGACATCGGCATCTCGATGAACACCGACGGCACGCTGTCCACGAACTCCACCAAGCTCGACAACGCGCTGAACAACCTTCCTGAGCTGCGCAAGGTGCTGGCCACCGACACAGGCACCGACAGCAGCTCGGGATTCATGGCGCGCTACTACAAGCTCGCCACCAACGTGCTCGACATCTCCGGCGCGGTCAGCAGCGCAAGTGACGGCTTGAGCGCCCGCATCAAGGACTACGACCGGCGGCAGGCGGACATGACGACACGCCTGGACGCGACGGAAGCGCGGTTGCGTGCGCAGTACCAGGCGCTGGACACGCAGATGGCCACGATGAGCGGGCTGAGTTCGTACCTTACCGGGCAGCTCGCGGCGTTGGCGAAGAGCCAATGAGCGGCTCCGCCTCGCAACGAAACGCCGGCCGGTCGCCGGCGTTTCTGCTGTTGCGGCGGCCTCAAGTTCACTGTCCTGCTCACCGATAACGAGACATACGCAGTCAACCCGCCCCTCTACCATGTTCAGCCCTTCCACGATGAGCTTCGGTCGGCCACAGCAGTTCGCCAACGTGTACAAGCAGGTGGGCGTCGAGAGCCGCGTCGCCTCGGCCTCGGCACACCAGCTCGTGCAGATGCTGTTCGACGGCTTCATGGACGCGCTGACACTGGCCGAGACGGCCATGCAGGCCGGCCAGATCGAGGTGAAGGGCCGTGCCATCGGGCACGCCGTGCGCATCCTCGACGAGGGGCTGAAGGCCAGCCTCAATCTCGAAGGGGGCGGTCGCCTGGCGGTCGACCTGAACGACCTCTACGGCTACACGACGCTGCGCCTGACGCAAGCCAACCTGCGCAACGACCTCGCGCTCCTGGACGAGTGCAAGCGCCTGATCGGCCCCTTGAAAGACGCCTGGGCCGAGATCGGCCCGCGCGTCGAGCGCGGAGAAGCTTGAGTCCATCACAACAGGGAGCACATCCATGGACGACACCAACGATCCCGGTCGCACCGAGATGAACACCGCCACCAACCACAGCCTTCTGACCTTCTACGAGGCCATCGAGCAGGCGAGCGCCGACATGCTGAGCGCCGCGCGTGCCGGCAACTGGGATCAGGTGGTCAAGCTCGAGAGCGCCTGCGTGCTGCTGATCTCGCAGCTCAAGCACGCCGCACGCGGCAAGGCGCTGGCGCCCGAGGAGGCGCAGCTGAAGTCGCGCATCATGCAGCGCATCCTGGTCAACGATGCCGAGATCCGCCACCTGGCCGAACCGTGGCTCGAAGACCTGGACAACCTGATGGCGGGAAAACCCAAGACCGTGCACTGATGTTCGGCCACACCCGCCCCGCCCCGATCGACTCGCTGGACGACTTTCGCGTCAGCGCGCCGGCGGAGGTGGTCGCGCTGCTGAAGGGGCTGATGGACAGCAGCACGCCGCTGCACCTGTCCGGCTCCGACGGCAGCCACTACACCACCACGCTGTGGACGATCGACACCGCTCAGCGCAAGCTCAGCTTCAGCGCCGACAAGGGTGCGCCGCAGCTGCAGCCGCTGGCCGAGGCCGAGGAGGTCACCGCAGTGGCCTACCAGGACAGCGTGAAGCTGCAGTTCGACGTGACGCAGCTGCTGGTGGTGCACGGCACGCGCGGTTGCGCGCTGCAATGCGACCTGCCGGCCGAGCTGTTCCGCTTCCAGCGGCGCCAGGCCTACCGCGTGCGCACGCTGCCGCGCAGCGCGCCAACGGTGACCTTCCGCCACCCGTCGATTCCCGACATGCAACTGGCGCTGCGCGTGCTCGACGTGAGCACCGGCGGCTGCGCCCTCTTCCTGCCCGACGACATCCCGGCGCTGGCGCCCGGCGTGGTGGTGCACCGCGTGCGCGTGGAGCTGGATGCCAACACGCGCTTCGAGGCCGCGCTGCAGCTGTGCCACGTGACCTCGATCAACCCCGGCTCGCACGGAGTGCGCCTGGGTTGCGAGCTGCACAAGCTCGACGGCGACGCTCAGCGCACGCTGCAGCGCTACATCGACCAGACGCAAAAGCGCAGGCGCCTGCTGGCGCTGGACTGAACCCGCTCGCTCAGGCCTTCTGGGCCAGCTTCCAGCTCTTCAGCGCGTTCATCGTGTTGGCCACGTGCTTGTACGGGTTGAGGCTGGTGTACTGGTACGCGATGGTGCCGTTGGGCGCAATGACATAAGACACGCGGTTGGCGTACTCGGGCTTGAGCACCAGCACCGCGTCGTACGCCTTCATGATGCTCTGGTCGGCATCGGCCAGCACCGCGAACTTGCTGCGGCATTCGGTGACCGAGAACTTGTTCAGCGTATCGATGTCGTCGTGCGACACGCCCACCACGGTGGCGCCCAGGGCCTTGAACTGGTCGGTGGCTTCGGCGAACTGGTGCGCCTCCACCGTGCAGCCGGTGGAGAACGCCGCCGGGTAGAAGTACAGGATCACCGGGCCGGTCTTCAGCGTGTCTGCCAGATGGAACGGGAACACCTTGCCGCCGATCGATCCCTGCGCGCTGAAATCCGGTGCCTTGTCGCCCACGTCGAGCGCGGCACGCGCCGGCAGCGTGACCAGCAGGCTTGCCCCCGCTACGCCCTTGAGCATTGCACGTCGATCCATCACACACCCCTCGGCGCCCCAACGGCGCCCAGTGATTCTTACGCCTTCCCGGCGCGCACGGATGCGGTATTTGCAGATGCCCCCAGGGGCGCCCGGGTTGCCGGCGCGCCGCTGAAGGCGCACGTCAGGCGGGCGCGGCCGGCGTGGCGGGGCCGCCTTCGTAGATGCCCCGCGTGCTCAGTGCAGCAGGCCGCGCGTCCATGGCCTGCAGCCAGGTGTGCAGCGCGCCGTGGCGCGCCAGCAGCGCCTCGCCTTCGGGTGCCAGCGCCAGGTAGCGCAACATCGCAAACGCATGCAGGTCGGCCAGCGACAGCTGCGCACCGAGCAAGAACGGCGCGGGTTCCACGAGCCGCTCCAGCGCCTCCAGGCAGGCGGCGCTGGCCTTCAGCGCCGCGGCCACCTGCTGCTCGTCGGCCGTGCCGCCGCCGGCCGGCACGCGCACGCGCTGCACGAACACGCCCCACACCATGGGCTGGTAGGCATAGGCGTCGAGCAGGCTGATGATCTGCTGCATGCGCGCACGCGGCTGGGCGCCCTGTGGCTGCAGCGCCGGGCCCGCGAAGGCCTCGTCCACGTAGCACGTGATCGCGCTGGTTTCATACAGCGTGAAATCGCCGTGCTGCAGCACCGGGATGCGGCCGAACGGATGGCGCTGCCGGTGCGCATGCGGCACGCCGCCGGGGCCGAAGATCTCCACCTCCTGCAGCGTATACGGCTGGCCCTTTTCCTCGAGCGCCAGCCGCGCGATGCGCGTGTAGACGCTGCGCTCCAGCCCGTACAAGGTGACCGCGCTCATCGCATCGAAAGGCAATGTCCGCCGCGCAAGGGCCGCGCGCTTACTTGTCCCCGGGCAGGGGCGGCGCGTCGGCGGGTGCCGGCGAGGCCGGCGGCGCGGTCTTGCGTTCGGCCTTCTCGGCCTTCTTGCGCTTCTTCTCCTGCTCGCGTTGACGCTTTTCGAACGCGTAATTCGGTTTGGCCATCTGCTTTCCTTGCTGAAGTTCGGAGCACACCATACTCCAGGCCGGCCGGCGAGCCCAGGGGGGCCGTTTGCCGGCTGTGCAAATCGACCGGGAACGGCTGCACAAGCGTCATTGCAGCGCCGCGGCCACGCGCTGGCGCAGCAGCGGCAGCACCGACTCCTCGAACCACGGATTGCGCTTGAGCCAGAGGTTGTTGCGCGGACTCGGGTGCGGCAGCGCCAGCGTGCACCCGCCCTGCCCGGGCGCCTGCACCGCCTCGGTGAGCGAGGCCGCCTGGGGCAGGTGCCAGGCCAGCGCGTACTGCCCGATCACCAGGGTCAGCCGCAGCTGCCGCAACCGCGCGAGCAGCGGCGCGCGCCAGGCCGCCGCGCATTCGGGCCGCGGCGGCAGGTCGCCGGAGCGCCCGGTGCCGGGGTAGCAAAAGGCCATCGGCACGATCGCGATGCGGCGCGGGTCGTAGAACACCTCGCGCGTCACGCCCATCCAGGCGCGCAGGCGCTCGCCGCTGGCATCGTCGAACGGAATGCCGCTCTCGTGCACCTTGCGCCCCGGCGCCTGCCCCGCCACGAGGATGCGCGCCGACGCCTGCAGTTGCAGCACCGGCCGCGGCCCGAGCGGCAGATCGGGCGCACAACGCGTGCACCCGCGCACATCGGCCAGCAGCGACGCCAGGCCCACCACGATCAGGCCGCCGCCGGTGCGCCCCGGCGCTTGACCGCCAGCACCAGCAACACGAAGGCCGCGCAGCAGCCGAGGCTCACGGCCAGCTGCAGCCCGCTGGGTGGCAGGATCAGCACGAAGCCGCGCCCCTTGATCAGCGATGAGAAGCTGGACACGCAGAACGGCATCGCAAACAGGCGAAAGGTCTGCCACGGATCGCGACGCGCCGCAGCGCCGCCGGCCACGCTGAGGTTCAGCGCCAGGCCGATCACCGCGCTGATGCCCAGCGAGTTGAGCCAGATCGCCGGCGACGGATCGAAGTAGCGCAGCACCGTGGCCACGTACCAGATCAGGTAGCACCAGAGCACCACCTTGCCGGCCGGCAGGGCTGCCAGGTAGCGTTGGATCATGCTGACGCCTCTGCCAACCGCGCTTGCGGCCCGCATGGCGGTTGCAAGTGGGGCGACCCGACCGACGTCAGGAGCCCCCGCCGCCGCGGGTGTTCGCAGTCGGCCGCACTTGGTTCGACACTTCATCGATCATGCGCTGGCGCTCCGCCTCCGTCTGCGGTCCAGAACAATTGACGACCGGGATGTTGGAACCAACCCGGTACTCCCGCACGCAAGACTTCTGCTGCGCCTGGGCCACGTCGGTCGTTTGTGCCTTCGGCGGCTCGGCGCAGCCGGCAGCCAGGAGGGGGAGAAGTGCAATGAAGCCGATGCGCATGTTGCAGTGGTCGAGCGTTGGAGAGGCGGATATTAGCTCGCGCCCATCGGCATCAACTGCACAAACTCCCCTCTCGGCCTGGCCTCAGGGCAACGGGCTCAGCTCGCGGTACACGTGGCTGACGCTGACCTTGTTGGTCGTGTGGCACGAGAAGCAGTTGGCGCTCGGATCGGAGGGGCTGGTCCCCTGCACGAACGTCTCCATGGTGGCGTTGGCAAGGTGGTTGGTGCCCACCTCGTTGCCGCCATTGGGCGCCGCGCCGCCGATTGTCCACGTGGTGCCGAGCTGGAAGTACTGGCCTCGCACATCCGCCGGGTCGAGCTGCGAGATCACGCTGGCGTTCGCCGATATGACCTGCGTGTTCAATCCCGCGGCATTTGCCGGGTTGCCACCGTCATTGCTGCCCCACGGCTTGGCCCGCAGTACCGCTGCCGCGCTGATCGGCGAGCCGGTGATCGCACCGCCGGTCCAGCTGTTGGTGGTGGAGTTGAACGGGCCCGTCGATCCGCTGGGCGTGAAGAGCCAGGTCCCCGCGGTGTTCTGCGACACCGTCTTCGGGCCGCTCGTGGAGTTGTAGGCGTACGTCGCGTTGGCCGCATTGCCGAGATGCTCGAAGGTGCCCCAGACCATTTCACCGTGCCCGTTGGTGGAGCCGACGACATGCAGGCCCAGCATGACCAGCTTCAGCGTCTGCTGGCCGTTGGGAACCCAGCTGTCGGGGTTGCTCTTGTCGAACGTGGGCACCACCGCGGTCACCTGCACATAGTTGGTGGGATCGGCCACCTTGCTGGCATCGATCCAGCTCGACTTGGTTTCGATCGCCAGCGCGTTCGGATCCTTGATCGTGTGCCCCTTGCTGGCCGCAAACGTGACCACTGCGCTGACATCGGCCGCCGTCATCGGGAAGGTCAACGCCGTGTTGAACGGGATCACCGGCGCCCCCTGCATCGTGCGGTGGTAGGCGAACACGTCGTTCACCGCGGTGATGTAGTAGATGAGCGAGCCGTTCTGCGAGATCAGCACGCCGCCGTCGGCCTGGCCCGGCTCCACGTCGATCACGTTGCCGGCCGGATCGATGAAGATCGGAATCTTGTTCACCACCAGCTTGCGCGCCTGGATGGCAGCGGTGATGGCCCTCGCCGGCACCACCGGCACCGGGCGCCGTGCGGTCAGCAACACGCGCTTGCGGACCACGGGCGACAGTTTCAGGAAGCGCGGCGTAACGGGGGCGCCGCGTGCGTCGAGCAGCTGCACCTTGCCTTGCTCGGACTTGCGAGCGCCGGCGATCTGCGAACTGGAAATCATTCTTCCGTTGGCCAGACGGATCAGCAGCGGCTTCTGCCTTGGTGTTTCGGGCTGCACTTCCACCACTTGACCCGTGCGTGCCATCACGATGGGCAGGCCGTGCGGGCCGAGCTCGGTGGCGCGCAACGCCATCTTGAGCGGCAGCCCCGGGGTGTTCGGCAGGAACTGGCGCCGGCCGTTGCTGTCCTCGGGCGTGACCGTGAAGAACTGCGGCGAGAACATCACGTGGCTGCCACCGCCGTAACTGGCCGGCGCCGGCGAGGTGAGCCACAGGAACATCTGCTCGGTCCACTGGAAGAAGCCGCAATTCGGAGCCAGCGGCAGCGTGCTGTCGGCAGGCTTGACCAAGCCGTTGAGCGACGGCGAGCCGCTTTCAAAAAAACCGGCCACCGTGGCGGGCGGAATCGGGCAGCCGCCCGCGGCGTCTGCAGGCACCGTCTGGGCGAGCACCGCGGGTGCGTGCGCCAGCGTGGCGAGCAAGGCTGCCACGCCAATAAAACCTTGATTCTTCGAAGACTTCGACATCAATTACTCCCTCGTTTTGAATTGATCAATGGAAATGTCTGGCGCTTGCGTAAACACCCATTCAAGCCATGCGATTCCTCCTTGGCGCGCGCTGCCAGGGGCGGCAGTTTTATCGTGGCCCGGATGCTAAGCCGCGGGCCCGATGAGCCACATCCCTCCTAAGGGGGCCTTCGCGGCGGCGGCTACGCAGGGCTCACAGAAGGCCCGGGTTGGCTCGCCATACCGCCCATGTGAGCAGCGACGCGAAACTCACCCACAACGCGTACGGAACCAACAGCACCGCGGCCAGCCGACTGATGCGCCAGAAGGCGATGACAGTGCCAACGATCAGCGCCAGAAGCACCAGCACTTCCACCGACGCAAGCGCACCCAGATGCCAGGCAAAGAACAGCCACGACCAGAGTGCGTTGGCGGCCAACTGCACGCCGAACAGCACCAGCGCGCGCTTGCGTGGCCCCGCCGAGCGCCACACCAGCCACGCGGCAATGCCCATCAGCGAGTACAGCACCGACCAGACGGGGCCAAAGACCCCCGGCGGCGGCGCCCATGAGGGCTTGCTCAGTTGCGCGTAGAAGGAGGCTGCGTTGACCGACGCGATCGCCCCGAGCGCCGCCGCGGCAAACGCGACCAGGAGCCAGCCCAGAAGGCCAGCAACTTGCGACAGCAGGGAGCGCTCGGCCATGCCTCACTCGCCGAGGTGGCCCCGTTCGATGGCGGCCACCTGGTTGTCGAAGATGGCCATCGCGGTGAGCAAACGCATGAAGCCGAGCTTCCGGTAGAAGCCTTCCTTGCCAGGCACCGAGTACAGGATGATCTTCTTGTGGCCGCGCGACGCTTCCACGAGGCGGGAGACCATTTCTCTGCCGAGGCCCGCGCCCTGGTGGCCGGGCATCACCGCCACGTCGCAGATGTAGGAGCAGTCCGCGCCGTCCGACAACGCCCGGCCCGCTGCCACCAGCCCGCCATGCTCGTAAGCAAAGAACTTGAAGCGACTGTTCGTGAACACGGTCCGCAGGTGCTCGGCGCTCTTGTTGCCCAAGGGCGCGAGGCGGTAGAGCGTTTCGAGCTCGCTCCAATCCACTTGGTCTTGCGAGTTGGTCCAGGTGAGGTTCATGGCGGTCAGGCCCCGCGGCGTGCCGGCTCGCTCTGGTGCAGGAACTTGGTGTACAGGTCACGCGGCGGCGACACCGAGATGGACTTGAGAACCTGGCCCACATTGCCCCGGTGGTACGCCCCGTGGGTGATCACGTGAAGCAGGATTTCCTCCCGAGACATACGCCCTCGGTCACCATCGGCGAACGTGAACTCCAACACCTCCGCCAGCGTGGCCTCCGAAAGAGACGACACGTATCTCGAGTACCAGGCGTCGGTGGACTCCACCTCGCCTCTCAGTTCGGCGAGCAGCGGCGTTTCCTTGGTGTTCGTTGCGCTGAACGGTTCCGGATCTCCTGCCAGACGGGCTCGAAACAGCCGGTCCACCACGTAGATGTGATTGAGGGTGCGGATGCACGTGTGCAGCTGATCGGATTGCTCCGGTGGCAAGGTGCCCAAGCGCGCGAAGAGCTCGGCATTGGCCCATGCCTTGTAGGCGAACAAGGACTTCAGAGTGGAGACCGACATGACTGGGTTCCTGGATTTTTAGGAGGGCCGCTCAAGCGGCGGGGCCTTGCAACTCCTTGCCCACCCAGACACTCCCATCCGGGTCAGTGCGGCGCACCGTGAAGCCCGCGGCAAGGTACATGCTGAGGTGTCCGAAGTGGTTCTCCGCTGTTCCTTGGGCGCTCGGGCGTGGATTCGCCTCCACCCTGAGCAGGCCTTGTTCCCTCAGGTGGCCGCACGCCGCGTTGAGGAGGGCTGTTGCAACGCCACGGCCTCGAGCACTCGGCGCAACAAGGAAACACAGAATCGTGCCGACCTGCTCTGCATCGGCGATCGGCTCAGCATCGAGCGCATGAAGCAGCTGGCGCGGCGCCGCATTGCACCAGCCCACCACATTGCCGTCTTGGTATGCCAAGAGACCTTGCATCTGACCCTGACTGATGCGACGGCCTGCGCACTCCCGGTTTTCCACCGCTGTTCGACTGGGCCATTGGATCTTCGAATGATCCTCGTAGAAGCACTGGCAGTAGCAGGAGGACCACTCCGGGTTGTCGCTGAACGCTTCTCCATCGAAGAAGGCCAAGAAGTCCGCCAAACGTTGCGGCGACAGCGCGTGAATCTCAACGGTGCTGGTCATGCCATTCCTTAGACGCCTGTGAACGTCAACCGCATGTGCAGCTCATCGTGTAATTCTCCGTCGACGAGCATGGCGTCCGGCTCGTGGCCAAAGGGCTCGAAGCCCATGGACTTGTAGAGACCGATCGCAGCCTTGTTGCTTGCGTTGACGCTCAGGTTCGCTTGGCGAATGCCCGGCACGGACTTCGCCAAGGACAACGCCTCGAGCAACAGAGCCCGACCGACACCCTTGCCGCGAGCCTTTGGCGCCACATACAGGCCCCAGATGAGCGCCTTGTGCTCCAGCTTGCGGTGACTCTCCCTGCCCAGCGCTACAAGGCCCACCAGCTCGCCGTTCTCGAATGCTCCAAACGGACCCCGATCCGGCCTTGGCGCCAAACGCCCTTCGATGACGGCTGGCGGGAAATCTCGCTCTTCTTCGTAGCTTGAACCGAACGCTGCCGGAGACTCCAGCAAGCCGGCAAGGCGAAGCGCCTGGAAGGCTGGGGCATCGTCGGGTGTGAGGCGGCGCAGGTGCATGGAAGGCGGCTAACGTTCCACGCGAGCGGCGGTAGGGGACTTGCCGAAAGCCGGCCCATCAGTGGAGGAGTTGGGCGACTGCGCGGCGCGAGCAGCAAACTCCTTGAGGATCGCCGCAATACGCCATTTATGGTCCCAGTCGTGCTCTGCAATCTGCGCAACCATCTCGAGAACGCTCACCTTCGTTCCGTCAACTCGCTGCCCAGCTTTTGTCAGCTCAGCTTCGCTCAACCCCCGCAGCTCGCCCACCAGCGCAGCGCGCATTTGCTCGAAATCCTCGATCACAGCGCTCGGCTCCTGCGACAGGTACGCCCGCTCCTTAGGCCAAGCCCCTACCTGAACCGGCTCCAGAAGCGGGACTGCCGCCTCTCTCAGAACGCGACGAATGCGCAGGCCATAGAGATCAGGATCACAGTCCCGGACATGGCATAGATGCTCAAGCAAAGGCATCTTGTCGCACGGCGGCTGCTGCTGCAGCAACGGCAGCGAAAGATCAGCCAGCGCTCGCTTGAGGAACTGAGGCATCTCCTCCAACTGTCTCAGTACCACCTGGTACGTCTGTGTAAGAAGGGGCGACATGGCGGGAGTTTAGAGGCACGCAGCGTTTGAGGTGAAGGGCGAGGAATGCACTTTGCCGAGTGCCTTGGCGAGCAAGCCGAAAGCACAAGACGACCAAGGCCGCTGCGTTCGCGGCAACCGTTACGATAGTTGATGATGTGCCGCAATGTATGGTGACGACCATGGCCCGATTTGTGATCGAACCGCGAGTAGCCATTGCGCTTGCCGCCGCACAGACTGAAATACCAGTGCGGCACAAGCTATTTGCACCAACACTTCTGCGTTCACAGGTGCTTGCGCTGCTCTTCGCCGACGTGCAGGCCGGCCGAATGACAAGAGCCGAAGCGGGCCGCCGGTTGGATTACCTTCGAGGGCTTCAGATCAGACTGCTCGGCGACCGAGTGCTGCAACGCGTGGCCTGGGATCTCGCATCTGAACTCGGCTGGAGCGACACCTTTGTTGCCGAGTACCTGGCTTTGACAAAGCTCCAAGGCGATGCCTTGATGACCGACGACCCGCAACTGGCCGACGCGGCGAGGAGAGTGGTGCCCGTGGTGCCCACGCGCGACCTGCAGGCTTGAATCTCCTCTGCGGCCCAACGCTCGACGGCGGGGTGAGGTCTGGCGGCGTCAAGCCGAGGCCCGGAGCGCAAATGCCTACTCACGCAGCAGCTGAACCGGAACCCCACTGCGGAGCGTGTTGTGAACCTCCGCGACCGCATCGGTCTCACGCAGCAACCTTTCCACCTCCTGCAAGGAGGCGGACGACTGAATCTTGGCTTGGTACCGAATGTTCTGCGCGGCCAGCCCCACCCCTGGAAACTCGGCCGTTGCCTCGACCTGAACACTTTCCACCGAAATCCCGAGGCGCTCGGCTTCACGATAGACATCGTTGCAGTAGCAGGTGGCCAGCGCAAGCATCAGAAACTCTCCACCGTTGACTGCCGAGCCGCGCCCCGACTGCTTTGCCGCTACCGCAACTTCTTGCTCGGTCGACCCTGTACGCACACAAGCTCGATGGCCCGCCGGCGAGTTGCTAACCGTTGCCAAGATCTGCATACCACCCACCTCTGATTTCGTCGTTGACCTAGCGTTCGCCGTGAGCAGCACCCGCAAGCCAGCGCACCTGGCTGTGCGCTGTCCGCTCGATGGAGGGGTTAAGCGACTGTTTCAGCCGAAGACGCATTTCGCCCCTCGCTGTGTATCCATGTACTCTCGAACGAAAGAGATTTGCTCCCCCGAGACTGTGAAGAGGAAGCAATAGTCGTTGTCGTAGCTTCTGCCGTTGAGGAGCGTTGCGCGCATCCGCTCTTGAAGAATGACCGTCTGCCCGTCAGCGTAGATGCCCTCAATCTCGACGGAGACATCATTGACGAAAAGCTTTGGGAACTCCTCTGTGAGGAAGCGAACGATTGCGTCGCGCCCGATCATGTGGTTGGTATGCTTGAGTGCGACCGCGGTCGCATTTCCTTCTGGAGCCAGCCACTCTGCCTGCTCTGTGAATACCGCTGCGATGCGAGTCGGATCGCGGGACGCGAAGGCTCGCCAAGCGTCCTGGATCACCTGCTTGCTAGATCTGGCACTCATCTTCGCTCCGAGAACGATTGCAACGTCTTGGACGATACAAGCTGCCGCGATGGAGCGCTCGCCGTATTCGGACACGTCCCTCAGGGTGTTGCGCTGATCGATCTGAAGGCACCTAAGGTTCGACATGAGCGGCGTGACGCGGTAGGCGAAGCCTGGCGTGGCACGTCCGCTCGATGGAGGGGTTAGGCGACACGCTCGGCATCTTGCAGAAGGATGGTGACTGCGGCTTCCATGCGCCTACGTAAGCGATAGCTTTCTCCCGCTGCAAGGATTCCGAGCCCGAGAGCACAGCCGATAGCAGCGCCCAAGATCCAACCCCCATTAATGCCCGTAGTGTTCCCAAGGTACGAGCCGGGAATGGCAATGCCAACAACCGGCCCGATGTACTGCGCAAGCCCCATACGCTTTTCGTCTTCTCGCAATACTTCTAGCGCGGCGGAACGGTGCGCTACCGCCTTCGCAATTTGTACTCCGACGACTTCTTTGCTTGGATCACTCATACCTAAACTCCAGTAAACACGGGAAACAGCAATTTGCTTGGCGCCTAACGTTTGAGTTGAGCGGCGCCTTGGGGCTGGCCGCACTGGGTTTGACCAATCGAGCATAGGAACGAAAGTTGGGGGGGGAATTCCGTTCTCGGCCTAACGAATGAAAGGGACTTCCCCATCCCGAACTAGCCGCATAGCGGCGAACGGCAACGAGTGCCACGATGGGAAGTGCGTCTTTTCCATCAGCTCATTCAGAAGGGGAAGCCCATGGCCATTGTCTTCGTCGGCATCGATCTCGCCAAGAACGTATTCGCCGTCCACGGTGTGGATGAGCACGGCAAGCCCGCGCTGGTGCGCTCCAGCGTTGCACGCGCCAAGCTGCACGCCCTGATCTGCGAGGCGCTGCAGCGGCCCAACATGCGCTTCGTGCCCGTCAAGACGCTGGATCAGCAAGCCCTGCTCACGCTGCACCGCGTGCGCCAGGGCTTCATCGAGCAGCGTTGTCACTTCTCACCGTAATCGAGCCATCTCGTTCTCGGCGTAATCAGGCCACCTG
>CAMLIZ010000109.1 GCA_946480245.1 uncultured Pseudomonadota bacterium
TCCGCCGGTGTGCCGGCTGATGGACTACGGCAAGTTCAAGTACCAGGAGCAGAAGAAGGCGGCGGAAGCCAAGGCGAAGCAGAAGGTCATCGAGGTCAAGGAAGTCAAATTCCGCCCGGGCACGGACGAAGGCGACTACAACATCAAGATGCGCAATCTGCGCCGTTTCATTGCCGAGGACGGTGACAAGGGCAAGGTCACGCTGCGCTTCCGGGGGCGCGAGATCACCCACCAGGAGATCGGCATGCGCCTTCTGGAGCGAATCCGGGACGAGTTGGCCGATGTGGCCGTCGTCGAGAACATGCCGAAGCTGGAAGGCCGGCAGATGATCATGGTGCTGGCGCCGAAGAAGCGCTGAGCATCGCAGTTGCAGTTCGCGGGTCTGGTCACCCGCGGGTTGTTCAAGAAGCCCTTTCAGGCCAACAAGGCCGCGAGCATCGCGGACGCCTGGCGGGGCAGCTAACAAGGAGCAGTCATGCCCAAGATGAAGACCAAGAAGAGCGCGGCCAAGCGGTTCCGTGTGCGTCCGGGGGGTACCGTCAAGCGTGGTCAGGCGTTCAAGCGCCACATCCTCACGAAGAAGACCACCAAGAACAAGCGCCACCTGCGCGGTGCAGCCAACGTGCACGAGACCAACATGGGGCACGTCGCTGCGATGATGCCCTTTGCCGGCCTCTGATTCACCACTGCTGAACAAGGAGCAAACACATGCCTCGCGTCAAACGTGGTGTTACCGCACGTGCCCGTCACAAGAAGGTGCTGGCCCTGGCCAAGGGCTATCGTGGTCGTCGCAAGAACGTCTTCCGCATCGCCAAGCAGGCGGTGATGAAGGCGGGGCAGTATGCCTACCGCGACCGCCGCACCAAGAAGCGCGTTTTCCGTCAGCTGTGGATCGCCCGTATCAACGCGGCCTCGCGTGAACTCGGCGTCACCTACAGCAAGTTCATGGCCGGCCTGAAGAAGGCGCAGATCGACATCGACCGCAAGGTCTTGGCTGATCTCGCAGTCAACGACCCGGCTGCCTTTGGCAGCATCGTCGAAAAAGTGAAGGCCCAGCTCGCTTGACGTGGCCGCGGTGAAAGCCGCTGTTCACGATCCGGTTCCTGCACCGGCAAGACTTCCAGGCCGACACTCCGTGTTCGGCCTTTTTTATTTTCGAACCACGCATGAACGATCTCGATCAACTCGTGCAGGCGGCCCAGGCGGACTTCGCCGTGGCCGCGACGCCTGCCGAGCTGGAAAACGCGAAAGCCCGCTATCTCGGCAAGGCCGGACGCGTGACGGAATTGCTGAAGAGCCTGGCCGCATTGCCGGCGGATGAAAAGAAGGTGCGTGGCGCCGAGATCAACGCCACCAAGCAGCGGGTGGAGGCTGCGCTGCAGGCGCGTCGGCAGGCATTGGCCGACGAGGAGCTCGCGGTGCAGTTGCATGCAGAAGCGCTGGACGTCACCCTGCCCGGGCGCCAACGCGGTATCGGCGGCCTGCATCCCGTATCGCGCACGATGGAGCGCATCGAGGCGATCTTCGGCTCAATGGGATTCGACGTCGCCGATGGCCCTGAGATCGAGACCGACTGGTACAACTTCACGGCGCTGAACAGCCCCGAGAACCACCCGGCGCGCTCGATGCAGGACACCTTCTACGTCGACATGCAGGACGCCGAAGGTCGGCCGCTGAACCTGCGAACGCACACCTCGCCGATGCAGGTCCGATATGCGCGCATGCATGCTGCCGCGCACACGGGCGAGGAGCACATGCCGGAGATCCGCGTGATCGCGCCCGGGCGTACCTATCGGGTCGACAGTGACGCGACGCACTCTCCGATGTTCCATCAGTGCGAAGGGCTGTGGATCGGCGAGAACGTGAGCTTCAAGGACCTGAAGGTCGTGTTCACCGACTTCTTTCGCACCTTCTTCGAAACCGACGACCTGCAACTGCGCTTCAGGCCCAGCTTCTTTCCGTTCACCGAGCCCTCGGCCGAAGTGGACATCGCCTTCAGCGACGGTCCGCTGAAGGGACGATGGCTGGAAGTGGCCGGTTCCGGCCAAGTGCACCCGAACGTTGTGCGCAACTTCGGCCTCGACCCCGAGAAGCACATTGGTTTCGCGTTCGGCATGGGGCCCGACCGCCTCACGATGCTGCGCTACGGTGTGAACGACCTTCGCCTGTTCTTCGATGGCGACCTGCGTTTCCTGTCCCAATTCAAGTCCTGATTCCCGGAACGCAAAGATGCAATTTCCCGAAAGCTGGCTGCGCGAGTTCTGCAATCCGCCGCTGACCACCGAGCAACTGGCCGACACGCTGACGATGGCCGGCATGGAGGTCGAGGAGCTGCGCCCGGTGGCGCCGCCCTTCGGCGGGGTCGTGGTGGCCGAGATCGTTGCATGCGAGCAGCACCCCAACGCGGACCGCCTGCGCGTGTGCAAGGTGAACGCCGGTGAGGCCGGGGGCGGCGAACTGCTGCAGATCGTGTGCGGCGCCCCGAATGCGCGTGCAGGCATCAAGGTGCCGTTGGCGTTGGTGGGCGCCGAACTGCCACCGGGCGATGACGGCAAGCCGTTCAAGATCGGCACCGGCAAGCTGCGCGGCGTCGAGAGCCTCGGCATGCTGTGCTCCGCGCGCGAGCTGAAGCTGTCCGAAGACCACGCGGGCTTGCTCGAACTGCAGGCCGACGCGCCCGTGGGCGTCAACGTGCGTGACTACCTGAAGCTGGACGACACGGTCTTCACCCTCAAGCTCACGCCGAACCTTGGCCACGCGCTGAGCGTGTACGGCATCGCTCGCGAGCTGGCGGCTCTAACAGGCGCTGCGCTGAAGGCGCCCAGCTTCATGCCGGTTCCACCGCGAAACGATCAGCGCTTGCCGGTACAGATCGAGGCACCAGATCTGTGCGGCCGTTTCTCCGGCCGAGTGATCCGCAACGTGAACACGCGGGCGAAGACACCGGCCTGGATGGTCGAGCGCCTGGAGCGCTGCGGCCAGCGTTCGGTCACGGCGCTGGTCGACATTTCGAACTACGTGATGTTCGAGTACGGCCGGCCGTCGCACATCTTCGACCTTGACAAGATCGATCGACAGCTCGTCGTGCGCTGGGGGCACAAGGGCGAGACACTCAAGCTGCTGAACGGCAACACGATCGAGGTGGACGAAGCGGTCGGCGTGATCGCAGACGGCGATGACGTCGAGTCCCTGGCAGGCATCATGGGCGGCGACCACACGGCCGTGTCCGACGACACACGCAACATCTATGTGGAGGCCGCGTTCTGGTGGCCCGAAAGCGTGGCAGGGCGTTCGCGCCGCTTCAACTTCAGCACGGATGCCGGCCACCGTTTCGAGCGCGGCGTGGACCCGGCCACGACCGTGGAGCACGTCGAGCACATCACCCGGCTGGTGCTGGAGATCTGCGGCGGCGAGCCAGGCCCAATGGACGATCAATCGGCACGCCTGCCCGAGCGCAAGGCAGTCACGCTGCGCGTCGACCGCGCTTCCAAGGTGATCGGCATGTCGGTCACGCAGGCGCAATGCGCCCAGGTATTTCGACGCTTGCAGCTGCCGTTCAAGGAGGGCGAGGGCACCCTGGTGGTCACCCCGCCGAGCTGGCGGTTCGACCTGCAGATCGAGGAGGACCTGATCGAGGAGGTGATCCGCGTCCTCGGCTACCCGCTGCTGCCCGACACGCCGCCGCTGGCGCCCGTGCGTGCGCGCGCGCAGCCCGAAAACCGGCGCAGTGCGCATGCCATCCGCCACCGCCTGGCGGACCTGGATTACCAGGAGACGATCAGCTTCAGCTTCGTCGAAGAGCGCTGGGAGCGGGAGCTCGCAGGCAATGCTGATCCGATCAAGGTGCTGAACCCGATCGCGGCTCCGCTTGCTGTAATGCGCTCCAGCTTGGTCGGCAGCTTGGTCGCGGTGCTGCGCTACAACCTTGCGCGTAAGGCAGCACGGGTACGAGTGTTCGAGCTGGGCCGCGTGTTCATGCGCGACGCCGAAGCGCAGGACGGCCCGCTGGGCGTGGCCGGCATTCGTCAACCTATGCACGTTGGTGGCCTCGCGTATGGGCCGGCCGACAAGGTGCAGTGGGGTGCGCGCGAGCGCGCTGTTGACTTCTTTGACGTCAAAGGCGACGTGCAGGCGTTGTTCGCGCCGCTGGAGCCGCGCTTCGTGCCGGTGGAGCATCCGGCTCTGCATCCTGGCCGTAGTGCCGCCGTGGAGTTGAACGGGCGCCGCGTTGGGGTGCTGGGGGAGTTGCATCCCAAGTGGCGGCAGGCGTATGAACTGCCGCACGCACCGGTGCTTTTCGAGATCGAGCTCGACGCCTTGCGGCAGCTGTGCGTGCCACAGTACCAGGCGATTCCGCGGCAGCTGCCGTCGCTGCGTGACCTGGCTGTGGTGCTGGACGAGAAGGTGTCCCACGACGCATTGATTGCCGCGATCGAAAGCGTCGACCCGCTGATCCGCAGCGCGCGGCTTTTTGATATCTACAAGCCGGCGCAGCCGACAGCCGACATTGCTGCCGGTGAACGCAGCTTGGCGGTGCGCATGGAACTGATCGACGAGCAGGCCACGCTCACCGATGAACGCATCGAGCCGGTGGTGGCCGCGGTCGTGCAACGCCTGAAAGCCGCGTTCGGTGCCCGCCTGAGGGGTTGAACATGGATCCACGCAGCATGAACAACGCAAGCGCCGAGACCGCCATGGACGACGACGACACGAGTCAGCCGGTGATCCTGCCGTCGCTCGAGACGCCCACGCTCACCAAGGCCGAGCTCGCCGAGCTGCTCTTCGAGCGCCTGGGCCTGAACAAGCGCGAATCGAAGGACATGGTGGAGGCCTTCTTCGAGATCATCCACGCCAGCCTCGTGTCCGGGCAGGATGTGAAGCTGTCCGGATTCGGCAACTTCAACATCCGGCGCAAGGCGCCCCGACCCGGGCGCAATCCGCGCACCGGCGAATCGATCCCGATCAAGGCGCGCAACGTGGTCACATTTCACGCCAGCCACAAGCTCAAGGGCATTGTTCAAGGCGAGATCCCGATCGAGGAAGAGTTCGAGTAAAGTGTTAGCTTTCCCGCTGAATCTCGTTGATTTCAATGGAGAAAGCGCTCCCCGCCATCCCTGCCAAACGCTACTTCACGATCGGCGAGGTGAGCGATCTGTGCGGCGTGAAGCCGTACGTGCTGCGCTATTGGGAGCAGGAGTTCACCCAGCTCAAGCCGATGAAGCGGCGTGGCAATCGGCGCTATTACCAGCACCATGAGGTGCTGCTGATCCGGCGCATCCGTGAGCTGCTCTACGAGCAAGGCTTCACGATCAGCGGCGCACGCAATCGCTTGGCCGAGCAACATGGTCTGCCGCGGGCCGAAGAACCGACGCCGATGCCGGCGCGCGCCCAGCTCGAGGTGCTACCGCCGGAAGTGCAAGAGCCTCAGTTCCCGATCGAGATCGATACGGCTCTCCCCGTGCCCGAGGTGCACGAACTGTCGCTCACGCAGATGCGCAACGAGCTGCTGTCGATTCGCGGCCTGCTGACGCCGTGAGTTATACTGCGCGGCTCGCGTCGGGGTGTAGCGCAGCCTGGTAGCGCACTTGCATGGGGTGCAAGGGGTCGCGAGTTCGAATCCCGCCACCCCGACCATTGATAGATGAGAAGCCCGGTCCCAAAAGGACCGGGCTTTTTTCTTGGCGCCGTCACGGCTCGCGCAAAGAGGGCTCAAGAAATCGCTTAAATCTCCCGAAATGCCCAAAGTGATGATGCCGCGGTGGCATCTGAATTCCTCCGAATCCGGAAGGACAGACATGCGTGACAACGGCCCCGTGACGCAACGCGAGCATCTCCTGCCTGCAGGCGAAAACCTCGTGTCCACCACCGACCTGAAGGGCCACATCATCTACTGCAACCCGGCGTTCGTGGCCGCCAGCGGCTACCCTCGGGACGAGTTGGAAGGCCAGCCGCACAACTTGATTCGCCACCCTGACATGCCGGAAGAGGCGTTTCGGGATCTGTGGGACACGATCGCATCCGGCGAGCCGTGGTCGATGCTGGTGAAGAACCGCCGCAAGAATGGCGACCACTACTGGGTACGGGCCAACGTCACGCCCGTGATGAACGGCAACGAGGTCATTGGCTACATGTCGGTGCGCACCATCGCGGACCGAGCTCAGATTGACGAGGCCGCGGCGCTCTACGCGCAGATGCGCCAGGAGGAACTCGGCGGGCGCCGGCCTTCGCTAGCGCTGTCTCGAGGCGAACTGGTGCGGCGGGGCTGGGCAAGTCGATGGCAGGCTGCGGCGACCACCCTCAGAGGCGAGTTGCTCGCGCTCCTGCCGATCGCAGCCGTGCTGTCTGCGTGCGGCATCACAGCGGCACTTGGCCCCGTCATTGCATCGCTGCTGGTGGTGCCACTCGCGCTGGCCAGCTTTTGGCTTCAAAAACGTGCCCTGCAGACTCCGTTGCGGGAACTGCTTCGCTTCGCGCAGCGCATGGCCGCAGGCGATCTGACGCAGCGCCTGGAAGTGACTCGCTCAGACGTGACGGGCCGCCTGCAGCGGGCGCTCAATCAGCTGAACGTGAACTTGCAGACGGTCGTCGGTGACGCGCGCATCGAGGTGGAGCACATGGAGTCGGGCGTGGCCGACATCGCAGCGGGCAACCGAGACATGTCGGGGCGAACCGAAGCCCAGGCGGCGAGCCTGCAGCAGACGGCCGCCTCGATCGAAGAGATAACGGGTGCGGTGCGGGCCAATGCCAGCTCGGCGCGCGAGAGTGCGGAACTGGCAGGGCGTGCGGTAGCCATCACGCAGCGAAGCCGTGAAACCGTGGACACGCTGCGCACGACGATGCATTCGATCAGCGAATCGTCCCGGCGCATCGCGGACATCACGCAGGTGATCGACACGATTTCGTTCCAGACGAACATCCTTGCACTCAATGCCGCGGTGGAGGCAGCGCGCGCCGGCGAGCAGGGCCGGGGCTTTGCGGTGGTGGCGAGCGAAGTGCGCGCGCTTGCCAAGCGAACCACCGAGGCGGCGAAGGAGATCAAGACGCTGATTCAGGGTTCGCAGGAGCGCGTAGACGCCGGGGTGTCCGAAGTCGAGCTCGCCAACGAGACGATGACCGACACGGTGGGGAGCGTGACGCAAGTTCGCGAGCTGGTGGCCGGTATTCATCACGCAAGCGACGAGCAGTTGAAGGGAATCCAGCAGATCAACGAGGCAGTGTCCTCGCTGGACGGCATCACGCAACAGAACGCGGCGATGGTCGAGGAGCTGTCGGCCGCGGCTACCGCGCTGGACGCGCGCGCAAAGGTGATGCGCGATTCCGTGCAGGTGTTCCGCACGACGGAGAAGTCGCTGGCGCTGCCCGACGCGGTTGCATTGCGAAAGCAGGCGCGGGCACGCGCGGCGCGCCCGCTACAAGCTTCGCACTGAGGCTCGGTCACGCCACCTTCAAGCCCTGAAGCGCCTTGGGCAGCGGCGGCAAGCGCAGGTCCAGCCGCTCGAAGCAACGCTGCAGCACCAGCCCGATCATCAGGTTTCGGTGCGTCTTGTCGTCCGCGGGCACGATGGTCCATGGCGCCCAGGCGGTGCTGGTGGCCGCGATCGCGCGCGAATAGGCCTGCTGATAGGCGCTCCACTGGCGGCGCGTATCCAGGTCCTCGGGGTTGAATTTCCAGCGCTTGGCCGGATCGTCCAGCCGGTCCTGCAGGCGGCGGCGCTGCTCTTCCTTGGAGATGTGGAGCATGAACTTCAGGATGACGGTGCCGGTCTCGCTGAGCATGCGTTCGAAGTCGTTGATCTGTGCATAGCGCCGGCGCAGCGCGGTACCGGACAGCGTGCCTTGCACCACGGGCACCAGCACGTCTTCGTAGTGACTGCGGTTGAACACCACCAGTTCGCCGTCGCCCGGCATCTCGGCATGGATGCGCCACAACGGGTCGTGCGCGCGCTCCGGCTGGGTGGGCGCCTTCCATGCCACGGCGCGCACGCCCAGCGGGCTCATGCGGCTGAACACGTGGCGCAAGGTGCCGTCCTTGCCGCTGGTATCCAGGCCCTGCAGCACCACCAGCATCCGATAGCGCCGGTCGGCGAAGAACACGTTCTGCAATTCGTCCAGGCGCTCCGCCAGTGCTTGCACCTGCGCGTGGTCCGCGTCCTTGTCGCCGCTTGAAAAAGGCTGCGCCCCCGCATCGAAGCGCGACAGGCTGAACGGCACCGCCGGGCTGGCGTGTTGCCACGGCGCGATGCTGCCGAGGGCCGGGGCTTGTCGCTTGCGCACGCGCTCAGTGCCCCAGGATCTTCGAGAGGAAGTCGCGGCTGCGCTCGGTACGCGGATGGCTGAAGAAGGCGTCGGGCGTGTTCTCCTCGACGATCTGGCCCTCGTCCATGAAGATCACCCGGTCGGCCACCGCCTTGGCGAAACCCATCTCGTGCGTGACGCACAGCATCGTGATGCCTTGCCCGGCCAGCTCCACCATCACGTCAAGCACCTCCTTGATCATCTCGGGGTCGAGCGCCGAGGTTGGCTCGTCGAACAGCATGATCTTCGGCGTGAGGCACA
This sequence comes from uncultured Pseudomonadota bacterium, assembly GCA_946480245.1. The sequence goes on from CAMLIZ010000109.1 coordinate 8,557, forward strand.
GGGCACGCGCGATTGCCACGCGCTGCTGCTGTCCGCCCGACAGCTGGAGCGGGTACTTGTGTGCCTGCGCCTCGATGCGTACGCGGCGCAGTTGCTGCATGGCACGCTCTTCGGCCTCCGCCTTCGGCACCTTCGCCACCCACATCGGGGCGAGCGTGAGATTTTGCAGCACCGTCAGATGGGGGAACAGGTTGAACTGCTGGAACACCATGCCCACCTGGCGCCTCACCTGCTCGATCGCCTTGAGGTCGTCGCCCAGCGCAATGCCGTCGACGACGATGCGGCCCTCCTGGTATTCCTCCAGCGCATTGATGCAGCGGATCAGCGTGGACTTGCCCGAGCCCGAGGGCCCGCAGATCACGATGCGCTCGCCCGGCGCCACCTGCAGGTCGATGTCGCGCAGCACGTGGAAGCTGTTGCCGTACCACTTGTTGACCTTGTCGAAGGCGATGATCGGTTCGGGCATCGGGATTCCTAGCGGGCCTTGCTGCGCACCACCTGCTTCTCGACCCACAAGCTGTAGCGTGACATCGAGAAGCAGAACGCGAAGTAGATGGCGGCGATGAACACGTAGCCCTCGATCTTGAACGGGCGCCAGTTCACGTCCGAGTTGAGCGCGAGGTTCATCGAGCCGGTGAGCTCGTAAAGCGACACGATGGTGGCGAGCGACGTGTCCTTGAAGATCGAGATGAAGCTGTTCACGATGCCGGGCACCACGATCGCCAGTGCCTGCGGCAGCACGACCTTGCGCTGGGTCTGCCAGTAGGAAAGGCCGATGGCCTGTGCCGCCTCCACCTGTCCCTTGGGGATGGCCTGCAGCCCGCCGCGCACCACCTCGGCCAGGTAGGCGGCTGAGAACAGCACGATGCCGGCGAGCACGCGCACCAGCACGTCCGGCGACTTGCCCGCGGGGAGGAAGAGCGGAAACATGAACGAGGCCATGAACAGCACCGAGATCAAGGGCACGCCGCGGATCAGCTCCACATAGACCACGCACAGCGATCGGATCGCCGGTAGCGCAGAGCGCCGGCCCAGTGCCACCACCACGGCCAGCGGATACGCGAGCACGATGCCGAAGGTGGCCAGCATCACCGTGAGTGGCAAGCCGCCCCACAGGTCGGTAGGCACGCTCTGCAGGCCGAGCACGCCGCCGCCCATCAGCACGAAGAACAGCACCACCACGATCACCCACAGCGGTGCGAGCCACGGCTTCCAGAAGCGGCGCACGCAACTGGCGATCAGCAGCGCCACGAGCATCAGCGTGGCCACCAGCGGGCGCCATTGCTCCACAAAGGGGTAGCGGCCGAACAGGATCAACCGGTACTTCTCTGCCGCCACGGCCCAGCAGGCCCCAGTGCCGCGCGCGGCCTGGCAGGCATCGGCGTTGGGCCGGTACACCGCGTGCAGCACACCCCAGTCGAACGCGCTGGCCGCCACTCGCAGCAGCAGCAGGCCGACGAGGAGGGTGAACACCGTGCTGAACAGGCCACCGAACAGGTTGCGGCGTATCCATGGCAGCGCACCGGCGGTGTGAGCCGGTGCCGGTCGCGCGGGCTTGGACGTGAAGCCGGCCTCCACCTCAGCGCTCCGCGATCGCCGAGCGGCGGTTGTACCAGTTCATCAGTGCGGCGGTGCCAAGCGAGGTGGTGAGGTACACCGCCATCACCACCGCGATGCACTCCACCGCACGCCCGGTCTGGTTCAGCGAGGTGTTGGCGATGGACACCACGTCCGGGTAGCCGATGGCCACGGCCAGCGACGAGTTCTTGGTGAGATTGAGGTACTGGCTGGTGAGCGGCGGGATGATCACGCGCAGTGCCTGCGGCAGGATCACCAGCCGCATCGTGCGGCGCTTGGTGAGCCCCAGGCTCGCCGCCGCTTCCGTTTGCCCGCGCGACACCGAGGCGATGCCGGCTCGAACCACCTCGGCGATGAAGGCGGAGGTGTACAGCACGAGGCCGGTGAGCACCGCGATGAACTCCGGGCTGGCCGTGAGGCCGCCTTCGAGCTGGAAGCCGTCGAGCTTGGGCAAGCTCCAGGCGGTGGGTGCGCCGCCGGCCAGCCAGCCGAGCAGGGCACCGGCCAGGGCCAGTCCCAGCGGCAGCAGCACTTGCGCCGGCAGCAACTGCCCGGTGGCCTCGAAGCGCCGTCGTGCGACGCGGCGATAAGCCATGCCAAGGCCAAGGCCGAGTGCCAGCCCGCCGATCGTCCACCAGTGCGCACTCGACCACACAGGCACCGGCACCGAGACGCCGTTGTTGCTCAGGCGGAACCAGTCGCCAAGCGTCAGCGCTTCATAGGGCGGCGGCAACACGTCGGTGAAGAGCAGGTACCACATCAGCAGCTGGATCAGCAGCGGCACGTTGCGGAAGGTCTCCACGTACACGTAGCACAGGCCGCGCACGATCGCGTTGCTGGCAAAGCGCCCTACGCCGAGCAGCGTGCCCAGCACGGTGGCGATCGCCACGCCGAGCAGCGACACGCGCAGCGTATTCAGCGTGCCGATGAGAAACGCCTTCCAGTACGGATCGAGCGACTCGTAGGGAATGAGCGTTTCGCTGATGTCGAAGCCGGCGGTCTCGCGCAGGAAGCCGAAGCCACTCTGGATGCCTCGCGCGGCCATGTTGGTGACCGTGTTGTGCGCGAGATACCAGACGCCGGCGCCGAGCAGCGCCACAGCCGCCAACTGGTAGATCAAGCCGCGAAAGGCGCGGCTGCGCCAGGACCAGCCAGGGCGCGCGGGAGGGCGGGCCGCCATAGGGCGCGGCGCGTGCGTTCAGCGGATCGGCGGCGCGTACAGGATGCCGCCGTGGTTCCAGAGATTGTTCACGCCACGCGGCAGGCCCAGCGACGAATGCTCGCCCACGTTGCGCTCGAAGATCTCGCCGTAGTTGCCCGTGGCCTTGATCGCGCGGCGCATCCAGTCCTTGTCGAGCCCGAGCAACTTGCCCGAGTCTTCGGAGGTACCGAGGATGCGCATGACCACCGGGTCCTTGCTGTCGGCCGCCAGCTTGTCGACGTTGGCTTGCGTGATGCCGTATTCCTCGGCTTCGATGAGGCCGAAGACCACCCACTTCGCGATCGTGAACCACTCGTCGTCGCCCTGCCGCACGGCCGGGCCGAGCGGCTCCTTGGAGATCAGATCGGGCAGGATCACGTGGTCCTTCGGATTCTTGGCCTCCTTGGCGCGGATGGAGGCCAGGCCGGAGGCATCGGTGGTGTAGGCCACGCAACGGCCGGCCCAATAGGCGCCTGTCGAGGCTTCGAGGTTCTCGAAGACCACGGGCTTCAGGTTGAGGTTGTTGGCGCGCGAGAAGTCGGTGAGGTTCTTCTCGGTGGTGGTGCCCGACTGCACGCATACGGTGGCGCCCTTGAGCTGCTTTGCGCTCTTGATCTTGGCCTTGGCCGGCACCATGAAGCCCTGGCCGTCGTAGTAGGTGACGCCGGTGAACTCCATGCCGAGCGACGCGTCACGCGTGAGCGTCCACGTGGTGTTGCGCGAGAGGATGTCCACCTCGCCCGATTGCAGCGCGGTGAAGCGCTGCTGTGCGTTCAATGGCACCCACTTGACCTTGTCCCCGTCGCCCAGCACCGCAGCGGCGATGGCGCGGCACACGTCGACGTCCAGTCCGGACCACTTGCCGTTGCTGTCCGCCTGCGAGAAGCCGGCCAGCCCGGTGTTCACGCCGCAGATGACCTGGCCGCGCTGCTTGATCTGGTCCAGCGTCTTGCCCGCATGTGCGGGGGCGGCGGCGATCATGCCGGCCGTGGCCATCATCGTCAGGAGCAAGGTCTTGGTGCGCAGCGTCTTCATCGACGGTCCCTTTCTGGTGCGAGGCCGTGGCCTCTTGGGTTGAAGGTGGATAGCCCGCTCGGCAGCGCCAAGGCTAGCGGCGTGCACCGCGCAGGCCGATGGGGAAAACCCCGCCAGCGCGGCCTTCAGCCGGGTTGGGGTGCCGCCGCATGCAGGATCTGTGCGCGGTCCTTTTCACCGCCAGCGAACACGATGGTGCGAGTGGGAAAGGCAAACTCGACCCCGAGCGCCTTCAGTTCGTGCATCAGCGCCAGGTTGATGGCCTGCTTCTCGTTCATGTGCACCGTGTAGTCGGGGGAGAGCACGTAGTACACGAGCTCGAAGTCGAGTGAGCTGTCGCCAAAGCCGGCGAAGTGCGCCCGGTCGAAGCGCAACTGGTCGCGCGCCTGGACGATGCGCTGAAGGATGGCCGGCACCTGCGCGGCCTGTTCAGGCGTGGTGTCGTAGGTGATGCCGAAGTTGTAGACGATGCGGCGCTCCTGCAGGCGCTTGTAGTTGCTGATCGTCTGCTTCAGCAGGTCGGTGTTCGACATCACCACCTGCTCGCCGCCGAGGCTGCGGATTCGCGTGCTCTTGAGCCCGACCAGTTCGATCGTGCCGGCCACCGAATTGACGACCACGAAGTCGCCCACCTCGAAAGGCTTGTCGATCGCGATCGAGAGTGACGCGAACAGGTCGCCGAGGATGTTCTGCACCGCCAGCGCCACCGCGATGCCGCCCACGCCCAGGCTGGCCACGAAGGCCGTGATGTTGACGCCCACGTTGGACAGCACCGCCAGTGCCACCACCGTCCACAGCGCCGTGCGCAGGCCCCAGGACATCAGCGTGGCCGTGGCGCTGGTGTGCGACATGTTGGCGCCGGCATGCCGCGCCACGTAGCGCCGCAGGCCGAGGCTGATCGCGCGGCTGCACCACATGCCGAACTGCAGCGCGAGCACGATGAACCAGAGCTGGTCGATGCGCTGGTGCCACGCGGGCGCGAGATCGACCATGCCGACCCCGATCAGTGCGCACATCAGGCCCAGCAGGAATGGATTGGTGCGCGACAGCACCTCCACGACGGCGTCGTCCAGCGTGTTGCTGCTGCGCTCGGCGATGTGGCGAAGGCGGTGCAAGACGAGTCGCAACGCAACCATCAGCACAAGGAATGCAAGCAGAGCGACGCCGGCGGCGACGGCCCATTGCTCCAGGTCTGCGCCCAGAAAGGTCAGATTGTTCATTTGTACAAATGTAAATCACTCCTTGGCGGCGAGCAGCGGCGACTGCTGGTGAAACGCCATCAGCCAGTCGCCTTCACGCAGCACGTGGACACTGACGACGCGGGCCTCGTAAGCGGCCGCGTCGCCCTCCCGGCGGGCCGAGGCTCGGTAGCTGAGCACCGCCACAGCCGCCGTGGGGAACACGGTGTGGCGGTCTAGCAGTTCCACGTGTTGCCAGCGGCGCGCCCGGGCGATCGATGCCACGACTTCCGCCTTCTGCTGCAGGCCGGCCGGCTCCGGCAGCACCATCAGGCAGTCGTCGGTGAGGCGCTGCTCGTAGTAGGGGGCATCGCTGGTCCAGTATTCCTGCTCGAGGGCCCACAGGGCGGTGTCGAGCATGTCGTACTCCTTCATCGCGTTCTCCCGATGGAAAGTGAGGGTGCCACCGGGGCAGCAAGCGCCGTGCTCGGCCAACAAAAAAGCCCGGTGCAGACGCACCGGGCTTTCGAGCGCTGAACGCGAGAGGGTCAGGGCGCCGACGCAGCGGACGCCGCAGGCATCGCAGCAACCGGCTCAGAGGCTGCCTGCACGGCAGCCGGGGCGGTGGTCTCGGCATGAGCCGGCATCACCATCGGCAGCAGCGGGACGATCAGCAGCGCCACGATGTTGATGATCTTGATCAGCGGATTCACCGCGGGGCCGGCAGTGTCCTTGTAGGGGTCGCCCACGGTGTCACCGGTGACCGCTGCCTTGTGCGCGTCGCTGCCCTTGCCGCCATAGTGGCCGTCCTCGATGTACTTCTTGGCGTTGTCCCACGCGCCGCCGCCCGTGCACATGGACAGCGCCACGAACAGGCCGGTGACGATGGTGCCCATCAACAGCCCGCCGAGCGCGGCCGGCCCGAGCAGCAGGCCGACGACGATCGGCACCACGACTGGCAACAGCGACGGCACGATCATCTCCTTGATGGCAGCTGTGGTGAGCATGTCCACAGCCTTGCCGTACTCGGGCTTGCCGGTGCCTTCCATGATGCCCTTGATCTCGCGGAACTGGCGCCGCACTTCCTCCACCACGCTGCCGGCGGCCCGGCCCACGGCCTCCATCGCCATCGCGCCGAAGAGATAAGGGATCAGGCCGCCGATGAACAGGCCGATGATCACCATGTGGTCCGACAGGTCGAAGCTCAGGTGCATGCCCCGACCCTCGAGGGCGTGCGTGTAGTCCGCGAACAGCACCAGCGCGGCGAGGCCCGCTGAGCCGATCGCATAGCCCTTGGTGACCGCCTTGGTGGTGTTGCCCACGGCGTCCAGCGGGTCGGTGATGTCGCGCACGCTGCTGGGCAGCTCGGCCATTTCGGCAATGCCGCCCGCGTTGTCGGTGATGGGGCCATACGCATCCAGCGCCACCACAATGCCCGCCATGCTCAGCATGGACGTAGCCGCCACCGCAATGCCATACAGGCCGGCCAGGCCGTAGGCCACGATGATGGCGGTGCACACAAACACCACGGGCCAGGCCGTGGAGCGCATCGACACGCCCAGGCCCGCAATGATGTTGGTGCCGTGGCCGGTGGTGGATGCCTGGGCGATGTGCCGCACGGGCGCGTATTGCGTACCGGTGTAAAACTCGGTGATCCAGACCAGTGCGGCCGTCAGCACCAGGCCGGTAGCGCAAGCGCCAAACAGCCGCAGCTGCGAGCCCGTGGCCGTGACGGCGTTGTCCGGCATGATCCACAGCGTGACGAAGTAGAAGGCAATGAGTGACAGCACGCCCGCAATCGCCAGCCCCTTGTACAGCGCGGGCATCACGTTCTTCATGCCGGGCGAGGCCTTCACAAAAAAGCAGCCGATGATGGACGCCACGATGGACACGGCGCCCAGCGCCAGCGGGTAGACCACGGCATTGACCTGGGCCGTGGCCACCATCAGGGCGCCCAGCACCATGGTGGCGATCAGTGTCACGGCGTAGGTTTCGAACAGGTCGGCCGCCATGCCGGCGCAGTCGCCCACGTTGTCGC
>CAMLIZ010000110.1 GCA_946480245.1 uncultured Pseudomonadota bacterium
CCGAGATCGTCGCCAGCGTGCAGCGCGTGACCGACATCATCGGCGAGATCACCGCCGCCAGCGCCGAGCAGAGCAGCGGCATCGGCCAGGTGAACACCGCCGTGACTCAGCTCGACCAGATGACGCAGCAGAACGCCGCGCTGGTGGAGCAAAGCGCGGCCGCCGCCGAGAGCCTGAAGGAGCAGGCGCACAAGCTGGCCGGCATGGTGGCCACGTTCCAGCTGCACCAGGAAATGGCGCTCGCCTGAGCGTTGCCGCTGCAATGAAGAACGCCTGGGTGCAGCCCAGGCGTTTTGCCTTTTGGCGGTGTGTGCGCTGTCAGATCGGCTGGGTGCGCGCGTTCAACCAGGCCAGCGCGTCGCCAGCGACCCGCGGCGCGAGACGCTCGCGCACCATCGCGTGATACCGGTTCAGCCAGGCCAGCTCGTCCGCGCGCAGCAGCGAGCGCTCGATGCAGCGGGTGTCGATCGGGCACAAGGTCAGCGTCTCGAACTCGAGGAACTCGCCGAAGCTGCTGCCCTCGGCCGTGTCGGCCGGCACGTTGAGCACCAGGTTCTCGATGCGCACGCCCCACTGCCCGGGCCGGTACAGCCCGGGCTCGACCGAGGTAATCATGCCGGGCTCCATCGCCATCGTGGCCTCGGGCACCGCCTTGGAGATGCTCTGCGGGCCCTCGTGCACGTTGAGGAAGTAGCCCACGCCGTGGCCGGTGCCGTGGCCGTAGTCGAGGCCTTCGGCCCACAGTGGTGCACGCGCCAGTGCGTCCAGCATCGGCGACAAGGTGCCACGCGGGAAGCGCGCGCGCGACAGCGCCATCGTGGCCTTGAGCACCAGCGTGAAGTCGCGCCGGTGCGCGGCGCTCAGCGTGCCGATGCCCCACACGCGCGTGATGTCGGTGGTGCCGCCGAGGTACTGGCCGCCGGAGTCGATCAGCAGCAGGCCGTCGCCCTCGATCACCGCGTGCGATTCGGCGGTGGCGCGGTAGTGCGGCATCGCGCCGTTGGCATTGAAGCCGGCGATGGTGGGAAAGCTCAGGCCCACGAAGCCTGCGCGTCGTGCGCGCGCGGCGCTCAGGCGCTCGTCGAGCGTGAGCTCGGTGATGCGCTCGCGCCCCAGCGCCTGCTCGAACCAGGCATAGAACTCGCACATCGCCGCGCCGTCCTCGGCCATCGCCTCGCGCACGAAGGCCGCCTCGGCCGGCGTCTTGCGGCTCTTGGCGAGCGTGCTCGGATTGATCTGCTCGACGAGCGTCACGCCCACCGGCACATGCTCGCGCAGCCCGAAGGTGACGCGCTTGGGATCGATCAGCAGGCGGCTGCCGGCGGGCAGCGACGCCAGCGCGTGCGGCGCCTCGGTGTAGGGCGCCACGCGCACGCCGTCGGCCTGCAACGCGGCCTGCAACGCGGCGTCGATCTTGCCCGGTGCCACATGCAGCGTGGCCTGTGTGGCGTCGATCAGCGCATGCGCCAGGAACACCGGGTTGTAGCTGACGTCGCTGCCGCGCAGGTTGAACAGCCACGCGATGTCGTCGACCGTGGACACGAAGTGGTGCGTGGCACCGGCGCGTGCCATCGCCTGGCGCACCGCGGTCAGCTTGTCTGCACGCGTCACCGCGGCCTGCGGCGCGCGGTGCTCGAACACGGGCTGCGCCGGCAGCGGCGGGCGGTCGGGCCACACGGCGTCGAGCAGGTCGAGATCGGTGCGCAGCGAGATGTCGGCCCTGTCCAGCGCGGCATGCAACTGGTGCGCTGCGGCCAGGCCCAGCACCTGCCCGTCGACCGCCAGCGTGTCGCCGGCCTTCAGCTGCTGCACGATCCAGTCGATGTGGTGCGCGGCGGCAGAGGTGGGGATCTTCACCAGCTGCAGCCCGCTGCCGTCCAGCTGTGCGGCGGCTTGTTCCCAGTAGCGGCTGTCGGCAAACAGCGCCCCGCCACTGCGCGTGACCACCAGCGTGCCGGCCGAGCCGGTGAAGCCGGACAGCCACTCGCGGCCCTGCCAGCGCTCGGGCAGGTACTCGCTCAAGTGCGGGTCGCTCGATGGCACCAGCACGGCCTGCACGTCGCGCTCTTTCAGTGCCTCACGCAGGCGGTCAAGGCGGAGGCGGTGCGGCGAGGTGCGGGTGTCCATGGCGGGTGTCGCTTTGGCAGTGCAGGCGGTTGCGATGCCGGGTGGGCGCGCGGCCTGCGGTGAAGGGGTGGCGTCGATTCTAGGCGGCGCTGTTGTGCGAGGCGGCCGGCCTGTCTGCGGCGGCAGCAGGGAGTTGGCCGCGTACTTCGGGTTGGGCCACCACGCGTGCATGGCGCTCGAAAGTCCAGTACGACCACGCCCAGTCGATCAGCACGATCAGCCGGTTGCGAAAGCCGATCAGGAAGTACACGTGGGCAAAGAGCCAGAACAGCCAGGCGAAGTAGCCCGACCACTTCAGCTGTCCCAGCCCCGGCACGCCCAGCTGCACCACCGCCGCCTTGCGCCCGATGGTAGCCAGCGAGCCGTAGTCCACATAGCGGAAGCGCTGCACCGGCTCGTCGCGCAGCCGGTGCAGCAGGTTGCGCGCCGCCAGCCGGCCCATCTGCTTGGCGGCGGGGCTCACGCCGGGCACCGGCTTGGGTTCGCCGCGGCCGTAGCTGCGCGCGGCGGCCAGATCCCCGATCACGCTGATCTCGGGGTGGCCGGCGATCGTGAGGTCGGGCTCCACCACCACGCGCCCGGCACGATCGAGTACCGCACCGGCGGTGTCGGCCAGGGCACGGCCCAGCGGCGAGGCCGCCACGCCGGCGGCCCACAACACCGTGCGGGCCTCGATGCGCTGCAGCCCACGGCCCGGGCGGGCCAGGTCCTCGTAGCTGACGCCTTGGTCGTCGATCCCGCTCACGCGGCAGCGCGTGCGCACCTCCACGCCCAGGCGTTCGAGCTGGCGCTGCGCGCTGGCCGACAGCGAGGGCTCGAACGCGCCCAGCAGCCGGTCGGCGCCCTCCAGCAGCACCACCTGCGCGCGGCGCGAGTCGATGCGGTGGAACTCCTCGGGCAAGGTGTGGCGCGCGATCTCCACCAGCGCACCGGCCAGTTCCACGCCGGTGGGGCCGCCGCCGATCACCACGAACTGCAGCCAGCGCTGCGCCTCCACAGCGTCGGTGCAGCGCTCGGCCTGCTCGAAGGCGCCGATGATGCGCGCACGGATGTCGAACGCGTCGGCCAGCGTCTTGAGCCCCGGCGCATGGCGCTGCCACTCGTCGTGGCCGAAGTAGCTGTGCGTGGCGCCCGCCGCCACGATCAGGTGGTCGTAGGGCAGGCGCTGGCCGTCGTCGAGCAGCACCTCGCGGGCCTTCGCGTCGATGGAGGTGACTTCGGCGCGCAGCACCGTGAGGTTGCCACGTCCGATCTGGCGCCGCAGGATGTGGCGGATCGGCCCCGACACCGCCGGCGCGCTCACGTTGGCGGTGGCCACCTGGTACAGCAGCGGTTGGAACAGGTGGTGGTTGGTGCGGTCCACCAGCGTCACGTCGACCGGTGCGCGCGACAGCAGGCGCACCGCCTCCAGGCCGCCGAAGCCGCAGCCGATCAGCAGCACGCGCGGGCGCTGGTGGGATGTCGAAGGGGTCATGTTCGTTATGCCTCTTGTGGGGGTCTGCGCCTCAGGCGGCCGGCGTTCCAGCCAGGCCGGCCAGCCGGTTGCGCACCATCTGGATGTGCGTGCGCAGCGCATACAACTCGTCCGCATAGCTCAGCGGCACGGGGATGCGAAGCACCTTGGCCTCGATGTCGTCGAGGCGCCGGCTCAGGTCGCCGGCCGGCGTGCTGCCTTCTTCCTCCTCGATCTCGCGCAACTGCCCATACCAGCGGAACACGCGCGAGCGGATGCGGAACTCCACCAGCGGAGGCACCACGCGCGACAGCGGGATCAGCAAGGTGACGATCGACAGCAGCACCACCCACATGCGGTCCACCAGGTTGGCCAGCCAGAACGGCAGGTAGCGCTGCAGCCAGGGCTCGCCGCGCGCGTACACCCGTTCGGCCTCGGGGTGCAGCGGGCGCTCGCTGTCGCGCGCGTTCGGGAAGTCGCCCTTGCGCTGGAACCAGCCGGCGCCGCCGTGCACCTGCTCGGCCGCCTGCACGAACAACTGCACCAGCGCCGGGTGCAGGCTGGCGCGTGCCACGAGCGTGGCCTTGGGCGCCACCAGGTGCACGTCCTGCGGCGGCAGGTCGCCCGCCAGGTCCACCACGCCGCGCGGCAGCGTCACCGGCGTGAGGAACGGAAAGCGCCGCGCATAGGCCTCGGCCTGCGCAAAGTCGAAGAGCTCGATGCCTGGTGTCTGAAGCAGCATCTGCACCATCAGCGACTCCGGCGCCGAGGCGAACACCAGCGCGTCGGTCTTGCCGTCGAGCAGGCTCACGACGGCCGGCGTCTGGTCGTCATGCAACTGCGTGAGCGTGGCCGGGTCGATGCGGTTGGCTTCGAGCAGGCGGCGCATCAGCACGGGCACGCCGCTGCCGCGTGCGCCGGTGTTGATGCGCCAGCCGGGCAGTTGCGACAGGCTGGTCAGCCGCGGTGCCTTCAGCAGGCGCTGCGCCGAGTCGGCACGGTAGAACAGCCACACCGGCTCGTAGAACATGTTGCCCAGTGACCGCAGGCGGTCGTCGGCCGTCTCGTCGTCGGTGGCCGGCTGCGTGCGGCGCAGTTCGTCGGCGCCGCCCTGCACGAAGGCCAGGTCCACCTTGCCCTCGCGCAGCAGCTTCAGGTTCTCGCCGGCGCCATGCGTGGGCCGCAGCTCCACGCGGATGCCGTGGCGCGCCAGCTGTGCGGCGTAGCGCTTGCCGAACTCGGCATACGCGCCCTGGTCCACGCCGGTGGCCAGCACCACGTGGCGCGGCGGCTGCGGGTCCAGCACCCGGTAGGCGGCGGCCAGCAGCAGCAGCGCCACCAGCACGAACGGCGCCGCCGTGAGCGCGAAGTCGCGGAACGCGGTGAGCGAGAAGCGCAGGTGGGGCAGGGGCGGGCGACGCATGGAGCGCAACGATAACCCCGTTGTATCCTCGTTCGCTGGTGTCCCGGAGGTCTGATGCGACTGCTGCTGGTGGAAGACGACCGCATGATCGGCAGCACGCTGCGCCAGGCGTTGCGGCTGGAAGGGCAGGCGGTGGATTGGGTGTACGACGCGCAGGCGGCGGCCACGTCGCTGGCCAGCGAGCGCTTCGACCTGGTGCTGCTCGATCTCGGCCTGCCGCCCGCGCCACGCTACGCCAGCGGGCTCGACGTGCTGCGCGAGCTGCGTGCGCGCGGCGACGACACGCCCGTGATCGTGCTCACCGCGCGCGACGGGCTGGACGATCGCGTGGCCGGGCTCGACGCCGGTGCCGACGACTATCTCGTGAAGCCCTTCGAGCTCGACGAGCTGAACGCGCGCATGCGTGCCGTGCTGCGCCGTCACACCGGCCGTGCGGCGCCCACGCTGGAGTTCGAAGGCGTGGTGCTCGCCCCGGCCACGCGCCAGGTCACGCGCGACGGCGATCCGGTGCTGCTGTCGGCGCGCGAGTTCGCGCTGCTCGAGGCGCTGATGCAACGGCCCGGCGCGATCCTGTCGCGCGCGCAGCTCGAGGACCGGCTCTACGGCTGGGGCGAAGAGGTGGAGAGCAACACCGTCTCGGTGTACATCCACCAGCTGCGCCGCAAGCTCGGGGCCGACTTCATCCGCAACATGCGCGGCGTCGGCTACTTCGTGGGCAAGCGCGAGCCGCGATGAAGTCGATCCGCACGCGCCTGCTGGTGTCGCTGCTGGCCGTGCTGCTGCTGGCCGCGGCGGTGTTGGCCGGCGTGACCTACCGCAATGCGCTCAGCGAGGCCGAGGCGCTGTTCGACTACCAGCTGCGGCAGATGGCGCTGTCCTTGCGCGACCAGGGCGAGATCGCACCCGACCAGGCCAATGCGCTGGCCGACACCGGGCTCGATTTCGTCGTGCAGATCTGGACCATGGACGGCCGCACCATCTATGCGTCGCAGCCGCACGCCGCGCTGCCGGCGCGGGCGGTGCTGGGCTTTGCCGACGTGAGCGTGCAGGGCCAGGTGTGGCGCACCTTCGGCACCGCGGCCGGCCTGCGCGTGATCCAGGTGGCGCAGCCGCGCGCGATTCGCTCGCGGCTGGCGGCGCAGGCGGCGTTTCGCGCGGTGCTGCCGCTGCTGCTGGCCGCGCCGGTGCTGGCGCTGATCATGGGCTGGCTGGTCACCGCCACGCTCAAGCCGCTGTCGCGCGTGTCGCGCGAGGTGATGGCGCGCGGTGCCGACGCCCTGAGCCCGCTGCCGGCCGCCGGCCTGCCCGACGAGGTGGCGCCGCTGGTGGGCTCGCTCAACCTGCTGCTCGAGCGCCTGTCGCAGGCCTTCGATGCGCAGCGCGCGTTCGTGGCCGATGCGGCGCACGAGCTGCGCTCGCCGCTCACCGCGCTCAAGCTGCAGGTGCAGCTGCTGCGCCGCGCACCGGATGCAGCGGCGCGCGAGGAGGCCACCGCCGCCTTGCAGGCAGGCGTGGAGCGTGCCACGCGGCTGGTGGAGCAGCTGCTCACGCTGGCGCGCAACGAGCCCGGTGCGCGGCCCGAGACCTTTGCACGAGTGGACCTCGCCGAGGCCGTGCGCCAGGGCCTGGTCGACGTGGCGCCGCTGGCCGATGCGCGCGGCACGCAGCTGGAGCTGGATGCGCCCGAGCCGGTGCCGGTGCAAGGCGATGCCACCGCGCTCACCGCGCTGGCGCGCAACCTGGCGGACAACGCTGTGCGCTACGCGCCGGCCGGTGCGCGCGTGTGCGTGCAGGTGCGCGGCGACGCACGGGGGCCCTTGCTGATCGTGGACGACAGCGGCCAGGGCATCGCGCCGCGCGAGCGCGAGCGCGTGTTCGACCGCTTCTGGCGCCGCGAGGCCAGCGCCGCCACCACCGCGGGCACCGGTCTGGGCATGGCGATCGTCAAGAGCGTGGCCGAGCGTCACGGCGCGCAGGTGACGCTGGGCGACGCGCCGCTGGGCGGGCTGCGCGTGCAGGTGCGCTTCGCGCCGCCGGATGGCGCGGCTTAACTTTCGCTTCATCCTGGGCTAACGCTGGCCTCATCGGGGCGGTTCAACATGACCGTCATCCGTCAAGAGGAGTCACAGCATGTCCAAGCCCCAACTTTCCCCCCTGGCCGCCGGCCTGCTCGGCGCCGGCATCGCGGTGGCCGGCAGCGCCGGTGCCTTCAGCCTCAACCCGCACGACTGGTTCAAGAAGGACCAGCACGAAGCCACACAAGGCAACGAGGCGCCCGTGCAGGCGCCCGTGCAGGTGGCCGCCGCCAACACCCCGTCGCCGGTGGTGCCGGTGGCGCCCACCAACGCCAACGGCATTGCGCCGGTGGCGGCGCCCAACTACCGCGCGATCGTGCAGCAGTACGGCCCGGCGGTCGTGAGCGTCACCGTCGAGGGCACGCACAAGCCCGGCCCGGACGAAATGTCGGGCCCGTCGATGGAGAACGATCCGTTCTTCCAGTTCTTCCGTGGCATTCCTGGCTTCCCCGGCATGCCGCGCGGCCGCGGCGGCAACCCCGAGGTGCCGTTCAAGGGCCAGGGCTCCGGCTTCGTGATCAGCCCGGACGGCCTGATCCTCACCAATGCGCACGTGGTGCGCGAGGCCAAGGAGGTGACCGTCAAGCTGCAGGACCGGCGCGAGTTCCGCGCCAAGGTGCTGGGGCAGGATCCGGCCACCGACGTGGCGGTGCTGCGCATCGACGCCAAGAACCTGCCCACCGTGCGCCTGGGTGATCCGAAGGACGCGCACGTGGGTGACCCGGTGCTCGCGATCGGCGCGCCGTTCGGCCTGGAGCAGACCGCCAGCGCCGGCATCGTGAGCGCGCTGGGCCGCTCGCTGCCGACCGACTCGGTGCCCTTTATCCAGACCGACGCGGCCGTGAACCCCGGCAACTCCGGCGGCCCATTGTTCGACGCGGCCGGCAACGTGATCGGCATCAACGCGCAGATCTACTCGCAGACCGGCGGCTACCAGGGCCTGGCATTCGCGGTGCCGATCGACGTGGCGTTGAACGTGAAGGACCAGATCGTCAAGACCGGCAAGGTCGAGCATGCGCGCCTGGGCGTGCAAGTGCAGGGCCTGAACCAGACGCTGGCCGAGTCGTTCGGCCTGCCGCGCCCTGATGGCGCGCTGGTGGCGGCGGTGACGCCGGGCAGCGCGGCCGAGAAGGCGGGCCTGAAGTCGGGCGACGTGATCACCTCGGTCAACGGCCAGCCGATCGTGGAGCCGGGCCAGCTGTCGGGTCGCATCTCGATGATGACGCCGGGCGACAAGGTCAAGCTGAAGGTGTGGCGCGACAAGTCGGCGCACGAAATGGACGTGAAGCTCGGCAGCGCGCAAGAGTCGAGCAAGGTCAGCGCCGCGGCCAGCGCCGACGGCGACGGCCCGCACCTCGGTCTGGCGCTGCGCCCGCTGTCGCCCGTGGAGCGCAACCAGAGCAAGCTCGACCACGGGCTGGTGGTGGAGGACGCGGGCGGCGCCGCGGCGCATGCCGGCGTGCAGCAGGGCGACGTGCTGCTGGCCATCAACGGCAAGCCGGTGAACTCGATCGACGACGTGCGCTCGGTGCTCAAGGGCAACCCGAAGAACGTGGCGCTGCTGATCGACCGCGACGGCAACCGCATCTTCTTCCCGGTGCGCCTGGGCTGATCCACCGACTCCCACACGCGATCCGCGCGGGTCGCCGGCATTGCCGGCAGCCTGCGCGGATCGCGGCACTTGGGGAACGCCGTTTGCTGGGTCGCTCCCATGGCGTGTTCCCGACCGGTGGTGGCGACGATGCTGCTGGCCCTGTGCTGCGTGCTCGGCGCGTGCTCGATGCTGCGGCGTCTGCACCACGACGACGACGCGCAGGGCGCGAGCGGCAAGCAGGTGAACGAGCGGCAGGCGCGCTACGCGCTGGTGGTGGACGCGCCGCGCGCCCTGAAGAGCGTGCTGAGCGACAACCTCGACCTGGAGCGCTTCCGCGACGCCCCGGCCGGGCAGGCGCTGACCAGCGAGGAGCTCGACCGCATGGTGAGCCAGGCGCCGGACCAGATCCGCGAGTTCGCTGCCACGCAGGGCTACTTCAATCCGGCCGTCAAGGTGTGGCGCGAGTCGCCGGCCGCCGGCGGCCTGGCGACGGTGCATGTGCAAGTGCAGCCCGGCCCGCTCACCCATGTGGACGAAGTGAGGCTGCGCGTGCAGGGCGATCTGCAGCGCCGGGCGCAGGCCGGCGAGCACGATGCGCAGGCCTTGCTGCAGCAGTGGCGCCACGCATGGCCGATGCAGCCCGGCCAGCCCTTCTCGCAAGACGCGTGGAGCAGCGCGAAGACCGACGCACTGGGCCTGCTGCACACGCAGGGCTACCCGAGCGCCGTGTGGGGCGACACCCAGGCCGACGTGCGCCGGCAGGACAACAGCGTGGATCTCGCGGCCACGGCGGGCAGCGGCCCGCTGTTCCATCTCGGCGAATTGCGCATCGAGGGCTTGAAACGCTACGACGAGCGCGCTGTCCGCAACGTGGTGCCCTTTCATCGAGGCGAGCCGTACACCGAGCGGAAGCTGCAGGACCTGCAGGACCGGCTGACGCGCATCGACCTGTTCCGTGGCGCCACCGCCACCATCGACCCCGACCCGGCCAAGGCTGCGGCCACGCCCGTGACCGTGCGCGTGGAGGAAGAGCCCTTGCAGAAGCTCACGCTCGGCCTGGGCTACAGCACCGACACCGGGTTGCGCACGACCGCGGAGCACACGCATCGCCAGCCCTTCGGCCTGCGCTGGACCGCGAAGAACACCCTCGAGGTGGGCCCGCAGCGCAAGGCCTGGGAGTTCGACTACCGGTCCTATCCGCTGCCGGGCTTTCGCCGCAACATCATCGGCGGCGACGTGGAGCGCTGGAGCGGCCCCGACGAGGAGCGCTACGCCGGCCGGCTGCGCGTGGGCCGCAGCTGGGAGGACCCGCGGCTCGAGCGGCACGTGTACGCCGAGTACAACAACGCCTGGGTGCGCACGCCCACGGCCGGCGAGTCGCGTGCGCAGTCGCTCACCGCCAACCTCGACATTGCGCGGCGCCATGTGGACAGCCTGCTGCTGCCCACGCGTGGCACCGCGCTGCTGGTGCAAAGCGCCGTGGGCTATGCACGCAGCAGCACCGCCGACAACGGCCCACTGGCCCGCCTGTATGGCCGCGTGCTGTACTTCCATCCGCTGCCGGCGCAGTGGCATGCGCGGCTGCGGCTCGAGGCAGGCCAGGTGTTCGCACGCGACTCGGTGGGTGTGCCCGACACGCTGCTGTTCCGCGCCGGCGGGCAGGACTCGGTGCGCGGCTATGAATACCGCAGCCTGGGGCCCACCGTGAATGGCAGCGTGGTCAGCGGCCGCGTGCTGCTGACCGGCAGCGTCGAAGTGCAGCGGCCGATCTCCAAGCGCCTGCCGCAGCTGTGGGGCGCGGCCTTTGTCGATGCCGGCAATGCGGCGCGCCGCTTTTCCGACCTCAAGCCGGTGGTGGGCGTGGGGGTGGGGGTGCGCTACCGCAGCCCGATCGGCCCGCTGCGGTTCGACGTGGCCTATGGCCTGGACCATCACGCCTTTCGCACCGACCTGAGTGCCGGCGTCTCGTTCTGACGGAGCCCGCAGCGTGAGCACCGCCGCCGCACCGCCACCACCATCGCAACGCAGCCCCTGGCGCGCCTGGCTGCTGGGCGCGGCTGCTGTGCTGCTCACGTTGCTGCTGGCGCTGGCCGGCGCGCTGTGGTGGGTGCTGAAAAACGAGCACGGCAGCGCCTGGCTGCTGTCGCGCCTGCCCGGCGTGCAGGTCGTGGACCCGCACGGTTCGCTGCTGGGCGACTTTGGCGCCGACGCGCTCGTGGTGCACTTCGGCCAGGGCGGCTCCGTGCACATGGAGCAGCTGGCGTGGACGCGCCTGCAGCTGCAGCGGTCAGGAGCGCAGGGGGTGTGGCTGAAAGTGTCGTTCAACCGGCTGCAGGCCGCGAGGGCGCAGCTGACGATGCCACAGTCCCCGCAGAAGCAGCAGAAGCAGCCACCGCCGCAGAACCTGAAGCTGCCGGTGGAGCTGGTCGTGCACCACCTGCAAGTGGACGAAGTGCAGGCCAGCGCGTTCGGCGCCGAGCCGTTGCGGGCCTTGAGCGCCGCCGTGCACCTGGGCGCCGACGACGGGCGCGTGCACCGCGTCGACAACCTGCGCGTGGCACGCGGGCCGCTGAGCGCGCAGGCGAACCTGCAGGTGCAGGCCCAGGCCCCGATGCCGGCTGACGTCCGGCTGCAATTGCATCAGGCGGCCGCGGCGGGGGGGCCGGCGTGGGACGCGCAGCTGCACCTGCAGGGCCCGATCGCCCGTGCGCAGCTCGATGGCCTGTGGCGCAGTGCGGGCGACCGGCCGCAGACGCTCGCGCTGCAGGCGCAGTTGCGGCCCTTTGCGCCCTTGCCGCTGCAGCAGCTGCAGGCCCAGGCCGATCGGCTGGACCTGTCGGCGCTGCTGGCCGGCGCGCCGCGCACGGCGCTGACCGGCACGGTGCAGGTGCGCGAGGCCGAGGCCGGCAAGCAGCTGCTGGCGCACGTCGCGCTGCGCAATGCGGTGCCCGGCGCGTGGAGCGCGGGCCAGCTGCCGCTGCGCGATGTCCGCGCCAATCTGGCGGCCGATCCCGCCGACCCCACCGCTCTCGCCGTGCGCGACCTGCGCCTGCAACTGGGCAACGCGGACGCGCCGGCCGGCACGGTGCAGGCGCACGGCGCGCTCTCCACGCGCGACGGCTGGTCCGTGCAGCTGGCGCTGGACGGCGTGCGGCCGCAACGGCTGGACCAGCGTGCGTGGCCGATGACGCTCGGCGGCCCGATCACCGTGAGCGGGCACGGCAGCGGCAACACCGGCCAGACGATGCAAGTGCAGGCGCAGCTTTCGGGCGAGGCGGTCGCCCCTGCCGGCACGCGCCGACAGCCGGTGCGGCTGGCCCTGCAGGGCACGCTCGACAGCCGGGCGGCGGGCGCCCTTCGGGTGCAGGTGCAGCAGCTCGAACTGGCTTCGGCCCGATCGAGCGCCGCGTTCAAGGGCGCTGCGTCGCGCGCGCGTGCCGACGCACCCTGGCACGCCGAGGGCAACCTGCACCTCGCCGATTTCGACCCGGCGCCCTGGCTGGCCGCGGCCCCCGGCTCTGCGCTCGCACGTCTTGGCGGACGGCTCAATGCCGACAGCCAGTTCCAGCTCGATCTGCCGGCCAAGCCGGCGTCCACCAGCGCGATGGCGTGGCTCGCCGCGGTGCAAGGCCGGCTCGACCTGCAACTGCGGCCCAGTGCGCTGGCAGGCGTGCCCCTGCGCGGCCACGCCCATCTGCAAGCGCAAGGGCCCGATCGCGGACTGGCCGTGGACCTCGCCTTGCACGCCGCGGCCAACGCGCTGCAGGCGCAAGGACGCGTGGCCCCGGCCGGCGCCCAGGACCACTGGCAGGCAACGCTGGCATTGCCACGGCTGCAGCAGCTCGCCCCGCTGGCGCGCGCGCTCGGCCTGCAGGGCCGCCCGGCGCAAGCGCTGGCGGGCGCCGTGCAGGGCGACGTGCGTGTCGACGGCCGCTGGCCCGACCTGCGCACCGGCGGCCAGCTGAAGGCCCGTGCGCTGGCTTTGCCCGGCGTGCGCCTGCAGGCGGCCGACGCCCACTGGCAGATCGGCACCGCGCCGGACGGGCCGATGAATGCCCAGGTGCAAGTGACCCGGCTCGGCCTGGCGGGCAGCGCGCGAGCGCGGGAAGTGCGCCGGCTGCAGCTCGTGCTGACCGGCCGCGCCGATCAGCACCGGCTCGACCTGCAAGCCGATCTGGCCGCGGCGCCGCCGGCCTGGGCCGACGCTGCCCGGCCCGGCACTGCGCGCGCCGGGGAAAGGGGAGCGAGCGGGCCGCGCACCGCTTTGCACCTCGCGGCCGCAGGCGGTTTACAGCATGCGCGCGACGGCGGGCCGCTGGCCGTGAGCGGCTGGCAGGGCCGTGTCGAGCTGGCCGATGTGCGCCGTGCAGGCGCGGCCGAGCCGCTGCTGCATGGCACCGGCCTCGGACTGGCCTGGCGCGCTGCGCGTGGCGATGCGCCGATGCGCGTGGCGCTGCAGCCCGGGCGGGCACAGCTGTCGTATGGCGCCGTCAGCTGGCGCGAGTTGACGTGGCAAGCCGCCGCCCCGGGCCATCCGATGCAGCTGGCCGTGGACGCCACGCTGGAGCCCCTGCAGCTGGCGCCGCTGCTGGCCCGGCTGCAGCCCTCGCTGGGCTGGGGCGGCGACCTGCGGGTGGGCGGGCACGTGCTGTTGCATAGCGCGCCGCAGCTGGTGGCCGACATCGTGCTGCAGCGCCAGCGCGGCGACCTGCAGATGGTGCAGGGCGGCACGCGGCGTGCACTCGGCCTGCGCCAGTTGCGCGTGGCCGCCGACGCACGCGGCACCACGTGGCGCCTGCAGGCGGGCGTGCAGAGCACGAGCTTCGGCGCCTTGACGGCCCAGGTGAGCACGCGCGCCGCGCCCGGCAGCCCCTGGCCCGGTCCGGCCTCGCCGCTGCAGGGCCAGTTGCAGGCGCGCGCCCGCGACCTGGGCCTGTACGAGCCTTTGCTGCCGGTGGGCTGGCGTCTGGACGGCCAGCTGCAGGCCGACCTGCGCCTCGGCGGCACGCTGGGGGCGCCGCAGTACGCCGGCGTGGTGAGCGGCAGCGGCCTGGGCGTCAGCAACTTCCTGCAGGGGGTGCGCGTGCACGACGGTCAGCTGCGCGTCCTGCTGGACGGCCCGAGCGCGCACATCGAGCGCTTCATGGCCAAGGCCGGCGACGGCGAGGTGACCATCTCCGGCGGTGCGAGCTTCGGGGCGCAGCCCACCGCGCAGCTGAAGGTGGTGGCCGAGCACTTCCGCGCGCTGGGTCGCGTGGACCGCCAGATCGACCTGAGCGGCCGCGCGCAGCTCGCGCTGAACGCGCGCGGCGTGTCGGTGCAAGGCGGGTTGCGCGTGGACCGGGGGCTGGTGGACCTGGGCCGCGGCGAGGCGCCGGCACTGTCGAAGGATGTGCGCGTGGTCGATGGGACCACGCCGGGCCGCAAGGACGTCACCAGCGCCTCCGGCACCTCCAAGGCGACCGGTGGCACGCCACGCGCGCTGCAGGTCGACGTGCGCATCGACCTGGGCGAGCAGCTGCGCGTGCAAGGCAAGGGCATCGACACGCTGCTGGCCGGGCAGGTGCACGTGACCGCGCCGCACAACCAGCTGGCGCTGGAAGGCACGGTGCGCACCGTGAAGGGCAGCTACCAGGCCTACGGCGAGAAGCTGGACATCGACCAGGGCGCGATCACCTTCATCGGCCCGGTGGCCAATCCGCTGCTGGACATCCGTGCCGTGCGACCGGACCTGCGCGACGTGGAAGTGGGCGTCGCCATCACCGGCACCGCGCAGAACCCGCAGGTCAAGCTGTTCTCCTCGCCCGACATGCCGGAGATCGACAAGCTGAGCTGGCTCACGTTGGGCCGCTCCAGCGCGGGCCTGGCCAGCGACCAGTCGGCGGTGCTGCAGCGTGCCGCGCTGGCGCTGCTGGCCAGCCGGCGCGGCAGCAGTGGCGACGAGGGCATCGCCAAGCGGTTGGGGCTGGACAAGATCTCGGTGGGCCGTGGCCAGAGCGGTGGCCTGAGCGACGCGGTGGTGTCCCTCGGCAAGCAGGTGTCCGAGCGCTTCTACGTGGGCTACACCCAGAGCCTGGACGCCACCGGCGGCGGCTGGGAGCTGGTCTACAAGATTGCCAAGCGCCTGACCGTGCGCGTGGACACCGGCGAGCAGACCGCGGTCGACCTGGTGTGGAGCTGGCTCTGGGGGTAGGGCGCTATGTGCCCCCGAGTTGCAGCTTGAGCTGGATCGCGAACGCGCCGTCCACGCGCTTGCCCACGGTGGGGATGTAGACCAGGTTCAGGCCCACGCGGCGCTTCCATTCCATCGACACCACCGGCACCAGCGTGGCGAAGTAGCCGCCGTGGTTCACTTTCGGGTAGCCGTTGATCACGCCCACGCTGGCACCGGCCCGCACACGCAGGTCCAGCGGCAGGGGGCTGTCCAGCGGTGTCCACGCCAGCTGGGCGTAGGTGCTGCCGTGACGCACCGAGTTGCGGTAGTGGCCGGCGTTGAGCTGCAGGTCGGGCGCCCAGCGCCATTCCAGGCCGGCACCGTCGTTGTGCTGGTTGTAGCGCGCCGCGTGCGCGGTGTGGTGGGACAGGAAGCCGGTGCTGAGCCACAGCTGCTGCCGGAAGGCGCCATCCGCGGGCGGATCGGCCTGGGCGAAGGCCGGTGCGGTGGTGCCTGCGATCACGCAGGCCGCGGCGCACAGGGCCCGGAGGGTGTGCTCCATGGCGCCCCTTTCCAACTGACAAGGCGGTGTCGCGGCGGACCCGCCGCGACTTGTTGCCCTGCCTATCGGTTGGCGCCCGGCGTTTGTTGAGCGCTTGTCACAGTTGCGCGCCGCGCGGCGCGCACTCGGTCACGGCTGCCGCTTGCCGGC
>CAMLIZ010000111.1 GCA_946480245.1 uncultured Pseudomonadota bacterium
GCCATTGGCCGAAGCTGTCGCGGTGGCTGAAGATGCGCTCCTTGGCGCGCGCCTTCTCCTCGTCGCGGCGCGCGCCGCCGATCAGCGCATCGAAGCGGTGCTCCTCGATCGCCTCGAGCAAGGTCACCGTCTGGTGGCCGTTGCGCGATTCCAGTGGCGAGCTCAGGCGCACGGTGCCGCGCTTGATGCTGTCCTCCAGGTGGCCCACCACGAGGCGCTCACCCATCTCGGCCACGCGTCGGTCGCGGAATTCGATCACTTCCGGAAAGTTGTGGCCGGTGTCCACGTGCAGCAGGGGGAACGGCAGCTTGCCCTTGAAGTCATTGCCCGCAATGCGCGTCTTGAAGGCCTTCTCGGCCAG
Source organism: uncultured Pseudomonadota bacterium (assembly GCA_946480245.1). The sequence continues at coordinate 362 of CAMLIZ010000111.1, forward strand.
GCGCAGGACCACGCACGAATCCTTGCCGCCGGAGAACAGCAGCGCCGGGCGCTCGAACGAGGCGGCCACCTCGCGCAGGATGAAGATCGCTTCCTCTTCCAGCCAATCAAGATGGCTGTGGTCGAGTTGCGGCAGCAGCTGGTCGACGCTGACAGGGGCGTTCATCAACGGGCTCCAATAATCGATACGGCGGGCGCTTCTTCGTGCTTCACGTGCAGCCCGCACTCCTTGGCCTTTTCATCCTCCCACCACCAGCGGCCGGCGCGGAAGTCCTCCCCCACGGCGATGGCGCGCGTGCAGGGTGCGCAGCCGATGCTGGGCATGAACTGGTCATGCAGCGGGTTGTACGGCACGTCGAAGGTCTGGATGTAGTGCCACACCTCGTTCCAGCTCCAGTCGGCGAGCGGGTTCAGCTTGAGGCGGCCGTGGTCGTCGGTCTCCTCGAAGGGAACCTCGCCGCGGTTGGCGCTTTGCTCCCGGCGCAGCCCGGTCACCCAGGCACTGCGCTGCGCCAGCATGCGTGCCAGCGGTTCGAGCTTGCGGATGCTGCAGCAGGCCTTGCGCAGATCGATGCTCTCGTACATCGCCTTTTCGCCGTGGTCGCGCACGAAACGGATCACCGCCTCGGTCTTCGGCTGGTACAGCTCAATGGCCAGGCCATAGCGCTGCTCGATGCGCGGGATCAGCGCGAGCGTCTCGTCGTGCAGCTTGCCGGTCTCGAGGGTGCCGATCGCTATCGGCAACTGCGCGCGGGCGACCAGGTCGGTGACCACCATGTCCTCGGCGCCCAGGCTGGTGGCCTGCACGATGCGTCCGGCATGCCCCGCGGCGGCTTCGCGCAGCAGGCGCAGCGCGTTCTCCACCTTGGCGTCGAAATCAGGCGACTTGTGCGCGTAGAGGGCGATCGCGCTCATATCGCGTCCCCCACCTGCACGAACTCCACCGCCTTGCGCTCCTCGGGCGGGCGCGCGAACAGCGGACGCGGCTCGCGCACATCGCCCTGGTAGTGGCCGGCGAAGAAGCTCAACGCGCGCTCGGCGTATTCACGCTTCTGGTCGCCGCGCAGCACCACGGTGTCGAAGCCGGTGCGGCGCATCATCGGCAGCATGTCGACCAGCACGTGGCCCGTGGCGCGCACCTCGCCCGCGAAGCGGAAACGCTCGCGCAGCAGATGTGCCTGGCTATAGGCGCGGCCGTCGGTCCAGGCCGGAAACTCGAGCGCCACCAGCGCGAAACGCGGCAGGTCCGCTTCCAGCGTCTCGATGTCGACGTGGTTGGGCACCGCCACGCCCGTGGGCAGCCCCGCCGGCCAGCTGTCGCGCACGGCGTGCCATTGCTCCAGCGTGAGCACCTGGTACGGCTGCGGCAGCGGGTTGGGCATCGGGCCGTCCTCGCCGGGCGCCGAATGCCAGGGATCGTTGTGCTTGTCGATGAACTTCATCGTGTTGTCCTCAGGCGGTGACGTGGCGCTGCTCATCGGCAGCCGCCTTGAACGGCGCGATGCCGATGCGGCGCACGGTGTCGATGAAGCGCTCGGCCGCGGCGCGTTCGCGCTTGTAGGTGGTGACAAGCGCCTCGATCACGTCGGGCACTTCGTCCGCGGCGAACGACGGGCCGATCACCTTGCCGGCCACCGACGGGCCGCTCAAGGTGGAGCCATCGGAGCCGGCCAGCGAGATCTGGTACCACTCCTTGCCATCCTTGTCGACGCCGAGCACGCCGATGTGCCCGCTGTGATGGTGGCCGCAGGAGTTGATGCAGCCGCTGATGTGCAGGTCGATGTCGCCGATGTCGTACAGCTCGTCCAGATCCTGGAAGCGCTCGGTGATCTCGGCCGCGATCGGGATCGAGCGCGCATTGGCCAGCGCGCAGAAGTCGCCGCCGGGGCAGGCGATCATGTCGGTGAGTAAGCCGATGTTCGGCGTGGCGAAGCTGTTGTCGCGCGCGGCCTGCCACAGCGCAAACAGCTCGTCCTGGCGCACCCAGGGCAGCAGCAGGTTCTGGTCGTGCGTGACGCGCAGCTCGCCATGGCTGAAGCGGTCGGCAATGCCGGCGGCTGCGTCCATCTGCGCGTCGGTCACGTCGCCCGGTGCCTGGCCCACGCGCTTCAGCGACAGCGTCACCGCGCGGTAGCCGGGCAGGCGGTGCGGGTGCACGTTGCGCTCGAGCCAGCGCTGGAACGCGACGGGCGCATCTGCAGGCGCGGACCAGGCCTGCGTCGTCGGGCGCAGGCCTTGCGGATCGACGAAACACGCCGCCACGCGGTCGAACTCGGCCTGCGGGATAACGTGTTCCTGCCCGTGCGCGTCGCGCTGCAGGATGTCGCGGAATTCCGCGTGCACCGCGTCGACGAACTTCTGCCCTTCGGCCTTGACGAGGATCTTGATGCGCGCCTTGAACTTGTTGTCGCGCCGGCCGTAGCGGTTGTACACGCGAACGATCGCCTCGATGAACACGAGGATCTGCTGCCATGGCACGAAGTCGCTCATCAGCGTGCCGATGACTGGCGTGCGCCCCATGCCCCCGCCGGCCAGCACCTCAAAGCCCACCGCGCCTGCCGCGTCGCGCTTGAGCTGCAGGCCGATGTCATGCCAGCCAATCGCTGCGCGGTCTTCCCTGGCGCCGCTGACGGCGATCTTGAACTTGCGCGGCAGGAATGCGAACTCGGGGTGCAGCGAGCTCCACTGCCGCATGATTTCGCAGTAGGGCCGCGGATCGACGATCTCGTCGGCCGCAATGCCGGCGAGTGCGTCGCTGGTGATGTTGCGGATGCAATTGCCGCTGGTCTGAATGCCGTGCATGCTCACCGACGCCAGCAGATCCATCACGTCGGCCGCGCGCGGCAGCGGGATCCAGTTGAACTGGCAGTTCTGGCGCGTCGTGAAGTGCGCATAGTTCTTGTCGAACTCGCGCGCAATGCGCGCCAGCATGCGCAGCTGCGTACTGCTGAGCTCGCCATACGGCACCGCGATGCGGGTCATCGGCGCATGGCGCTGGATGTACCAACCGTTCTGCAACCGCAGCGGCAGGAACTCCTCGTTGGACAGCTCGCCGCGCAAGTGCCGCTCCAGCTGGTCGCGGAATTGCGCCGCGCGCGTCTGCACGAACTGGCGGTCGAATTCGGTGTACTGGTACATGAGTGCGTGAGTCAGTGGATCACTTTGAGGCCGGCGGTCACGAGCGACACGCACAGCACTGCGCGCGTCAGCTTCTCGGGCATCGACTTCGTGAGTTGCGCGCCGATCCAGATGCCGGGCAGCGAGCCGATCAGCAGCGCGGAAAGCAGTCCCCAGTCGATGTTGCCGAGCGCGGCGTGGCCGATACCGGCCACCAGGGTCAGGGGTACGGCGTGCGCGATGTCGGTGCCTACCAGGCGCTGCGCGGGCAGGCGAGGGTACAGCAGCAGGATCAGCGTGGCGCCGATCGCGCCGGCGCCGATCGAGCTGAGGGACACCAGCACGCCAAGCACCAAGCCCGCCGCCACGGTGAGCAGCGGCTTGCGCGCGGGCGGGATCCAGGCTTCGAGCTTCAGGCCCACCCGGTGCCAGGCCTGACGGTAGGCCACGGTCACGGCGGTGAGCAGCAACGCGATGCCGAGCGAGAACGTCAGCGTGCTCATCGAGCCCTTGCTGATGCCCGTGGTGTGCATCCACGCCAGCGTGGCCAGCGCGGCAGGGATGCTGCCGGCCAGCAGCAGGCCCAGGATGCGGTACTCCACATGCCCGTGGCGGTGATGCGCCACCGACCCGCTGATCTTGGTGACTGCGGCAAACCACAGATCGGTGCCGATCGCCACCGCCGGGTTCAGCTTGAACACGCCGATCAGCAGCGGCGTCATCAGCGAGCCGCCGCCGACGCCGGTGAGGCCGACCACGGCGCCGACGCCGAATCCGCTGAAGATCGCCAGCCAGTCCATGCAAACCCCAATGGTCGCGCCCGGGCCCATTCCCGTCGGGGGAATGTACGGAGGCGCTATATGTTTTGGAAGAACAGAAAAGTTGATTGATTATTCTGATTCCGCATGAACACTCCGCGGCCCGGCGGCGACTCTTTCCGGGCGGGCCGCTGCCGCTTCCCTAGAATGTCTGCCGATGTTTCGCCTGTCTCGCCGCGCGGCCCTCGGATTCGGCGCCGCCGCGATGGCGCTGGCAGGCTGCCAGACGCCGCTTCCGCCTGCCCCGCTGCCGGGGGTGGTCGCCCCACCGCCAGGGCCGACAAAGCCGCCGCGCCCGCCACGCATCGGCCTGGCGTTGGGCGGCGGCGCGGCCCGTGGATTCGCGCACATTGGTGTGATCCAGGTACTCGAAGAGCATGGCATCCGGCCCGACCTGGTGGTGGGCACGTCGGCAGGCAGCTTGGTGGCGGCGCTCTACGCCGCCGGCCATGGCGGTGCGGACTTGGGCAACCTGGCCAAGACGATGGACGAGGGGTCCATCACCGACTGGGCCTTTCCTGGCCGGGCGTTGATCCGCGGTGAGGCGCTGGCTCGCTACGTGCGTGAGCACACCGGCGGCCAGATGATCGAGCAGATGAAGCTCCCGCTGGGCATCGTGGCCACCGACCTCGACAGCGGACAGCCTATCCTGTTCCAGCGCGGCGATCCCGGTACCGCGGTGCGCGCGTCCAGCGCGGTTCCCGCGGTGTTCGAGCCGGTGAAAATTGGCGGGCGCGAGTACGTGGACGGGGGCCTCGTGTCTCCGGTGCCGGTGCGCTTTGCACGCCAGATGGGCGCCGAACTGGTGGTCGCGGTGGACATCTCGGCGGCCCCGGAGGGCAACGCCACGGGCGACGCGATGCGAATGCTGCTGCAGACCTTCGCGATCATGGGCCGTAGCATCAACCAGTATGAGCTGCGCGAGGCCGACATCGTGCTGAGGCCGCAGCTCAAGGGTGTGTCGAGCGCCGACTTCACGGTGCGGGCACGCTCCATTCAGGCGGGGCGGGAGGTGACGCAGGCGATGCTGCCGTCACTGCAGGCCCGCATCGCGGCACTGACCAAGCCGGCGGGCCCGTGAAAAAAGAAAAGCCCGACGCACAGCATCGGGCTTGAAGGTACCTTGAAAGGGATTTCGAGAGGTACCGAGGAGACAACCTTTCAGGGAGACCGCACGGCTCGTGCGCCGCGGTAACCCGTAGATGCGGCGGCGGTCGAAAAGTTCAATGGCCGCCGTCTCAATCTGTCAGGCTGCGGCGGTGGCGCGCTTGCCCTTGGCGGGCGTGGCAGCCTGGCTGGCCTTCACGGCGGTGGCAGTCATCGCCTGGATGTTCGCTTCGGCCATGTCGGCAGCCTGCTTGGCGGCCTTGTGCACGCTTTCGTACGCGTTGTTGGCGGCCGACACGGCCGACTTCACCAGCGCGACGGCGTTTTCGGTGCCGGCCGGGGCGTTCTTCACGGCGCTGTCCACCAGGCTCATGAAGTTGCTTTGGGTGTCGGCCAGGCGGGACTCGGCAACCTTCACCACTTCGGCATTGGTGGCAGCGGCGATGTCATACACGTGGCGGTTGTAGGCGGCGGCCTTCTCGGCCACCGGTTGCAGCAGACCGCTTTGCAGCGCGACCAGTTCTTGCGCATCCTTCACCGACAGGGCGGCGGTGGTATTTTCCGCAGCTTCGGTCAGTGCGGTCTTCGCGACTTGGAGGTTCAGCTCGACGAGCTTTTCCACGCCTTCGAAGGCCTTGTTCGTCAAGCCGAACAGGGTTTCGAGGTTGGCTTTGTGGGCGGCGAGCAGTTGTTCGGCGGTCAGCATGGCAGGGCTCCAGGGTATGAGGGGGTCGGGAAGTGTTGCTGCAGCGCAGCATGAACGGAAGTATATGGATCGCCGATCCCATTGCAAGCTCTTTTTGTTGCAGCGCAGCAAACTAGAGGGAGCTGACTAGATGCAGGCGTTCTACGCGGACCAGTTCGTACTGCCGCTGCCCGCTGGTCATCGCTTTCCGATGCCCAAGTACCGTCTGCTGCGGAGCGCGCTGCAAGCTGAAGCCCCGGCTGTGCGACTGCAGCAGGCACCACCGGCCAGCGATGGCGAACTGGCCCTCGTGCACAGCCCGCGATATGTGGAAGCCGTGGCGCAGGGGCTCCTGAGTGCCGCAGAAGAGCGAGAGATCGGGTTTCCGTGGTCGCCTCAGATGGCCGAGCGCGCGCGTCGGTCCGTGGGCGCCACGATCGCCGCGTCGCGCGTCGCGCTGCTGGAAGGCGTTGCGGCCAACCTGGCCGGCGGCACGCACCATGCCTTTGGCGACAAAGGCAGCGGATATTGCGTCTTCAACGATGTGGCGGTGGCGGCGCGCTTGATGCAGGCCGAATGGCATCGCGCGCATCGAGCGCTGCTGCGCGTGGCCGTCATCGACCTCGACGTGCACCAGGGCAATGGCACGGCGGCGATCTTCGGCGACGACGCTACGGTGTTCACGCTGTCGCTGCACGGTGCACGCAATTTCCCGTTTCGCAAGGAGGCCAGCGACCTGGATGTGGAACTGCCCGACGGCTGTGCCGACACGCAGTATCTGGATGCGCTCGATCGCGCCTTGGGCGAGCTCTGGCGCCGCCATGCGCAACCGCCCGGGCTGGTCTTCTATCTGGCCGGCGCTGATCCGCACGAAGGCGATCGGCTGGGCCGCCTCAAACTCAGCGCCGCCGGCCTTGCCGAGCGCGACCGCCGGGTCTTCGAGGCGTGTCGCCGTCGTGTCATTCCGGTGGTGATGACGATGGCGGGCGGTTACGGCAAGGTGATCGAGGACACGGTGGCAGTGCAACTCGGCAGTTTCCGGCAGGCGCTGGCCAGCTGGCAGGCTTGGCGGGCCATGGAACAATTTGGCGCATGACCGCCGCCCGCCCCGCCCCTCAGCCGCGCGCCGCCTTTCGGCATTTCAGCGCGGTGCCCACCCGCTGGATGGACAACGATGTGTACGGCCACGTGAACAACGTCGTCTACTACAGCTTCTTCGACACCGCGGTGAACCGCTACCTGATCGAGGCCGGCGCGCTCGACATCCATCGCGGCGAGGTCATCGGGCTGGTGGTGGAGACGCATTGCAACTACTTCGCGCCGATCGAGTTTCCGCAATTGGTGGAGGCCGGCCTTCGCGTGACCCATCTCGGCAGCTCGAGCGTGCGCTACGAGATCGGCCTGTTCGCGGCCGGCGAACCCCAGAGCGCGGCCTGCGGGCACTTCGTGCACGTGTACGTGGACCGCGCCTCGCGCCGGCCGGCAGGCCTGCCTGCCGCTTTGCGAGATGCGCTGCAACCGCTGCTGGCACAAAGCTGAAACCGCCGTTCAGCTCGCCTTCAGGAGCGGCAAGCACGCGTTCCTATAATTCCGGCCGCATTCGAGCCCGAGCGAGACAAGGTCCACAGCGGCCGCGGGCGCCACACGTTTCGAACAAAAGGACGCCTTGATGACGCCCATGCTGCTCGGCATTCCGGTCGACTTCATCCTCTTCGCCTGTGTGCTCGCCGGAGTGGCGCTGTTCCACCACCACACGCTGCGCGTGGCGGTGATCGGCCTCGTGGTGATCACGCTGTACAAGCTCACGTTCACCGGCTTTCACGGGGTGCCGGGGCTGAGCGGTTTGGCGCAGCACCTGCATCACGAGTGGGTCACAGTGGCCAATCTGTTCGGCTTGCTGCTCGGCTTTGCGCTGCTGTCGAACCACTTCGAGGAAAGCCAACTGCCGGCCAAGCTGCCGGACTTCCTTCCGGACGACTGGAAGGGTGGCTTCGTGATGCTGCTGCTGGTGTTCGTGCTGTCGAGCTTTCTCGACAACATCGCCGCCGCGATGATCGGCGGCACGATGGCGCACGTGCTGTACAAGGGCCGCGTGCATGTGGGCTTCCTGGCGGCCATCGTTGCTGCGTCCAACGCCGGGGGCGCGGGCAGCGTGGTGGGCGACACCACCACCACGATGATGTGGATCGCCGGCGTGCCGCCGGTGCACGTGCTGGACGCCTACATCGCCGCGATACCCGCACTGCTGTTCTTCGGCGGCATTGCCGCCATGCAGCAGCAGGCCTATCAGCCGATCATCAAGGACGCAACGCCGGGCCTGCACATCGAGTGGTCTCGTCTGTTCATCGTGGCGGTGATCCTGCTGTCGGCCATCAGCGCCAATGTCTACTTCAACCTGCGCCATCCCGAAGTGCTGGACCACGTGCCGGTGCTCGGCATCGCGGTCTGGGTGGCGATCGGCGTGACGGCACTGCTGCGCCGCCCGCAATGGAGCCTGTTGCGCGACGCCACGCGCGGCAGCGTGTTCCTGCTCTCGCTGGTGCTGTGTGCGTCGATGATGCCGGTGCAGGATCTGCCGCGCGCGGCCTGGCAGACCACGCTCGGCCTCGGCTTCGTGTCGGCCGTGTTCGACAACATTCCGCTCACCGCGCTCGCGTTGCACCAGGGCGGCTACGACTGGGGCATGCTGGCCTACGCGGTCGGCTTCGGCGGCTCGATGATCTGGTTCGGTTCGTCGGCGGGCGTGGCGCTGGCCAGCACCTATCCGGAAGCCCGCTCCGTCGGCGCGTGGGTCAAGTCGGGCTGGCACGTGGCCGTCGGCTATCTCATCGGGTTTGCCGTGCTGATGGCCGTGCTCGGCTGGCATCCCGATGCGCCGCTCAAGGCGCGGCTCGCGACGCCCGCCGCGGCCGCCGTTCACGAGTAGGGGCAGCATGCTCGAGGTGCTCGTCGCCCGCGCGGCGTTCCCCGATCTGGTGGAGCGCTTGCGCACCTGGTTCCGTGTCGAGGACAACCCGCAGGACCACGTGTACACCCGGGCCGAGCTGATCGAGCGGCTGCACGGCAAGGCAGGCGTCATCACCACCGGCAGCGAACGCATCGACGCCGACGTGCTGGACGCGAACCCACAACTGCGCGCGGTATGCAACATGGCGGTGGGCTACAACAACCTCGACGTCGAGGCCTGCACGTCGCGCGGCGTGCTGTGCAGCAACACGCCCGACGTGCTCACCGAAACCACTGCCGACTTTGGCTTCGCGCTGATGATGGCCGCGGCGCGGCGCATCACCGAGGCCGAGCACTTCCTGCGCCGCGGCGAGTGGACCCAGTGGTCCTACGACATGTTCGTCGGCTCCGACCTGCACCGCGCCACGCTCGGGGTGCTGGGCATGGGCCGCATCGGGCAGGCCATCGCACGGCGCGCGCATGCAGGCTTCGGCATGACGGTGATCTATCACAACCGCTCGCGCCTGCCTGAAGCTGTGGAGCAGGCACTGGGCGCGCGCTGGGTCGACAAGGGCACGCTGATGCGCGAGGCCGATCACTTGATGATCGTGGTGCCGTACTCGCCGCAGTCGCATCACGCTGTGGGCGCGGCCGAGATTGCGGCGATGAAGCCGAGCGCCACGCTGACCAACATCGCGCGCGGCGGCGTGGTGGACGACGCGGCGCTGGCGGCTGCGCTGCGCGCGGGTCGCATCGCGGCAGCGGGCCTGGACGTGTTCGAAGGTGAGCCGCGCGTGCACCCCGACCTGCTGGCGCTGTCGAACGTGGTGCTCACGCCGCACATCGCCAGTGCCACGGTCGCCACTCGGCGGGCGATGTTCTCGCTGGCTGCGGACAACCTGGTGGCGGCGCTCGGGTGCGGTCCGCATGCCGGGCGTCCGCCTACGCCGCTCAACCCCGAAGTGCTGGGGCGCGCTCACCCCGCCTCCTAGAATCCGCCGATTGCACCCGCGGGAGGCCGACGCTTGAAAATCAAGAGCCAGAAGGACTTCTGGACGGGCCTGCTGTTCATCGTCGCCGGCATCGCCTTTGCGATAGGTGCGCTCAACTACCCGCTCGGCGATGCTGCCCGGCCCGGCCCCGGTGCACTGCCGCTCGGGCTCGGCATGCTGCTCGCGCTGCTCGGCGCGCTGCTGCTGTTCAAGGCGCTGACGATCGAGGTGGAAGGCGGCGATCCGCTCGGCGCCATCGCATCTGCGCCGCTGCTGCTCGTGGTGGGTTCGGTCGCGCTGTTCGCGCTGCTGCTGCCGCGCGCCGGGCTCGCGGTGGCATTGCCGGTGCTCGTGCTGCTGGCCGGCATGGCGGCGCCCGGCTGGCGCTGGCGCGACCTGCTGCTGCAGGCACTCGTGCTCACGCTCGCAGGCTGGCTGGTGCTGGGGCTCGGCTTGAAGCTCGATCTGCCCTGGTGGCCCGCCTGAAGGGGCTCGGATGGATCTGCTGCACAACCTGCTGTTCGGCCTGCACACCGCGTTGACGCTGCACAACCTCGGCTTCGTGCTGGTCGGTGCGTTGATCGGCACGCTGATCGGCGTGCTGCCCGCGCTCGGGCCGGTGGCCACGATCGCGATGCTGCTGCCCGCGGTGCAGGCGCTGGACGCGATCCCGGCGCTGATCATGCTGGCTGGCGTGTACTACGGTGCGCAGTACGGTGGCTCGACCGCGGCCATCCTGATCAATCAGCCCGGCCAATCGTCGTCCGCCGTGACCGCGCTCGACGGCTACCAGCTGGCGTGCCAGGGCCGCGCCGGGCCGGCGCTCACCATCGCCGCGCTGGGCTCGTTTGCGGCCGGCTGCGTGAGTACCTTGATCGTGGCGTGGATGGCCGAGCCGCTGATCGTGCTGTCGTTCCGCTTCGGCGATGCCGAGCGCTTCGCGCTGCTGATGCTCGGCCTGGTGGGCGCTGTGGTGCTGGCGTCGGGCTCGCTGGTCAAGGCCCTGGGCATGATCGTGCTCGGTCTGCTGCTGGGCCAGGTGCACGGCGACCCCGCCACCGGCACCGCGCGTTTCGGCTTCGGCCTGCCGGCGCTGATGGACGCAGAAGGCATCGGCTTCGTCGTGATCGCGATGGGCATCTTCGCGCTCGGCGAGGTGGTCGCCACGCTCGGTCGTCCGGCCGGCACGCCGGGGGTTCAGGCGCACCCCTTGCAGGGCCTCTGGCCCCGGCGCACGGAACTGCGCCAGGCCTGGCCCGCGGTGCTGCGCGGCACCGGGCTGGGCGCGCTGCTCGGGGTGCTGCCGGGCGGCGGTGCGCTGCTGGCGTCGTTCGCGGCCTACGCGGTGGAAAAGCGCGTGGCACGTGACCCGTCGGCCTTTGGCAAGGGTGCCATCCAGGGTGTCGCGGGCCCGGAGAGCGCCAACAACGCCGGCGCGCAGACCTCGTTCATCCCGATGCTGATGCTGGGCGTGCCGCCGAACGCCGTGATGGCACTGCTGATCGGCGCGCTGCTGCTCAAGGGCGTGCAGCCGGGGCCTCAGCTGATGGGCACGCACCCCGCGCTGTTCTGGGGCCTGATTGCCTCGATGTGGGTCGGCAACCTGATGTTGCTGGTGCTGAACCTGCCACTGCTGGGCCTGTGGACGCGCCTGCTCACGCTGCCGTACCGGCGCCTGTACCCGGCGATGGTGGCGCTGTGTTGCGTGGGCGTGTACACCTTGCACCATGACGTGGCCGATGTGTACCTGCTGGCCTTGTTCGCGTTCGTCGGCTACGCCTTTCACAAGCTGGGTTGCGAACCCGCGCCGCTGCTGATGGGCTACATCCTGGCGCCGATGCTGGAGCAGAACCTGCGTGGCGCGCTGCTGCAGTCGCAAGGCGACTGGGGCATCTTCCTGCGCCGCCCGCTGTCGGCTGGCTTGCTGCTGGCGGCGGCACTGCTGGTGCTGCTCGTGCTGCTGCCGTCGATCCGCCTCAAGCGCGAGGAGGCGTTCCAGGACGACTGAGCGGGCATCACAATCGCTGCAACGGGTCGTGCCAAAGCAGAAAGGGCCGACACATGAGCGACACCTTCCATTGGGTTGCGGGCTACCCATCCACCCGCCTGCCCGTATTCGGGCGCAACCTGGTCGCCACTTCGCATCCGCTGGCCGCACAGGTGGGCCTGGAGGTGATGCGCCGAGGCGGCAACGCAGTCGACGCCGCCGTGGCGGCCGCGGCCACGATGACCGTGGTGGAGCCGTGCAGCAACGGCCTCGGCTCCGACGCGTTCTGCATTCTCTGGGACGGCTCGCGCCTGCACGGCCTCAATGCCTCCGGTCGTGCGCCAGCCGCGTGGACACCCGAGTACTTTCGCAGCCGCTATGGCGACGCTGCCCTGCATCCGCCCGTGCGCGGCTGGGACTCCGTCACGGTGCCGGGTGCGGTGGCGGGCTGGGTGGCGCTGAGCGAGCGTTTCGGCCGCCTGCCGTTCGCCGACGTGATGGAGCCGGCCGCCGAGATCGCCGAGCGCGGCTACGCGGTGCCGGTGGTCGTGCAGATGAAGTGGGCCGCCGCCGCAACGTTGCGCGATCTCGTGTCGCAGCCCGGCTTTGCGTCCACCTTCCTGCCGTTCGGCCGCGCGCCGCAGGTGGGCGAGCTGTTTCGCATGCCGGCCGCGGCGCGCGCACTGCGCGCCATCGCCGACAGCCGCGGTCAGGCCTTCTACGCCGGCGAGATCGCGCAGGCGATCGCGCGCCATGCGCAGGCCCACGGCGGCCTCCTTACCCGACAGGATCTTGCGCAGTACCGGCCCGAGTGGGTGCAGCCGATCGAGAAGCGCTACCGCGACCACACGCTGCACGAGATACCGCCCAACGGGCAGGGCATCGCGGCGCTGATCGCGCTGGGCATCCTGTCGCACTTCGAACTCGACGCGTTCGGCGCCGACAGCCCCGAGGCACTGCACTTGCAGATCGAGGCGATGAAGCTCGCGTTCGCCGACGTGTACCACCACGTGGCCGAGCCCGACGCGATGCAGGTGTCTGCCATGCAGATGCTCGACGACGGATACCTCGCGTCACGCGCTCGGCTGATCGACCCGAGGCGTGCACAGGACTTCCAGGTGGGCAACCCGGTGCGCGGCGGCACCATCTACCTCACGGCGGCCGACCAGAGCGGCATGATGGTGAGCTTCATCCAGAGCAACTACATGGGCTTCGGCTCCGGCGTGGTGGTGCCGGAATTCGGCATCTCGCTGCAGAACCGTGGGCATGGGTTCAGCCTGCGTCCGCACAGCGCCAACCTCGTGGCGCCGGGCAAGCGGCCCTTCCACACGATCATTCCGGCCTTTCTCTCGCGTGACGGAAGGCCAGTGATGAGCTTCGGCGTGATGGGCGCCAGCATGCAGCCGCAGGGCCATGTGCAGACACTGGTGCGGATGCTCGACTTCCGGCAGTCCCCGCAGGCGGCCTGCGACGCACCGCGCTGGCGCTTCGACCAGGGCTTGTCGCTGAACGTGGAGCAGGGCATGCCGGCCGCCACGGTGCAGGGGCTGGTCGAGCGTGGCCATCGCATCGAGTCCTTGCGCGACAGCTACCACGATTTCGGCGCCGGCCAGTTCATCTGGCGACTGGGCGACCCGGCGATCGCCGGCTACGTGGGCGCCAGCGATCCTCGGCGCGACGGCCAGGTGGCGGCTTGGTGAGGCGGAGCACCTGCAAGCCGGCAATGGTGGCTTGCAGCGTTGCGAAAGCGCGGCCTGAGGCCGCTCCCTAGAATCGGGCGCGATGTCGTCCTCCTCGCTCGCGGCCGCTGCGCCGCAGAGAACCGCCCCCGTCTGGCCCGGCCTCGCGCTCGCAATGACGGGTTCCATCGCCTTCTCCGGCAAGGCGATCATCGTGAAGCTGGCCTATCGCCACGGGGTGGATGCGGTCACCCTGATCATGTACCGCATGCTGTTCGCGCTTCCGCTGTTCCTGGCGCTGGCGTGGTGGGGTGGGCGCGGCAAGCCGCCGCTGGCGCGGCGTGACATCGGTGTGGTGCTGGTGCTCGGCCTCACCGGTTACTACCTGGCGAGCTTTCTCGACTTCGCGGGGCTGCAGTACGTGACGGCCAGCTTCGAGCGGCTGATCCTCTACCTCAACCCGACCATCGTGCTGTTGCTGGGCGTGCTGCTGTTCAAGCGCCGCGTGTCGTGGCCGCAGGTGGGGGCGTTGGCGGTCAGCTATGCCGGCGTGCTGCTGGTGTTCGGCCATGAACTCAGGCTCGTGGGCAGCAACATCGTGCTGGGCGCGGTGCTGGTGTTCGGCAGCGCCGTGAGCTATGCGATCTACCTGGTCTACAGCGGCGAAGTGGTGCAGCGCATCGGCTCGCTGCGCCTCACCGGGCTGGCCACCACGGTGGCCTGCGCGCTGTGCATCGCCCAGTTCCTGATCGTCAAGCCGCTGTCGGCGGCCGTGGTGGCGGAGCCGGTGATCTGGCTGTCGGTACTCAACGCCGTGGCGTGCACGTTTGCACCGGTTCTGATGGTGATGATGGCGATCGAGCGCATCGGCGCCACGATGGCCGCGCAGACCGGCATGATCGGCCCGATCTCCACGATCCTGATGAGCGTGCTGATCCTGGGCGAGCCCTTCACGCCGTGGATCGCCGCTGGCACGGTGCTGGTGATGGCCGGTGTGTGGCTGCTGGCGCGCGCGCGCTGAACGAGGAGCAAGGCATGGATCTCGGCATTGCAGGCAAGTGGGCGCTGGTGTGCGCCGCGAGCAAGGGGCTCGGCAAGGGCTGTGCGAGTGCGCTGGTGCGCGAGGGCGTGAACGTGGTGATCACCGCGCGCGGCGCCGAGGCGCTGGAGCACACCGCGGCCGAACTGCGCGCGCTGGAGGGCGGGCAGGTGAAGACGGTGGCCGGCGACATCACCACGCCCGAAGGCCGAGCCGCAGCGCTGGCGGCGTGCCCGCAGGTGGACATCCTGGTCAACAACGCGGGCGGCCCGCCGCCCGGCGACTTTCGGGACTGGGACCGCGACGCCTGGGTCCGCGCGCTCGATGCCAACATGCTGACCCCGATCGAACTGATCAAGGCCACGGTGGACGCGATGGCCGAGCGCGGCTTCGGCCGCATCGTGAACATCACCTCCGGCGCGGTGAAGGCGCCGATCGACGTGCTCGGGTTGTCCAACGGCGCGCGATCGGGCCTTACCGGTTTTGTCGCCGGGCTGGCGCGCCAGGCGCGGCTGGCGTCGCGCAACGTCACGCTGAACAACCTGCTGCCGGGTCAGTTCGATACCGACCGCCTGCGCAAGACCACCGAAGCCGCGGCGCAGAAGAACGGCCAGCCCT
>CAMLIZ010000112.1 GCA_946480245.1 uncultured Pseudomonadota bacterium
CAGGTGGAACTCCACCGTGTCGCCCTGGCGCACGCGGATGAAGCTGCCCGGCACCGTGCCGCCGAAGGTCCAGAAGGTGTAGCTCACGCCTTCGGAGATCTGCATCTCCTTTTCCACCACCTCCAGCTCGACGATCACCTTGGCCGGCGTCTTGCGCGTGATCGGCGGCGGCACGTTGGGCGGGCTGGTGAGCACCGCGTGAATCGGCTCGCCCTGCGGCGGCCCGAAGTCACCCTCGTGCCGCTGTGCGGCCTGTGTGGCGGCGCCGGCGCCCAGCGCCAGCAGGCAAAGGCCCAGCGCGATCGCGCTGCGAATACGCGGCATCCTCATCCTCAGCTCCATGCAGTGATTGCTCGATGCATGGACAGTACGGATGCCGCGGCCTGCCCGGCTTGACGCGGCGCAAGCGCCCGCCATTTGGTGCATCGGGAATGCACCTTTGGCGTGACCGACTCACCAGTTGGTGATCTGCGGATGCTTGAACTCGTAGTGGTTCGGCACCGCGAGGTTCGAATACGAGAAGGACAGGCTCACGTCCAGCGAGGACACCTGGTGCCACCAGGCCAGCGGCAGGAACATCGTTTCGCCGGGCTCCACCACCACGTCGAGGACATTCACCTCGGCAAAGTCGGGATGGCGCGCGAGATCCACCGCGTCAAGGTTCACGTCGCTGTACATCTCGAAGTGGTTGTACAGCCGCGGTGTCTCCAGCGGCGACACGAAGCGCCAGCGCTTGCGCCCGACCACCTGCGTGTGGAACAGCATGATCGTGTCGTGGTGCAGCGGCGTCACCGTGCCGGCCGGGCCGAACCAGAACGACGCGCGCTCGGCCAGCTGCGGGCGGTCGCAGATCTCGGGCAGCGAGCCGATGTCGGCCAGCAGCGGCGCGAACTCCGGCCGGCGCAACAGCTCGTTGTTGGCGGTCAGGTATTCGTCGTTCGACACGCCGGCGGCCAGCACGCAGTCCACGAAATCGGCCAGCCGCACGGCGCGCCGGTGCGCCATTTTGTTGACCTCGTAGCGCGCATCGGCGGTGCGCTCGGCCTGGATCTCCACCTCCAGGTGGCCGAAGCGCTGCTTCAGGTCGGCCGGGCTCCAGCGCTGCATCGCGGGCCAGTCGTGCGCCACGTCGGTCAGCACCACCGGACGGTTGCCGATCACGTAGCGGTGCAGGAACTCGTCGCGCGACACGCGGCTGCGCTTTTCCACGTGCCCGTACAGCGGGTCGAGCTGGCGCAGCTTCTGCAGGTTCAGCATCACCGAGCCGAGCTTGTCGCGCAGCTGGCGCATCTTCAGCGCGGCCTGGTAGGCCGGATCGGACTCAATGGTGGCGATGGCCTGTGCGGCTTGCGCGGCATCCACGCCGGCGGCCGTCATCGTGGCGGCCATCGACGCCGGCGAGCAGTGGCGCAGCCGGTTCTCCGCCACCCATTGGCGCCAGCCGGCGTCCACCGGCCTGGCCGGCGGCGGCGCGGCGCCCTCGCGCGGCCGCGGGCAAGGCGAGAGCACGCCGGGCTGGGGCGCGGCGGAGGGCAGCGTGGGCTCGGAAGCAGGTTGCGTCACGGCAAGGGCGGCAAGGGCGGCAAGGGCGACAGACGCCTCAGGTTACCGCGCCTGGCCGCCCGGCACGACAGGCCGCATGACTCACCAGTCGGTGATCTGCGGGCTCCGGAACTCGAACTGGTTCGGCACCGCGAGGTTCGCGTACGAGAAGGACAGGCTTACGTCCAGCGAGGACACCTGGTGCCACCATGCAAGCGGCAGGAACATCGTTTCGCCGGGCTCCACCACCACGTCGAGCACGGTCACCTCGGCAAAGTCGGGATGGCGCGCGAGATCCACGGTGTCGAGGTTCACGTCGCTGAACACGGCGAAGTGGTTGTACAGCCGCGGTGTCTCCAGCGGCGACACCAAGCGCCAGCGCTTGCGCCCCACCACCTGCGTGTGGAACAGCATCCTCGCGTCGTGGTGCAGCGGCGTCACCGTGCCGGCCGGACCGAACCAGAACGACGCGCGCCCCGGCTGGGGCGGGCCGTCGCAGATCTCGGGCAGCGAGCCGATGTCGTCCAGCAGCGGCGCGAACTCCGGCCGGCGCAGCAACCCGTTGTTGGCGGTCATGTACTCGTCGTTCGACACGCCGGCGGCCAACACGTGGTCCACGAAATCGGCCAGTCGCACGGTGCGCTTGTGCGCCATCTTGTTCATCTCGTAGCGCGGGTCCGCCGCGCGCTCGGCCTGGATCTCCACCTCCAGGTGGCCGAAGCGCTGCTTCAGGTCGGCCGGGCTCCAGCGCTGCATCGCGGGCCAGTCGTGCGCCACGTCGGTCAGCACCACCGGACGGTTGCCGATCACGTAGCGGTGCAGGAACTCGTCGCGCGACACGCGGCTGCGCTTTTCCACGTGCCCGTACAGCGGGTCGAGCTGGCGCAGCTTCTGCAGGTTCAGCATCACCGAGCCGAGCTTGTCGCGCAGCTGGCGCATCTTCAGCGCGGCCTGGTAGGCCGGATCGGACTCAATGGTGGCGATGGCCTGTGCGGCTTGCGCGGCATCCACGCCGGCGGCCGTCATCGTGGCGGCCATCGACGCCGGCGAGCAGTGGCGCAGCCGGTTCTCGGCCACCCATTGGCGCCAGCCGGCGTCCACCGGGCCGGCCGGCGACGCCAGGGCGCCCTCGCGCGGGGGCGGGCAAGGGGTGAGCACGGCAGGCTGGGGCGCGGCGGAGGGCAGCGTGGGCTCGAAGGCGGGTTGCGTCACGGCAATGGCGGCAAAGGCGAGAGACGGCGCAGGTTAGCGCGTCTGGCCGCGCAGCCCGATGCGCCGCAAGGCCGGCTCAGCTGAGGGGCAGCATCACCACCCGGCGGTAGGCCGGGCGTGCGGCCAGCGTGTCGAACCAGCGCTGCAGGTGAGGCAGCGCGGGCCGCTGCACCGGCAGCGCGAACCAGCGCCACACCGGGCAGCCGAGCGCGATGTCGGCCATCGTGAACGCGTGGCCGCCCGCGAAGGCGTGCGTGGCCAGATGGCGGTCGAGGATGCGCAACTCGGCCAGCGTGTCCTGCCGCGCCTGCTCGATGGCCTGCGCATCGCGCTGCGCCTCGGGCGTGCGCATGAACGCGCGGAACAGCGGCACCATCGTGGGCCACAGGCTGCTGTTGGCCCAGTCCATCCAGCGCTCGGCGTCGGCGCGTGCACGCGGTGCCTCGGGCCACAGGCTGCCGGCCGCATGGCGCGCGGCCAGGTAGCGCACGATCGTGTTGGACTCCCACACCACGTAACCGGCGTCGTCGATGGTCGGGACCAGGCCGTTCGGATTGAGTGCGCGAAAGGCCGGCGTGTCCACCACGCCGAAGTGCCGGCCGGCGTCGATGCGCTCGTAGGCCAGGCCCAGCTCCTCGCAGCACCACAGCACCTTCTGCACGTTCACCGAATCGGCATTGCCCCAGATCCGCAGCATCGTGCCGCCTCCACGTCGACAGGAAAGCGCAAGTGTCGCCCGGCGTGACATGACATGCGCACGTCATCACCGCTCGCTAGCGTTGCGCGCACACCCCTTCTGGAGGCTTTCTCATGAACCCGATCGACCGCCGCGGGCTGCTCAAGCTGATGAGCGCCGGCGCCATGGCCGGTGCGCTGCCCGACAGCATCGCGCGTGCGCTGGCCGTGCCGGCGCAGGTGCGCACCGGCACCATCAAGGACGTGCAGCACATCGTGATCCTCACGCAGGAGAACCGCTCGTTCGACCACTACTTCGGCACCTTGCGCGGCGTGCGCGGCTTTGCCGACCCACGCCCGGTGAAGCTGCCCTCGGGCAAGCCGGTGTGGCACCAGCCGAACGGCGCCGGCGAGCTGCTGCCGTTCCGCCCGCCGGTGGACAACGTGGGCCTCACCTTCCTGCAGGATCCGCCGCACGGCTGGAACGACACGCATGCAGCATGGAACGGCGGCCGCCACGACCGCTGGGTGCCCAACAAGGGCACGGTGTCGATGACGTACCACACGCGCCGCGACATCCCCTACCACTTCGCGCTGGCCGAGGCGTTCACGATCTGCGACGCCTACCACTGCTCGCTGATGGGGCCCACCGACCCCAACCGCTACCACCTGTGGAGCGGCTGGGTGGGCAACGACGGCAGCGGCGGCGGCCCGGTGATCACCAATGCCGAGGCCGGCTACGACTGGCACACCTACCCCGAGCGCCTGCAGGCCGCCGGCATCTCCTGGCAGGTGTACCAGGACGTGGGCACCGGCCTGGACGCCGCCGGCTCCTGGGGCTGGACCAGCGACCCCTACATCGGCAACTACGGCGACAACGCGTTGCTGTACTTCCACCAGTACCAGAACGCGCAGCCCGGCAACCCGCTGGCCGACAAGGCCAAGACCGGCACGAACATCAACGCGCGGGCACGCGACCCGATGCGCCTGCTCGACCGCTTCCGCGACGACGTGGCCCACGGCCGGCTGCCGCAGGTGAGCTGGATCGTCGCGCCCGAGGCGTTCACCGAGCATCCCAACTTCCCGGCCGACTACGGCGCCTGGTACGTCTCGCAGTTCATCGACATCCTGGCTGCGCACCCCGAGGTGTTCGGCCGCACGGCGCTGTTCATCAACTACGACGAGGAAGGCGGCTTCTTCGACCACATGGTGCCGCCCACGCCGCCGCAGGCGCCCGAGTTCGGCGCCTCCACGGTGGACGTGACGAACGAGATCTTCCCCGGCGATGCGCAGCATCCCAAGGGCCCCTACGGCCTGGGCATGCGCGTGCCGCTGCTGGTGGTGTCGCCCTGGAGCAAGGGCGGCTGGGTCAACTCGCAGGTGTTCGACCACACCTCGCTGATCCGCTTCATCGAGGCGCGCTTCGCCGACGAGCGGCCGGGCCTGGTGGAGACCAACATCACGCCGTGGCGCCGCGCGGTGGTGGGCGACCTCACCTCGGCCTTCGACTTCGCGCGGCCCAACGAGCAGCCGCTGCGCCTGCCGGCCACCAGCGCCTACCTGCCGCCCGACCAGGTGCGCCACCCCAACTACCCGCTGGCGGCGCCGGCGCAAGGGCGGTTGCCGGTGCAGGAGCCCGGGGTGCGGCCCGCGCGCGCGCTGCCGTATGTGCCGCACGCACACGGCCGGTTCGACAGCCGCGGCAGCACCTTCCAGATCGACTTCGGCAACACCGGCGACGCCACCGTCGTGTACCACGTGCGCTCGGCCGCCGTCGCCCACGCACCGCGCAGCTACACCGTGGAGCCGCGCCGCATGCTGTCGGGCCAGTGGGAACTGGCCTCGCTCGGCCTGGCCGACTACAACCTCGAAGTGCACGGCCCCAACGGCTTCCTGCGGGCGTTCCGCGGCAGCGTGGCGGGTGCGCGCATCGGCGTGCGGGCGTTCTACGACGAAGGCCGCCATGGCATCACGCTGCTGATGAGCAACCAGGGCAACCGCAGCATCAGGCTGCACGCGCTGGACCGCTACAGCGGCCACCGCGGCGAGGACACGCTGCGCGCCGGCGAGAGCAGCACCATGCGCTGGCACCTGGGGCGCACGCGCGGCTGGTACGACCTGCTGCTCACGGTGGACGGCGACAGCGCCTTCGCCTGCGAACTCGCCGGCCACGTGGAGAACGGCGCGCACAGCGTCACCGACCCGGCGATGGGCCGCGTGCGCCTGGAGGACTGAAGCCGGCCGCGAGCGCGAATGCGGGGACAATTCGGGCCGATGACCCCGCCCCGCTTCGCCGCTCGATGACGGCGCTGTACCTCAGCTTCCTCACCTTCGTGTCGACCAGCCTGGGCGGCGCGCTCGCGCTGCGGCTGCGGCGGCAACTGCACCTGGTGCTGGGCTTCACGGCGGGCGTGCTGCTCGGCGTGGTGGCCTTCGACCTGCTGCCCGAGATCTTCGAGCTGGCCACGCGCCACGGCAGCAGCGGGCGCGCCGCGATGGTGGCGCTGGTCGTGGGCTTCCTGCTGTTCCACGCGCTCGAGAAGTTCGTGCTGATCCACGGTGGGCACGAGGCCGAGTACGGGCACCACCACCATCCGCGGCTGGGCCTGCTGTCGGCAGTGGCGCTGGTGGGCCACAGCTTCATGGACGGCGTGGGCATCGGGCTGGGCTTCCAGGTGTCGCAGGCCACCGGCGTGGCGGTGGCGCTGGCCGTGATCTCGCACGACTTCTGCGACGGCCTGAACACCGTGAGCCTGATGCTGATGCACGGCAACACGCGCCGGCACTCCGTTGCCATGCTCGCGCTGGACGCGCTGGCGCCGGTGCTGGGCGCGGCCTCCACGTTGGTGTGGCAGCTGCCCCCGTCCGCATTGCCGCTGTACCTGGGGGCGTTCGCCGGCTTCCTGCTCTACATCGGCGCGGCCGACATCCTGCCGCATGCGCATTCGCGCGCGGGGCCCGGCCAGGCGCTGCGCCTGATCGGGCTCACCGCGCTCGGCGCCGCCTTCATCTGGGTGGTGATCGGCGTGGCCGGCTGAAGCGCGCTCAGAACGGCTTGCTCACGCTCACGAACCAGCTGCGGCGCATGCCGTATTGCGGCGCGCCCACGCCGATGCCCGAGCCGTCGCGCAGCGCGTAGATGCGGTCGAACGCGTTCAGCAGCGACAGCCGCGTGTCGAGCTTGCCTAGGCGGTCGCCGAGCTCGAAGCTCTTCGCGACTGCGAAGTTCACCGTGGTGTAGCTCGGCAGGTGGCCGGTGTTGGCGAAGCCGTTGCGCAGCCCGCTGCCGTACAGCGCATCGGCGCTCAGGCTCAGGTCGTCGGCCAGCTGCCAGGTGGTGCCTGCCGACGCGCTCAAGCGCTGCTCGTGGTCCAGGTGCACCCAGTTCGTGGCGATGTAGCCCAGCTCGGCGGGATCGAAGTTGAACTGCCCCGTCTCCATGCCGGTGGCACGCGCATGCGCCAGGCCGAGGTTGAGGTAGGCCGACAGTGCCTTGTCCTTGTAGTTGGCCGTGAGGTCCAGCCCGTAGATGCGCGCGCGCTCGTAGTTGAAGGCCGAGAAGATCAGCGCGTTGCCGAACTGCCCTTCGTCCTGCAGGTGGCGCAGCTTGCGGTAGTAGCCGTCGGCGCCCAGCGTGAGCTGCGGCGTGACCTGCCAGGCCACGCCGGCGTCGAGGTAGTGCGAGCGTTCGGAGCGCACCGCGGTATTGGCGTCCGACGGCAGTGCATTGGTGGTGCCGAGGAATTTCTGCACCGAGGTGGTGTCGATCTTCTCGGTGGGCGGCGGCGTGAAGTAGCGCGCATAGCCGGCGTGCAGGCGCACCGTCGGGCTCAGGTCGTAGACCAGCCCCAGGCGCGGGCTCAGCATCGACTCGTCGACCACCGTGTGCACCTGGTCGTAGCGCAGGCCGTAGTTCACGGTGAGCGCCTTCACCGGCTGCCATTCGTCCTGCAGGTAGGCGCCCCACACGTGGCCGGTGATGCGCGAGTCGTCCTCGATCACGATCGGCGTGCCGCTGGTCTGGTTGCCATTGGCGTCGGCCGGGAACACCGAAGCCGCATTGCCCACGTCGAAGCGCTCGCGCTGCGCGAACAGGCCGGTGCGCAAGGTGTGCGCGCCGTTCAGGTGCCTGCTCATGTCGGCCTGCAGGCCATTGGCCTGGTTGCGCCGCAGCACGTCTGCCGCGATGCCGTTGAACTGCAGGTCGCCCACGGCGTCCGGCGTGTAGTGGACGTCGGTGGTGCGGTGGAACAGCGACACCTGGTAGTCCACGTCGGCGCCCAGCACGCCCTGGTACGACAGCACCGCGAAGCGGTTGCGCTCGCGCTGGCGCGCATCCAGCGTGGCCGAATCGGCGGGCGCGGCACCGTCCAGCGCAAAGCCGGGCGTCTGGCCCGGCACGTCGGGAATCTGGAAGCGGTTGTCGGTGACGCCGAACATCAGGCTCACGCGGCTGTCGGCGCCCATCAGGTACGACAGGTCGCCGAAGCCCCTGCCCTGGTTCGTGGTGTCGTGCAGTGCATGGCGCTGCGGCGTGGGGTTCTCGATGCCCATCTGGTCGTGCAGATACGAACCCGTGAGGTAGTAGCTGAACGCGCCTTGCGAGCCGCCGATCTCGGCGCCGGTTTCGGCGTGGCCGTGCGAGCCGGCGCTGAGGCTGATGCTGCCGGTGGTCTTCTGCAGGTCGCCCTTGCTCTGGATGTCCACCACCGCGGCATTGCGGTAGCCGTACTGCGCCGGCAGCGCACCGGTGAGGATCATCATGTGGTCGGCGAAGCGCGTTTCCAGCGACTGGCCGAAGCCGCTGATCGACTCGGGGATGATCACGCCGTTGATACGGTACTGCACGTTGCCGTGGTCGCCGCGCACGTGCAGCTGGCCGTACGAATCCTGCACCACGCCGGGCGTCTGCAGCAGCACCTGGTTCAGCGGCGTGGCGTCGCCCAGCGGCAGGTTGCGGATGTCCTGCTGGTCCATGCGGTAGATGCTGCTGCCGGTGTCGGGCGACAGGCCGTTGCGCGCGTTGTCCAGGCGCCGGCGGGCGCCGCTGATCTCGATCACCTGCAGGTTCGGCGCGCCGGCATCGTCAGGCGCGGCATCGGGAGCCGGCTGCACCGGAGCCGGGACGGGGTCGGCAGCCAGGCTGCACAAGGGGTAGGCGAAGGCGAGCGCGAGAGCGAGCGCACGCGGGTGGGGAGCGGGCATGAAGATGTCCTCTGAGCGTATGAATGCGCGCCGCTGCCCGGCGCACAAAGGCGCAGGGCTGCAGCGATGGCGGAACGGTCAGAGAACGGAAGGCGGGCCGCGGCTGCGCTCGGCGGGCAGCTCGAGCGCACCCAGGGCCGTGGCGCCGGCAGGCGCCCAGCGGAACGACAGATCGGCCAGCAGCGGCGGCGGCTCGGCATGCGGCGTGGCGCCGCTGCCCACCTGCGCGAAGGCCAGGCACAGCTGGCATACCTCGCCATGCGACGTCGACTTGCTGCTGCGCGCGGCGGCGGCGTCGGCCGCGTAATGGCTGAGCTCGTGCAGCAGCCCGCCTTGCTGCACGATCGCCAGCAGCAACGGCAGCAGCAGGCTGCGACACAGCCTGCGCCATTGCGAATGCCGGAACCGGAGGATGCGAAGCACGGTCAGCCAGGGCGCCCTTGAGCGAAGTCGGCGCGCATTATCGGGCGCGCGAGGCGCTCACGCTCGCACCGGGATACCGAGCAACGTATCGATCTCGCGGTCCTTGCGCTCCCACAGCTCGTGCAGCCAGCGATGGAAGCGGCCGCGGAACGCGGGGTCGTCGGTGTAGTCGCCGCGGCTCAAGTCGGCCGGCACTGCATGCAGGTGCACGCGCACCGTCACCTGAGGCACCCGGCCGCACAGAAAGGCCCAGAACGTGGGCACGCCTTTCGGGTACACGATGGTCACGTCCACCAGCGAGCGGAACTTCTCGCCCATCGCGTCGAGCGACATCGCCAGCGCGCCGGCCTTGGGCTTCAGCAGGTGGCGGTAGGGGGAGTGCTGCATCGCGTGCTTGGCGGGCGTGAAGCGCGTGCCCTCGGGAAAGCTCATCACGCTGGTGGGCACGAGCGCGAACTTCTCGCAGGCGCGCCGCGTGGTGTCGCGGTCCTGCAGGCGCAGCTCGGGGTGCGCGCGCAGCGCCGCCTTGCCGTGCCGGCGCATGAACGGAAAGTCCAGCGCCCACCAGGCCAGGCCGATCACCGGCACGTAGATCAGCTGCTGCTTCAGGAAGAACTTGAGCAGCGGAATGCGCCGGCCCAGCACGCGCTGCAGCACCAGCACGTCCACCCAGGACTGGTGATTGCAGGTCACCAGGTACCAGCCGTCGGCACGCAGGCCCTCGGCGCCCTGCACGTCCCACTGCAGGCGCTGGGTGAGCCGCATCCAGCCGCTGTTGCAGGCGATCCAGGCGCTGGCCACTGCGTTGAGCAGCGGGTCCATGCGGCGGCGCACCGCGCGCACCGGCAGCAGCAGCTTCACCAGCGACAGCAGCAGCAGCACCGGCACCCAGAACAGCGTGTTCAGCACGAGCAGCAGCAGGGCGAGGACGCCCCTGGCGAAGGCAGGAAGAAAGGCGAGCATGAGGTTCCGGCAAGGCAGCCGCGCGGGCGGCGGCGGACGCGCATGCTAGACCCAAGGCGCGAGGGCGGCCTTGATCGCCGTCAGCGGCCCCATGCCGGCGCCCGCGCGGGGCCGCCGGCAGAATGCGCGCTCGATGACGTCGCACGCCACCTCCCCGCTGCCGCGCTCGCTGGTGCTGCTGCTCGCCTGCGCCTGCGGGCTGATCGTGGCCAACCTGTACTACGCGCAACCGTTGGTGGGCCTGATCGCGCCCGAGATCGGGCTGCCGCCTGGCGCCGCCAGCCTGGTGGTCACGCTCACGCAGCTCGGCTATTGCGCCGGGCTGGTGCTGCTGGTGCCGCTGGGCGACCTGCTGGAGAACCGCCGCCTGATCGTCAGCACGCTGGCGGCCACGGTGCTGGCACTGGCGGTGGCGGCGGCCGCGCGCTCGGCACCGGCCTTCCTGGCGGCAGCGCTGGCCATCGGCCTGAGCTGCGTGGTGGTGCAGATGCTGGTGCCGATGGCGGCGCACCTGGCGCCGGAGGCGATCCGCGGGCGCGTGGTGGGCAACGTGATGAGCGGGTTGCTGGTGGGCATCATGCTGGCGCGGCCGGTGGCCAGCCTGGTGGCCGACGCGCTCGGCTGGCGCTGGACCTTCGGCGGCTCGGCCGTGCTGATGCTGCTGCTGGGCGTGGTGCTGATGCGCGGCCTGCCCGAGCGCCGGCCCGCCGCCGGGCCGCGCTATGCGGCGCTGATCGGCTCCATGGCGCAGCTGTGGCGCCACACGCCGCTGCTGCGCCGGCGTGCGCTGTACCAGGCGGCGCTGTTCGCGGCCTTCAGCCTGTACTGGACCGCGGTGCCGCTGCTGCTCACCGGCCCGCGCTTCGGCTTCACGCAGCGCGGCGTGGCCTGGTTCACCTTGGCCGGGGTGGCCGGCGCGTTCGCTGCGCCGGTGGCCGGGCGCATGGCCGACCGCGGGCTCACGCACCGCGCCACCGGCTTTGCGCTGGCGCTGGCGGCCGTGTCGTTCGTGATCGGCTGGGCCGGCACGCATGGCTCGGTGCTGGCGCTGCTGGCGGCCGGCATCGCGCTGGACCTGGGCGTGCAGGCCAACCTGGTGGTGGGCCAGCGCGCCATCTACGGCCTGGGTGCGGAGGTGCGCAGCCGGCTCAATGGCGTGTACATGGCCACCTTCTTCGCCGGCGGCGCGCTCGGCTCGGCGCTGGCCAGCCCGGCGTTCGCGCGGGGCGGCTGGCCCGCGGTGTGCGCGCTGGGCGCCGGCTTCGCGCTGCTGGCGCTCGGCTACTTCGCCAGCGAGCGCTGAGCACGGGCCCGCAGCTTGCCGCTTCGCGCGCTGCCGGCGCTACAGCACCAGCAGCGCCCGAAAGTCGTTCACGTTGGTGAAGGTGGGGCCGGTGAGCACCAGGTCACCGAGCGGCGCGAACAGGTGATAGGCGTCGTTGCGCTCCAGCAGGTCGCGCGGCTTCAGGCCGAGCGCGGCCGCGCGCGCCAGCGTGTCGGGCGTGACGAGCGCGCCGGCGTTGTCTTCCACGCCGTCGATGCCGTCGGTGTCGGCGGCCAGCGCATGCACGCCGGGCTCGCCCTGCAACGCGAGCGCGCAGCCGAGCAGGAACTCGGTGGCGCGGCCGCCGCGCCCGCCGCGGTGCTTCACGGTCACGGTGGTCTCGCCGCCGCTCAGCAGCACGCACGGGCGCGCAAATGGCTCGCCGTGCCGCGCCACATGCCGCGCCAGCGCCGCGTGCACCTTGCCCACCTCGCGCGATTCGCCCTCGATGGTGTCGCCCAGCACGTGCGCCGCCACGCCGTGCTGGCGTGCCAGCGCGGCCGCGGCCTGCAGCGACTGCAGCGGCGTGGCCACCAGCCGCAGCTCGCTGCGCGCAAAGCACGCCTCGCCCGGCTTCGGTGTCTCGAAGGCGCCGCTGTCCAGGCCGGCGCGTGCCGCGGTCGGCAGCACGATGCCGTAGCGCTGCACGATCGCCAGCGCGTCGGCACAGGTGCTCGGGTCGGGCACCGTGGGGCCGCTGGCGATCACCGCCGGGTCGTCGCCCGGCACGTCGCTGATGGCGAGCGTGAGCACGTGCGCCGGCGCGCAGGCCGCGGCCAGGCGCCCGCCCTTGATGGCCGACAGGTGCTTGCGCACGCAGTTCATCTCGTCGATCGCCGCGCCGCTGCCCAGCAGCGCCTGGTTCACGGCCTGCTTGTCGGCCAGCGAAAGGCCCGGCGCGGGCAGCGCCAGCAGGGCCGAGCCGCCGCCGGAGATCAGGCAGATCACGAGGTCGTCGGGCGTGAGTCGTTGGGCCAGCGCCAGCATGCGCTGCGCGGCGCGCAGGCCGGCTTCGTCCGGTACCGGGTGCGCAGCCTCCACCACCTCGATGCGGCCGGGCCGCTCGCGCCAGGCCGGCGGCACATGGCCATAGCGCGTGACCACCAGGCCGGACAACGCTGCACCCGCCGGCCATGCCGCGTCAAGCGCCGCTGCCATCGCCCCGCCTGCCTTGCCCGCACCCAGCACCAGCGTGCGTCCGGCCGGCGGCGGCGGCAGGTGCGGCGGCAGCACCTGCTGCGGCAGCGCGCGCTGCACAGCGGCGTCGAACAGTGCACGCAGGAAGGCCGGGGGATCGTCGCTCGGGTTCATCGCAGGGCCTCGAGCACCCCATCGGCCACCATGAAGCTCACGCGCTCGTTGGCCTCCACGGTGCCGCTGCCCACGTGCGGCGTGAGCAGCAGGTTCGGGCAGTGCTGGAAGTGCGGCGTGGCGGGCAACGGCTCGGTCTCGAACACGTCGAGCGCGGCGCCGCCCAGGCGGCCGGCACGCAGGGCCTCGGTGAGCGCCAGTTCGTCGACGATGCCGCCGCGCGCGGTGTTGATCAGCAGCGCATGCGGCTTCATGCGCGCGATGCAGGCAGCGTCGAACAGGCCGTGCGTCTGCGGCGTGAGCGGCAGGTTCAGGCTCACCACGTCGGATTCGGCGAGCAGCGCGTCGAGGTCGATCGCGCGCACGCGCTCCTGCGTGAACAGCGGATCCTCGGGCACACGCCGGCCGCGCCAGGCCACCACCTGCATGCCCAGCCCGGCCGCCAGGCGCGCGGTGCGGCGGCCGATGTCGCCGAAGCCGACGATGCCCATGGTCTTGCCGCCGGCCTCGCGGCCGTGCACCAGCGCCGCCCGCGGCCATTCGCCGGCCGCCACCTGCGCAGTGGCGCCGAAGGCGCCGCGCAGCAGCAGCAGCGTGGCGGTGATCACGTACTCGGCCACGCTGGCCGCATTGGCGCCGCTGGCCGGGATCACGCGGATGTTGCGCGCCTGGCAGGTGTCGGTGTCGATGTTGTCCAGCCCCACGCCGAGGCGCCCCACCACGCGGCACTGCGCCAGCGCGTCCAGCAGCGGCCCGCGCACCTGGGTGCGGTTGCGCACGATCAGCGCCTGTGCGCCGGCGGCTTCGTCCAGCAGCCGCGGCAGGTCGTCCACCAGCGCCGGGTCGTACAGCGTGTCGTGCCGTTCGGCCAGCACGGCGACGGCGCGTTCGTCCATGAATTCACTGATCACGATGCGGCGTCGGTCCATGGCGGCTGAAGTGCGGGGTTGCGGGCGCATCATCGCCCAAAGGCCGCGAGGGCTAACATCGCTCCCCCTTTCAAAGGAACCCCGGCGCCCACGATGAACACTCCCGACAAGCGCGGCGGCCTGCGGGGCCGCAACTTCCCGAGCGCGAAGGAAGAAGCCACCGTCGCCCAGCCGCCGTCGCTGTACAGCGGCCCCGAGAGCGCCTACCGGCTCGCCTTCACCGACGACAAGTTTCTGCTGCGCGAGGAGCTGCGCCCGGTGCGCATGCAGCTGGAGCTGCTGAAGCCCGAGCTGATCCAGCAGGAGCACGGCATCGAGTCGACGATCGTGATCTTCGGCAGCGCGCGCATCCTGCCGCCCGACGACGCCGCCGCCGCACTGGAGCTGGCGCGCGTGGACGGCGACCCGCAAATCATCCGGCGCGCCGAGACGGCGTTGCAGATGTCGCGCTACTACCTGGAGGCGCAGCGCTTCGCAGAGCTGGTGACGCAAGCTTCCACCCGGCTGGAGTCGCCGATCTTCGTGGTCACCGGCGGCGGCCCCGGCATCATGGAAGCCGGCAACCGCGGCGCGCACGACAGCGGCGGCCGCAGCATCGGGCTGAACATCGTGCTGCCGCACGAGCAGGCGCCCAACCCCTACATCACGCCGGAGCTGTGCTTCCAGTTCCACTACTTCGGCCTGCGCAAGATGCACTTCCTGATGCGCTCGATCGGGCTGGTGGCCTTCCCCGGCGGCTTCGGCACGCTGGACGAGCTGTTCGAGGTGCTCACGCTGGTGCAGACCGGCAAGTCGCGCAAGCGCCCGGTGCTGCTGTTCGGGCGCGACTTCTGGTCGAGGCTGATCAACTTCGAGCTGCTGATCGACACCGGCATGATCAGCCCCGGCGACGTGGACCTGTTCCGCTACGTGGAGACGGCCGAGGAGGCCTGGGAATTGCTGAGCGCCGAATACGGCTTCGACGCCACGCCCACCAGCACCGGCCGCTTCGCCGAGGACATTTGACGCGAATCACTCGCTAGCCGCCACCCCATGGAGAATGCCGCGCCATGAACACCCAAGTCAGCCTGATCGGCGCGCCCACCGACGTGGGCGCCGGCGCGCGCGGCGCCAGCATGGGCCCGGAGGCCCTGCGCGTGGCCAACATCCAGCGCACGCTGGAGGGCCAGGGGCTGGAGGTCGTCGATCGCGGCAACCTCGTCGGGCCCAAGAACCCCTGGCTCCCGCCCGACGAGGGCTATCGCCATCTCGAGGAGGTGGTGGCCTGGAACCAGCAGGTGCACGACGCGGTGTATGCGGAGCTGGCGCAAGGCCGGCTGCCGATCCTGCTCGGCGGCGACCACTGCCTGGCCATCGGCTCGATCAGCGCGGTGGCGCGCCACTGCCGCGACAAGGGCAAGAAGCTGCGCGTGCTGTGGCTCGACGCGCATGCCGACTTCAACACCAGCATCATCACGCCGAGCGGCAACATCCACGGCATGCCGGTGGCCTGCCTGTGCGGCCACGGCCCGAAGGAGCTGGTCGAGATCGGCGGCCACGTGCCGGCGATCAACGGCAAGTGGGTGCGCCAGATCGGCATCCGCTCGGTCGACGAAGGCGAGAAGCAGTTCGTCCATCAGATGGACCTGGAAGTCTTCGACATGCGCTACATCGACGAGATGGGCATGCGCCACACGATG
>CAMLIZ010000113.1 GCA_946480245.1 uncultured Pseudomonadota bacterium
CCTTGAAGCGCTTCAGCAGGTTCAGGCTGAACTGGTAGTCGGAGCCCGGGCGCGCCTCCTTGTACAGGCGCGGCGCGGTCTCGAGGTTGTGGTTCATCACGTCGGGCGGCGCGGCCTTCAGGATCTCGAGCGCGCGGTCCATGCGGCCGCGGAAGTCCGGGGTGAGGATCTCGATGCGGGTGTCCGGCGACTGCGCGCGCACCTGGCGGATGCACTCCACGAAGTGGCCGGCGCCGCCGTCGCGCAGGTCGTCGCGGTCGACGCTGGTGATCACCACGTACTTCAGCTTCAGCGCAGCGATGGTCTTGGCGAGGTTGGCCGGCTCGTTGACGTCCAGCGGGTCGGGGCGGCCGTGGCCCACGTCGCAGAACGGGCAGCGGCGCGTGCACTTGTCGCCCATGATCATGAACGTGGCCGTGCCCTTGCCGAAGCATTCACCGATGTTGGGGCAGCTGGCTTCCTCGCACACCGTGTGCAGCTTGTGCTCGCGCAGGATGTTCTTGATCTCGTAGAAGCGCGTGGTGGGCGAACCGGCCTTCACGCGGATCCAGTCGGGCTTGCGCAGCGTCTCGTGCGGCACCACCTTGATCGGGATGCGAGCCGTCTTGGCTTCGGCCTTCTGCTTGGCGCTAGGGTCGTAGGCGGCGCCGCTGGCGGCCTGGTGAACGGTGTTGTCGGTGGGCATGCGAAGCGCTCAGGGCGCCAATTGCGACGCGAGCCTGCGTGAGAACTCCTGCGCCACCGTCGCCCAATCCGTGAAAACCCCAAGTGTAGCCAAGTCGACCGTTTGCAGTCCGGCGTAGCCGCAGGGGTTGATCCAGGAAAAGGGCTGCAGATCCATCGCCACGTTGAGTGCCACGCCGTGGTAGCTGCGGTGGTTGCTGATCTTGATGCCAAGCGCCGCGATCTTGCCGAGGCCGCGAAACGGCTGGTCGGACGGCTGCGGCCCGGTGAGCGCCGCATGGCCGAACGGGTCGTCGAGCTTCACGTAGATGCCGGGCGCGCCGGCGACGCGATGGCCAGTGACCCCGAAGTGCGCCAGCGTCTTCAGCACCGCGTTCTCGAGCCTGAACACGTATTCCTTCACGTAGTACCCGGCGCGCTTGAGGTCGACCAGCGGATAAGCC
The DNA here is from genome assembly GCA_946480245.1 of uncultured Pseudomonadota bacterium. The sequence goes on from CAMLIZ010000113.1 coordinate 1,128, forward strand.
ACCACCTGCCCCGGGCCGTGATAGGTGACCTGCCCGCCGCGGTTGGTGGCCACCACCGGAATGCCGTGCGCGTCGAGCACGTGCTCGGGCTTGCCGGCCAGCCCCTGCGTGAACACGGGTGGGTGCTCGCACAGCCAGAGTTCGTCGGGCATGTCCGCGCTGCGCGCCTCGGTGAAAGCACGCATCGCTTCGAGGGTGGGCGCGTAGTCGACGCGGCCGAGGGTCTTGAGGATCACGCGCGGGTTGTACCACCGGCCGCGTCGATGCCCAGCGGCGACAGCCATTCGCGCTCGCCCTTGGGCGTGGCCCGCACGCCGCGGCCTTCCAGATCCTGTGTGAGCCAGCGCCGGCGCAGCGCCGCCTGCAACACCCCGGCGCCGAGCGCGCCGCCCAGATGCGAGCGGCGCTCGCTCCAGTCCAGACAGGCGCAGGCGAAGCGGCGGCGCTGGCCGCGCGCTGAGGCGATGTCCACGCCCCAGGCATCGAGTGCACGTTCGCCGGCCGGCAGCAGTCGGTAGCCGCGCTGCGCCTCGGGCTGCAGCCACCGCTGCTTGAGCAGACGCTCATGCAGCGCCACGGCCAGCGTGCCGGCGAGGTGGTCGTAGCAGGTGCGCGCCATGCGCAGCCGCTCCGGCGTGCGCGTGGCCGGCGGCGCCTTCTGCCCCGCGATGACGAGCAGCGATTCCAGCGCCGCGCCGACCTCGTCGCTTGCCAGCGCGTAATAGCGGTGCCGGCCCTGCGGCACGCAGACGATCAGCTGCTGCTCCATCAGCCGTGCCAGGTGGGCGCTGGTGGTGGACGCGGCCAGCTCGGCGGTGGCGCAGAGTTCGGTGGCCGTGCGGGCACGGCGGTCCATCAGCGCACACAGCATGCGCGCGCGCGCCGGCTCGGCGATCGCCGCGGCGGTGGCGGCAAGACGTTGCTCGACATCCATGATTCGCTCTCCAACGAAGCGTGAGCGCGCCAGTGTCGCAGACTGTGGCCATGGACGATCACGACAGCCCCTCCTGCACACTGGCCAACGCCGCCTGGCACGCCGATCCCTACCCGTTCTATGCCGCGCTGCGCGCACGGCATCGCGACAGTGGCCCGCACCGCGACGCCGACAGCGGCATGTGGGTAGCGTGCACCGCAGCCGCGGTGCAGGCGGCGCTGCAAGCACCGGCGCTGCATGTGCGTCCGCCCGACGAGCCGGTGCCGCCTCCGCTGCAGGGGCGGCCGATCGGTCAGGTGTTCGGCGGCCTGATGCGCATGAACGAGGGGGCGTCGCGCCATGACCTGCCGAAGGCGCGAGCGCTCGAGGCACTCGCCGCGCTACACAAGCGAACGCCGGCGTGCGCCGAGGCGGTGATCGACGCCGGTTTCACGCTCGACCTTCGCCATGTGAACGACCTGCTTTTCGACGCACCGCTGGCGTTGATGGCCGCGCTGCTCGGCGTGCCGATGCCCGACTGGAGCGCGCTCGCGGCGGACGTGCGCTCGCTGGTCGGCGCCTGGTCCGCCCACGCGGACGAGGCGCAGCGCCAGCGCGGCGACACGGCGGCGCTGGCGCTGCTCGCGCGCTTCGATGGTGACGCCAATCGAATCGGCTTCTTCACGCAAGCCTGCGATGCCACCGCGGGCCTTGTCGGCCTGGCGCTCACAGCCTGGCAACGAGACGCCGGCACGGCCATCGACGCGGACGGCCTCGCCGCATTGGCGCAGCTCGACCCGCCCGTGCAGAACACACGCCGCTTTGCCGCGGATGAGCTGCAACTGTTGGGCCACACGCTGCAGCGCGGCGACGCCGTGCTGGTGCTGCTTGCCTCGGCCAACCACGACGCCGCGCACACCGACTTCGGCTGGGGCTACGGGCGCCATGCGTGCCCCGGCGAACGGCTGTCGCGCGAGATCGCCGCCGCGTTGCTGGCACGCTGGCTGCACCAGGACGAGCCGGCGTGGCGCGCGGCGACGGCGCGCTGGCGCTACCGCCCGCTGCCGAACGCGCGCATTCCTCATTTCACTGCACAGGAGCCCGCATGATCGCCGTGATCTTCGAAGTGACCCCCGCCGCCGGCGCGCGCCAGCGCTACCTCGACACTGCGGCCGCGCTGAAACCCGTGCTCGAACGCATCGACGGCTTCGTGTCGATCGAACGCTTCCAAAGCCTGGCCGATCCCGACAGGCTGCTGTCGCTGTCGTTCTGGCGCGACGAGGCGGCGGTGCAGCTGTGGCGCGCGCAGGAGGCGCATCGCGCGGCGCAATCCGCCGGCCGCAACGGCGTGTTCGCCGACTACCGGCTGCGCGTAGCCGCGGTGTTGCGCGATTACGGTCTGCGCGAGCGCGACCAAGCGCCGGCGGACAGCCGCGCCGCGCACGGCTGAACCGGGTGGCTCAAAGCACCACCTTGACCATCGGATGCGCGGTGAGTGCGCGGTACAGGTTGTCGAGCTGCTGGCGGCTGGTCGCGGTGACGGTGATCGTCAGGCCCAGGTAGTTGCCGCCGCTGCTCGGGCGCAGCTCCACGCTGGCGACGTCGAAGGACGGGTCGAACTGGAGCGCGACCGCTGCGATCGCATCGGCAAAGCCATCGACGTTCGGCCCCATTACCTTGATCGGGAACGCGCTCGGGTACTCGATCAACGATTCCTCGGGCCTCATATGCTCTGCCGCTGCTTGGCGCGTTGGTAAGCCTGGTACAGCCGTGCATACACCGGCCCGGGCTTGCCGCGCATGGCGCCGTGGCCCACCGGTTCGCCGTCGATCAGCGTGACCGGCAGCACCTCCTTGGTGGCCGAGCTCAGCAGCACCTCGTCGGCCGCGTGCACGTCGGCCTCGGTGATCGGCCGCAGGTTGTACGCGATGCCCTCTTCCTCGCACAACTCGCGCAGCAGCTCGAAGCGGATGCCCTCGAGCAGCATCTCGCTCTTCGGCGGGCCGAGCAGCGCGCCCTCGTGCACGATCCACACGTTGCTGCCCGAAGCTTCCGTGAGGTACTTGATGCCGTTGGGCGCCTCGCGCAGCAGGATCGTCTCCACGGCGCCCTTATCGGCCGAGATCTGGCGCGCCAGCACGTTGCCGAGCAGCGACACGCTCTTGATGTCACCATGCTCCCAGCGGAAGTCGCGCGCGCTCACACACGCCACGCCGCGATGGCGCTGCTCGGCGGTGGGCGGCTTCATCGTGCTGCACATCATGAACACCGTGGGATCGATGTCGGTGGGCATCACGTGATCGCGCACCGCCACGCCACGCGTGACTTGCAGATACAGGAGCTGATCCTCGGAGGGGTGCGCCCGCACGATCTGGCGCGCGCGCTCCAGCCACTCGGCCGGCGAGTGCGGCGGCGCAATGCGCAGCTTGGCCAGACTGCGGCCGAGGCGCGCCATGTGCTCCTCGAAGCGGAACAGGCGTCGGCCGTACACCGGCACCACCTCGTACACGCCGTCGCCGAAGATGAAGCCGCGGTCGAGCACCGAGACCTTGGCCTGCGTGAGCGGCAGGAACTCGCCATTCAGATAGCACAGGGTGTCGGGGATCGACTGCATGGAATGACTCCCTGGAAGAGAAGGATCAGCTTACTTGATCCACAGGCGCAGCGCATCCCAGGCGCGGCCGAAGATGCCGGCCTGCGGCACCGCCTCCATCACCACCAGCGGCACCTCGGCCACCGGGGTGCCGGCCGTGGTGGTGACCTTGATCGTGCCCACGCGCTGGCCCTTGGCGAGCGGGGCCACCAGCGGGTCGGTGCGTTCGATCTTGGTCTGCAGCTTGTCGCCTTCGCCGCGCGGCACGCTCACGTACAGCGGTGCCGCGGCGCCGAGCTTGGCTTCCTTGCTGGTGCCCTTCCAGACCTGCGGCGAGGCAATCGGCTTGCCGGCCTCGAACAGGCGCACGTCGTCCCAGGCCGCGTAGCCCCAGTTCAGCAGCTTCTGGCTCTCGGTGGCGCGCGCCTCCTTCGAGGCCGTGCCCATCACCACGCTCAGCAGGCGCCGCTTGCCGTTGGGGAAGTCGCGCTGCGCGCTGGCCACCAGGCAGTAGCCGGCGGCGTCGGTGTAGCCGGTCTTCATGCCGTCCACCGTAGGATCCCGGCGCAGCAGCATGTTGCGGTTGTCCTGGCGGATGTGGTTGAAGGTGTACTCCTTGATCGAATACAGCGGATAGAACTGCGGGTGGTCGACGATGATGTGCTGCGCCATCACCGAGATGTCGCGCGCGCTGCTGTGATGCCCGGGCACCGTGATACCGGTGGGGTTCACGAAGTGCGTGTTCTTCAGGCCCCAGGCCTGCGCCTGGCGGTTCATCATGTCGACGAAGTTCTCCACGGTGCCGCCCGTCGCCTCGGCAATCGCCACCGACGCGTCGTTGCCCGACTGCACGACCACCCCGTGCAGCAGTTCGTCGACGGTGGGCGTCATCGTGGTGTCGATGAACATCAGCGACGGATCGCCCTTGCGTTCGTCCCAGGCGCGCTTGGAGACGCTCACCTTCTGGTCGAGGGCGAGCTTGTGCTGCTTGATCGCGTCGAACGCGACGTAGGCGGTCATCAGCTTGGTCAGCGAGGCCGGGTCGTTGGGCTGATCGGCGTTGTGCTCGGCCAGCACCTGGTTGCTGGTCACGTCCACCAGGATGTAGCTGCGTGCCGCGATCTCGGGCGGTTGCGGCGCTTGCGCGAAGACCGTGGCAGAGCCGGCCACGGCCAGCAGGAAGACGGAGAGTCGTTTCATCGATCGGAAGGGTTCGGAAGGCGTGAGGTGACGCGTCACGCGAAGGCGCGCAGCACCACGGATTTCAGCAGAGCAAGCTGCCCATGGAAGAAGTGGCCGACCCCGGGGATCACCAGCACCGGCAGAGTTTGCGGGCGCGCCCAGTCGAGCGTGGCCTGCAGCGGCACCACCTCGTCGGCTTCGCCGTGGATCACCAGCGTGTCAGCCGGCACGGGCGCCACCTCGAAGTTGGCGGTGGCCGGGCCTACGAGCACGAGGCGCTGCGCCCGTTCGTCCTGCGGCAGCCGCTCGGCCGCACGCGAGGCCACATAACCGCCGAAAGAAAAGCCGCCGAGCACCAGCGGCTGCGCCGGATGGCGCTGCGCCTGGATCACAGCCAGCGCATCGTCGATCTCGCCGCGACCTTCGTCCCAGCTGCCAGCAGATCGACCCACGCCGCGGAAGTTGAAACGCACGCTGCGCCAGCCCAGTTGCACGAAGGCCCGCGCCAGGGTCTGCACGACCTTGTTGTCCATCGTGCCGCCGTGCACCGGGTGCGGGTGGCAGAGCACCGCCACGCCCTTCGGCTCCCGCTCCGGCGCGTCGATCGCGCACTCGATCGGGCCCGCCGGCCCGGTGGTCAAGCTGCGCTCGGTGTGTGCGTTCATCGGCCCACGTCGGGCGGCAGCAGCAGACGCTGCACCACCTGGCCGTTCTTCAGGTGCGACTCGACGATCTCGTCGATGTCCTCGCCGTCCACGTAGGTGTACCAGACCGCCTCGGGGTAGACCACCGCCACCGGGCCGCCCGCGCAGCGGTCCATGCAGCCGGCCTTGTTGACGCGCACGCCGCCCGGCCCTGCGATGCCCGCCGCCTTCACCTTCGCCTTGCAGTGCTTGAACGCGCCCTCGGCGTTGTGCTCGGCACAACTGGGCTCGTTGTCGCGCTCGTTCAGGCAGAAGAAGATGTGGCGCTCGTAGTAGCTCATCGGACTGATTGTAGGCAGCCCGTCGCGCCTCGTTTGCGTCAGCCGTTGTTGCTCTCGTCCCGCGCACCCAGGCGCAGCAGCAGCCAGCCCATCGCCGCATACGGCCACAGCCAGCCGACCCAGCGCGCCAAGCCGTGGAAGCGAATGAAGCGCCCCTGCTGCCAGCCTTGCAGGCTCTCTGCGAAATACGGATCCGCGGGCGCCTGCGCCATCAGCGCCACCAGCGCGGTGAGGGCCACCAGCGCCAGCGCGGCGGCCAGGCGGCGCTCGACCCAGGCGCTGGCGATCGCCGCCACCAGGGCCGCGGCCAGCGCCGGCACAGTGGCCGGAGTGAGCCAGGCCATGGCGTGGGCGGGGCCGAAGTTCAGCGCCGCCGACAAGGTGGTGGTGGCGAACGCTGCAGCGGCCAGCACAAGCGCCACCACCACGCGGCGCCACCCTGCCCGCAGCGCGGCATGCGCCAGCAGGCACGGCCCGAGCAGCCCCAGCATGATCGCCAGCCATTCGGAGAACGGCCCGAGCGGCAGCGCATCGGTCGGCGGCTCCAGCCATGCCGCGTCGGCCCAAGGGGTGCCCGCGAGAGCCTGCTGGGCGATGTCGCGCAGCGCATCGCCCACCTGGCCCACGCCCAGGGGCACCGGCGTGGGAAACAGCAGCGCCGCGGGCCACAGCAGCAGCAGCACGCGGGCCCCTGCACTGCCGCCGAGGAACCAGCGGTCACGCAGCGCCTGCAGCCATTCGAAACGCCCGCCCGCCTGCAGCAGCGCCACCGCAAGCGCCCCTGCGGAGGCGCCGGCGGTGTTCAGCGCCCAGTCGAGCCGAGACGGCACGCGCTCGGGCAGGAAGTTCTGCAGCACCTCCATCGTGAACGACAGCGCCGATGGCAGCAGCACCCCGAGTGCAAACGCCACCGACACGCGCATGCCGCTGCGCACCGCGGCGGCGGCGATCAGCACGCCGAGCGGCAGATAGCCCACCAGGTTGGCGAAGATGTCGAAGCGCGGGAAGTAGCGCGGCCACGGCAGCGCCATCAGCGACAGCAGCTCGTGGCCCGGCGGCCAACGCCAGTCGGCAAACGGGTACAGGCTGGCGTAGACGATCAGCGCGGCGAACGCCAGTGCCAGCGGCAGGGACGTGCTGCGGGCGGGGCGGGCCATGCAGGCGTCAGAACGGCTTGACGATCACCAAGATCACGATGGCGGCGAACAGCAGCACCGATGATTCGTTGAACACGCGAAACCAGCGGTCGCTGCGCTGGTTGGCCAGTTGCTCGAAGCGGCGCAGGATGCTGCGGCACGCATGGTGGTAGCCGATCACGGCCAGCACCAGCAGCAGCTTCAGGTGCAGCCACCCGCTGTGCGGCCCGCGCCCCACGCCGTAGTACAGCCACAGCACCAGTCCGAGCGCGAGCGCCGGGATCATCAGCAGGCTGCTGAAGCGGTAGAGCTTGCGCGCCATCAACAGCAGCCGCTCGCGCTCGACATGGCTTTCGGGTGGCACCATCGCGAGGTTCACGAAGAGGCGCGGAAGGTAGAACAACCCCGCGAACCAGCTGGCCACGAAGATCAGGTGGAAGGCCTTGACCCAGAGATAAGCAGTGCTCATGGCAGGGATTATGAGCAGGCCCCAAAAGAAAAGCCCCGGCAGAGCCGGGGCCGCAAAGCCTTATCGCTGTCATCACGTTAAGGCGCCTGCTCAGGGAGGAAAAGCAGGGAATGACAACCTCGCGGCTATCATTCAATCCCTACTTTAGCAGAGCTCGTGCTTTGTGACAAACGCGTAACAGAGCGTTGTCTGCGGCCAACCCTGATTCCGTGAACTCTTGCGCCCGCCGACGCGGTGGGCGACGCAGCAAGGACCCCCGGCGTGCGCACTCCTCCTCCCTTCCCGGCCAGCCGTCCGCGCCGCCTGCGGCGCGACAACTTCACGCGGGAGCTCGTGCGCGAGCACCGACTGTCGCCGAGCGACCTGATCCTGCCCGTGTTCGTGCTGGACGGCCAAGGCCAGCGCCAGGCCGTGGCCAGCATGCCGGGCGTGGAGCGTCTGAGCGTCGACCAGCTGCTGCCGGTGGCCGAAGAGTGCGTGGCGCTCGGCGTGCCCGTGATGGCCCTGTTCCCGGTGATCGACCCCCAGCTGAAGACGCCGGACGGCGTGGAAGCCGCCAACCCCGAGGGCCTGGTGCCGCGGGCGGTGCGTGAGCTCAAGCGCCGCTTCCCGGAGCTGGGCGTGCTGACCGACGTGGCGCTGGACCCGTTCACCAGCCACGGCCAGGACGGCCTGCTCGACGAGACCGGCTACATCCTGAACGACGAGACGGTGGCGATGCTCACGCGCCAGGCGCTGGTGCAGGCCGAGGCGGGCGTGGACATCGTCGCGCCTAGCGACATGATGGACGGCCGCATCGGCGCCATCCGCACCGTGCTCGAGGAGACCGGCCTGATCCACACGCGCATCATGGCCTACAGCGCCAAGTACGCCAGCGCCTTCTACGGCCCGTTCCGCGACGCGGTGGGCAGCAAGGGCAATCTGGGCAAGAGCGACAAGAAGGTCTACCAGATGGACCCGGGCAACAGCGACGAAGCGCTGCGCGAGGTGGCGCTGGACATCGCCGAAGGCGCCGACATGGTGATGGTCAAGCCCGGCATGCCGTACCTGGACATCGTGCGCCGGGTGAAGGACGAGTTCCGCATGCCCACCTTCGCCTACCAAGTGAGCGGCGAGTACGCGATGCTGAAGGCCGCGGCCGCCAATGGCTGGCTCGATCATGACGCCGTGATGATGGAGGCGCTGCTGGCCTTCAAGCGCGCCGGCGCCGACGGCGTGCTCACGTACTTCGCGCTGGCCGCGGCACGCCTGCTGACGCGCCGCTGAGGCGCCACAGCCGATGCGCATCATCCAGCTGCGCGGCGATCGATACGAAGAGCTCGCGGCGCTGCCCCAGGCGCCGCTGCCACCCGGCGCGTTCCTGTGGGTGGGCTGCGAACGCAGCGAGTTCGAGGCCCGGGTGAACGAGTTGCAGGCGCTGCTGCAGCGCTGCGGCGGCGGCGCGCTGGTGGACCTGCATGTGTCCGACCTGCTGAACCGGCAACTGCCTTCGCACTTCGACTACACCTCCTGGTACGACCTGCTGGTGTTCCGCCGCCTGACGGCACCCGGCGGCGATGGCGCGCCTGCCACCCTGGACACCAGCCCCGTGGGCTTCGCGGTGTTCGAACGCGTGCTGCTGACAGTGCATCCGTCCGACTGCGCGGTGCGCGAGCACTTCGTGCACAAGCTGCACCAGATGGTGCAAGGCGGCGACGCGCGCGCTGCCACCCGGCTGCCGGCCAGCCCGGCCGACCTGATGCTGCGCATGGTGAACCACATCGTCGACAGCTACCTCGACCTGCGGCGCCAGCTGACGCGCCAGCTCGGCGAGTTGCAGCAGGGCCTGCTCGATCCGAAGGGCCGGGTGCACGACTGGCAGGTGCTGCTCGACGCGCGCAACCTGCTGCACGTACTGGAGGACACCTGCGAAGACCAGCGCAGCGCCGTGCAGGAGTGGATCGACGCACTCGACGAATGGCCCACCGGCGCCGACGCACCGGCCGCACGCGAGCACGAGCTGCTGCGCGTGCGCTCGCGCGACGTACTGGAGCACATCGAGCGGGTGCTCACCCACGTGCGACGGCTGGAGTCGTCAATCGAGACCGCGGTGCAGATGCACTTTTCCGCCCTCGGCCAGCGCACCAACGACATCATGCGGGTGCTGACCGTGCTGACCGCGATCTTCCTGCCGCTGAACCTGATCACCGGCATCTTCGGCATGAACTTCGACGCGCTGCCGCTGATCCACCGGCAGACCGGCTTCTGGATCGCGGTAGGCGTGATGGTGAGCGTGGGGATCGGGCTCGGCCTGTTCTTCTGGCGCAAGCGCTACCTCGACACCCACCGGCCCTGAGGCCGCGCGCTCAGGCCACGCGGTACGGGTCGGCGAAGCCGAGCGCCAGCAGCAACTCGGTCTCGCGCGCTTCCATCGCTTGCGCCTCGGCCTCGGTCTCGTGGTCGTAGCCCTGTGCGTGCAGCGCGCCGTGCACCAGCAGATGTGCGTAGTGCGCCTCGATCGAGATGCCCTGCTCCGTGGCTTCGCGCTGCACCACCGGTGCGCACAGCACGAGGTCGGCCACCACCACCGGCTCCTGCTCGTAGTCGAAGGTGAGCACGTTGGTCGCGTAGTCCTTCTCGCGGTAGCCGCGGTTGAGGGCGCGGCCTTCGTCCTCGCCGACGATGCGCACCGTGATCTGCCCCGGCAGCTCCAGCGCGGCGCGAATCCAGCGCACCACCTTGTGCCGCGACAGCAGCGCGCGGTGCGTGCTGTCGGCGAACTGCAGCGACAGCGACAGCGCCGGCCGGCTCACGCCTGGCCCTTCTTCGACGCCGCCTCGTAGGCCTCGACGATGCGTGCCACCAGCGGGTGGCGCACCACGTCGGCGGACGTGAAGCGCGTGATCGCGATGCCTTTCACCCGCGTCAGGATGCGCCCGGCCTCGACCAGGCCGCTCGCGGTGCCCTTGGGCAGATCGATCTGGCTCACGTCGCCGGTCACCACGCATTTGCTGCCGAAGCCGATGCGGGTGAGGAACATCTTCATCTGCTCGCTGGTCGTGTTCTGCGCTTCGTCGAGGATCACGAACGCATGGTTCAGCGTGCGCCCGCGCATGAAGGCCAGCGGCGCGATCTCGAGCGCACCCTTCTCGAACGCCTTGGTGACGCGGTCGAAGCCCATCAGGTCGTACAGCGCGTCGTACAGCGGGCGCAGGTACGGATCCACCTTCTGCGTGAGGTCGCCGGGCAGGAAGCCCAGGCGCTCGCCAGCCTCCACGGCCGGGCGCGTGAGCACGATGCGCTGCACCGCGCTGCGCTCCAGCGCATCCACCGCACAGGCCACCGCGAGAAAAGTCTTGCCGGTGCCGGCCGGGCCAATGCCGAAGGTGATGTCGTGCGCGAGGATGTTGCGCAAGTAGCCCACCTGGTTGGGCGTGCGGCCGACCAGGTCGGCGCGCCGCGTGTGCAGCACGATCTCGGCATCGTCAGCGGCCGCGTCGACCGGCGCATCGGCCTTGGCCGCTTCGGCCAGCGCAAGCTGGAACGCCTCGGCCGGAATCGGCCGGCGCGCGCGCTCGTACTGCTGCTGCAGGAAGGCCAGCGCGCGCTCGGCCGCGCGCTTGTTGCCCTCGACCCGGAACGCGTCGCCGCGGCGCGAGATGGCCACGCCGAACGCGCCCTCCATGCTGCGCAGGTGTTCGTCGAGCGCGCCGCACAGGTGCGCCAGGCGGGTGTTGTCGGCAGGGGCGAAGCTGTGGCGCAGGATCACGGGCGTGCGTCGGTTGCGAAGGTGGGCGGGAATTCCGCACATTGTCGCCGGGCGGCGCCCTGTAACACTTCGAGGACAATCGCGGCCGATGCTGCGCCTGGCCCTCGTCTTCGCTCTCTGCCTGCTCGGGCTTGCGCCCGCCGATGCGGCGTTCGAGCAGCCACTGCGCTTCGCCTGGGCCTACAGCCTGGAGTCGCCCGCCGACCGCTTCCCGACCGACGAGACCCCGCGCCTGGTTGCGCTGCCCGACGACTGGGCGGTGTCGCGGCCCGGGCATGCCGGCCCGGTGTGGTACCGCATCACGTTCGACGCTGCCGGCACGGCCGGCAAGGGCGATGAATTGCTCGGGCTGTTCATCGACCGCGTGTGTTCCGGCTTCGAGGTGTACCTGAACAACCAGCTGGTGCTGCGTGACGGGGCCATGCGTGAATCGGCCGCCCGCAACTGCCACCATCCGCAGTTGGTCGCGCTGCCCGGCGCGCTGCTGCGGCCCTCAGGCAACACGCTGGACCTGAAGGTGGTGGGCCATCCGCTCGAGCGCGTGGCCTCGCACCAGCGCGCCGGTGGCCTGTCCGTGCTGGACGTGGGCCCCTACCCGGTAATGGCACGGCAGTACGCACAGCGCCACGCCTGGCGCATCGCAATGCCCGAAGTCGTGAGCGCGACGCTGTTGCTGCTGGGCAGCGTGCTGCTGGTGATGGGCTGGCGCCACCGCAAGGACAGCTACCTCGCCTACTTCGGCGCGCTGTCGGCCACGTGGTCCTTGCTCACCGCTCGGCTGTGGCTGCGCGAGTTGCCGCTGCCTGCGCCCTGGAACGAGGTGGTGCTCACCGCGCTGGCGCCCTTCGTCGTGCTGTGCGCGGTGCAGTTCCTGCTGCGCTATGCCGGGCGTCGCTACACCAGCGTGACCGTCGCGCTGTGGCTGCAGTGCCTGCTGGTGCCTGCAGCGGTGCTGCTGATGGGCACCGAGCATGTGTTCCAGGTGGCCAGCTTCGCGTACTCGCTGCTGGTGGTGCAGACGCTCGGTGCCATGGGCTACTACCTGCGCGTGACGCGCGCGGAGCGCCCGGCCGAGTTCCGCCCGATGGCGCTGCTGCTGGGCGTGCTGCTGCTGTTGGTGGCCGCCGAGTTCCTGGCCCAGCAGCACCCGCCGGCCGGCCTGCTGGCCGACCTGCCGCACGTGGCGATCCCGGTGGTGTTCGTGATGATCGGGCTGCGGCTGGTGCAGCACTACGCGCGCGCGCTGCAGACGGCCGAGGAAGGCCGCATGACGCTGGAGGCCCGCATCCGCGAGGCCACCGACGAGATCGAGCGCAACTTCGCGCAGCTGGCTGAACTGCGCGTAGAGCAGGTGACCGAGCGCGAGCGCAAGCGCATCGCCGCCGACCTGCACGACGACCTGGGCGCCAAGCTGCTGACCATCGTGCACACCAGCGAAAGCGAGCGCATCTCCACCCTCGCGCGCGAGGCGCTGGAGGAGATGCGGCTGTCCGTGCGCGGCCTCACCGGCAAGCCGGTGCGCCTGGTCGACGCGCTCGGCGACTGGCGCGCCGAAGTGGTGTCGCGCCTGGCACAGGCGGGTATCGAGGCCGACTGGAGCGCGCCCGCCGAAGAGCCGCCGCAAACCCTGTCGGCGCGTGCCTACGTGCAGACCACCCGCATCCTGCGCGAATCGGTGAGCAACATCATCAAGCACAGCGGCGCCTCGCACTGCGCGGTGGCCTGCACCGTCGGCGACACCGACTTCCAGCTCGTGATCCAGGACAACGGCCGCGGCATCCCGCTGGAGCTGGACGGCCGGCTGGACCGCGGCCACGGCATGTCCAGCATGAAGCACCGCGCCAAGCAGTTGCAGGGCCAATGCCTGGTGGAGTCGGCTCCGGGCTACGGAACCGTGATCCGCCTCACGCTGCCGCTGTAGGCGGGCCGCCGCGGCCGCACAGCGGCACACGGCACTGTTAGTATCAGCCGCCTCCCGAGGACGCCGCCATGAAGCACATCCTGCTGCTCGAAGACCTGCCCGAAATCCGCGCCTGGCTGAAGACGCTGGTGCTGCAGGTGTTCCCCCACGCCGAGATCTCCGAATGCGCACGCGTGCACGACGCGCTCGGCATGGTGTCGGCCGTCAAGTTCGACCTCGCGCTGATTGATCTCGGCCTGCCCGATGGCTCGGGTGTCGACGTGGTGGCCGCGCTGCGTGAGCAGCAGCCCGAGGCGCAGTCGGTGGTGGTGACGATCCACGACGACGACGAACACCTGTTCCCGGCACTGCAGGCCGGCGCCTTCGGCTACCTGCTGAAGGAGCAGGCGCGCGAGCTGCTCACCGAGCAGCTGCAGCGCATCAGCCAGGGCGAGCCGCCCCTGTCGCCGTCGATCGCGCGCCGCGTGATCTCGTATTTCGCCAAGCAGGCCAAGCCCGAAGCCTCGCTGATGCCGCACGTGCAGCTCACCGAGCGCGAGACCGAGGTGCTGCTGCGCGTGGCCAAGGGCTTCACGCTGCCCGAGATCGGCGTGCAGCTGAACCTGTCGCGCCACACGATCGCCGACTACGTGAAGCAGATCTACCGCAAGCTCAACGTGAGCTCGCGCGCCGAGGCGGCGCTGGAAGCGCAACGCCTGGGCCTGTTCCGGCGCTAGCCATAATCCGCGTCCATGATCGGACGCCTCACCGGCCAGCTCGCGGAGAAATCGCCACCGCTCGTGCTCATCGACTGCCACGGCGTCGGCTACGAGGTGGACGTGCCGATGAGCACCTTCTTCAACCTGCCGAACCTCGGCGAGAAGGTCACGCTGCTCACGCACTTCGTCGTGCGCGAGGACGCGCAGCAGTTGTTCGGCTTCCTCACTGCCGAGGAGCGCAGCACCTTCCGCCTGCTGGTCAAGATCAGCGGCGTGGGCCCGCGCACCGCGCTGTCCATCCTGTCGGGGCTGTCGGTCAGCGAGCTCGCGCAGGCGGTGGCACAGCAGCAGAGCGGGCGGCTGGTCAAGGTGCCCGGCATCGGCAAGAAGACGGCCGAGCGGCTGCTGCTGGAGCTCAAGGGCAAGCTCGCGCCGGAGATCGGCACGCCGGCCCAGG
>CAMLIZ010000114.1 GCA_946480245.1 uncultured Pseudomonadota bacterium
GGTGGCCTGATTACGCCGAGAACGAGATGGCTCGATTACGGTGAGAAGTGACACGGGGTTCATCACCAGCGATGACGCCGTGCTTGCTGCCGCGCGCGTACTAGAAGAGAAGTACGGCATCGACGTCATTTCACCGACGGCGTTTCAGCCCGCAGAGCGGTTCGAAGCCGGTCGTGAAGAAATGCTGGAGACGGGCAACGCGGGTGAGTCCATCATGGTGACAACTCTTCCGGCCGCCGGCGAGAGTGAACTGCGCCAGATGCTGACGCGTCTGGGCATTGCCGATGCAGATGCGATCTCGCTCTGGGGTGCCGCAGATTCGACCGAACGGATCGTCCAGCGAACCGCTGTCCTGTCGGAGGGGCGTCTTGTCGGATACCTTGCGTGTACCAGGCAAGTCGAAGGGTCGACTATTTTTGGTCGCCTTGCCATCGACGAACGTCAACCGAATGCAATGCAAGCCGCACGCCTGCTGTTAAACAAGCTGCTGACGAAGGCCTGCGATGCGTCGCCCGCTCAGGTGCGAGTGCACCTGGCGCCGCGGCAGGTGATTGCTCGCGAGATTGCGGCGGTGCTCGGCTTTGCCGGCTCTGAGGACGGTGCCGTGCTTTCCAAGCTGGTGGTCAACCGTGTCGTCACCGTGAAGAATTGGTCGGCAACAACCTCCGGGCTGCACGCACTGGCCAAACTGAGGCTGCCTTCTATTTGCCCACCGTTCAGAGACTTCGATCAACAGGTCGAGGTTCATTGTCCGGATGGCAATCGCCGCTTTGTGCGGCTACAGGAACTGGAATCGGGTTTGTCGCCCGCGATCTTCTGCCTACCCGGCCGCGACGCGGTCATAACGCCCATCCTGCGCGAGTTTGCTGAACCGCTGCTCGGACATTCCCGACAAGACAGCTTTTTGCCGCGCTCGCGTGCATCACAGTACAGCGAAAGACACTACATCAGCAGCAAGAAGACGCTGAAACTCTTTGCCCCCGGCACCATCATCCTGTTCTACGAGTCTGGCAAGGGCGGCGGCTCAAGTTCGATCGTAGCGATCGCGCGTGTTCGGCGTGCATACCTGAAGGCCGACAAGGCAACGAACGCTTCGGACTTGGATCCTTCGGTGCTCTGCGCGGAGACACTGTCGATGATTGGCCTTTCAGAGCTGAAGACCGTGACCGCCTTTGACAATGTGATCCACCTTCCACGTCCCGTAGGCCTCGCCAGCCTGAAGCGGCTCGGCTGCGGCGAGTCGACACAGCTGATTACGACCCGTCGTATCACGCCTGAACAACTTGAGAGAATCTTGGAAGAAGGCTTCGCACAATGACCATCACTCACGCACTAATCTCGCTCGAACAGCGCTTTGCCGATGGCATTCTCCGATCGACCAAGCGAGTGGAGCTTCGGCGCCGGCCGATGCGCCTGGAGGTGGGAACGACGATCTGGATGTACGTCAAAGTGCCTGTGGGCAAAGTCATTGGGTCGGCCCAGGTGCACTCGATGCACGAACTGGCCCCTTCGACGCTGTGGCGCCGGTATGGCGACGTCTCAGGCTTGGCAAGAGGCGAGTTCTACGACTACTTCTCTGGCCTCACGAAGGGCTTCGTTGTCGTGCTAACGAGCCCGAAACGGCTGTCAGAACCGGTTAGTCTCGACCAGCTGCGCGAATTGAACGACGCCTTTCAGCCGCCTCAGTTCTTTCAGCACCTTGCAAGTGATGGCCCGTTGGTTACGGCGTTCACGCGCAAAGTCAGCGAACATCAAACTCCACGAGTGCGCGATCAGCAAGAGCAGCAGTTCCAAGGTCTCTACGCAGCATAGAGTTGTTGTAGAGGGCAGAGTCGCCGAGACGCTCGACGTAGGAGTTGAGCAGCGCCTCCGACTCGTCTACCTTGCGTTCGGCCGCTTCAAGCCGATGCTTGCGGCTATCCAGGTAGCCGTGCTGCCTGACCTAGACTTCCATGTCCGTCCGCACTTCCTCGGCCTCAACGTGCGCCAAGGCCAGCTCCAGTAAAGGATGGTCATGCTCGGTATCCGCCACGGCCAGCCGGCTTTTCTTGCTCAGTGCGCCTGAAGTGCCTGCTTTGGATGGAATTCGCGACCGGCTGGGAGGGCAAGTTCACGATCCGCCCGGATCGGGGGTTCAGTCTCAAGTGCCAAGGCCCACTTCGGAATAGCGAGTTCCTCTGAGACTTTCTCACGGATGCGCTCCGGGCTCAGCTTTCCCCCCTGCAGCAAGCGCTGCCATTCGTCTTCCTCGGGATCGACAACGTCGCGCATCAGCTCGACGCCATCCAGAACGACAGAGCGCAGCTCATCCGCCAGTACGGAGAGAGCCTTGGAAGCAGCCGGTGCGGCGTTCTGAGCAGTCGGCGCGGGAGGAGCCGAGACAATATGGACAATCTTCCGGTCGCGGTCTCCCGGCAAGAACTTCAGTTGCGCCCTGTGATTCCATAGGTGGAACTGTATGAACTCAAGCGCCTCGGCGTAGGCATCTTCCGTCACCAAGGAGAGGGGCTTGTCGGCGTAGCTGAACTTGGGGCTGCCTCTGAACGTGCCATGGCTGTCAAAGTAGACCTCATAGAGCACGCCGGCGAGGAGATGCTGTGCGGCCTCCGGCTGGAACTGGCGCAGCTGTGCTTCGAGCGCAGCCATGAACTCCATGGCTTTCTGGGAATTGCCGCACGCTGCCTGATAGATATTCCGTCCGAGCACGAACCAAGACGAAGCCGGGAACTGCTCCGACTGGAGTGTGCGGATTTTCACCACCGCGGGGTTCTGCGTGTACCAATTGTGGGACTTGAGCGCACGGATGATGGTGTTGATCTCGGAGGGCGCATCCGCTGGGTACAGACTGTCCTGTAGTGCATCTGCATCGTAGTTCAGGCGCGGAGGAGCCGGTTCGTCAGGCGCGAACTGCAAAGGCAAGTCGACGGCGACAGGTGCCGCGGCGGGCACTTCGACCACAGGGGTAGCGTCGACTGCAGGCTCAAGTAGCAGGCCAGCGGCAACGTTGTCCATGGGTGCGACCGCAGCGGTTGAACCGTCCTGAGCTGCAGAGGACGCAGTTGGCGCAGCCTCTTGAATGGTGATCTGAATGGCGGCTGCGAGATGGGAAAACTCAGCCGGGTTGCGCCTCGACATTCCTTCCACGAGGGCAGGCAGATTGGCGATCGTAAAGTTGGTGTGGCCGGCTCTGAGCTTGAATTCAGCGACGAGTCGAGGGTCAGCCAGTTTGATCTCGGGGTTGGTATTCGTCACTGGCTTGCGCACCCCTCGTGCAAGTTCAATGCGTTTCGCAGGCGCATAGACCCAATCCGACTTCTCATCCCTGCTGATGAACAGGACCTTCGGAAAATCGGCCACGCTAGCGGCTGACTTCTCAAGGATTTCGTACCAGATGATCAGATCGCCCAACCGGTTCTCGGGCTTTCCGTCGTCGCGAAACCCAGGAGGAAGGCGATGCTCGAAGCGCCCGCTCGCCTCCTTGTTAGCACGCGTGCAGTGGGCGGCCAGATCCGAGCCCAGGATGGCAGAGGACAGATGCGCCTCGATCTCCTGGTGAACAACTCCTGAGTCGAAGTCCTGCGAGAAGACACGCGTATAGGGGGTCAGCGCGTCGATCGCCGTACGAAAGCCAGCGATGAACGCTGCGCGGTCGCCGAGAAAACAGATCCTCGTCAGCGATGCGTCGTCGACGAACAGGGACGCTGTCTCCAGGAGGCCGCGGAGGAGTTTCGTAGCCTGACTTGCTTCCTTGCTTTTGGGCGTATAGGAATCAAGTGTCTTGGAGGTCACCCTAGACAGGTATTCGCTCGCGGCCCAGGCAGGGATGACGAGCCGGTTCTGTGCTGCGACGGCATCCGACCATTGGAAGAACTCCTGACGCGCTGCCGAGTGCAGCTTGTAGAGGTACGTGAGGATGTTGGTGTCAAGGACAATGAGCGTTTGCGGGTCATTCGCCAGCGCAGCGATCTCCGTCACGTGTTCTTCGATGGTTTTGTCGATAGCAAATTGCCCGAACAGCATCCTCGCGTCCTTCGTGTTGCGATCACACGCGCTTCCCGCGCGGACGGCGCGGCGTGGGGATCCTACCTCCCATCGCAAGGTGACGTTCTCAGCTCTTCAAGCGCCGCGACCATGCAGCGAGAATTGACCAGCGCCGCGGGCGTGGAGGTGCCATCGAGAACTTCCTATCCCCAGACAGCTTCGGGTCGTGAGTCGCAGTTGACCGCTGACGAAAGCCGCCCCTGGAGACTACGCGCCCTCAGTCGTGAAGCGGCACCTCACGGGTGATGCGACGAACGACAGCTCCCGCCACCTGCGGTCGTTCAACGCCAACTCAGACGGGTCAGCGACCGCAATTCGGCATGACCAACGGTGCGTTGCGAGCAGCGCCTCATCGGCGCGATCCTGCGCGGCGCTGTCGCATCTGCGCAAGCGGTCGCTTGCCCTTGAGCTGCCGTTCGATGCCGTCGTTCAGGCGCGCACGCAGGTCGAGCACCGCGTCCACGTGGCCATAGACGCCGGGAAAGCGCAGGTCCAGCCACAGCCATAGCGTGCACGCACGCAGCGCCTGCTCCATGCGGTCGAGCCGGCTGTGGCCGTCCACTTGATCCAGGAACCACGGCGTGCCGGCCTTGCCGGTCAGCGCGTGGCTGCTGCTCCACTCCAGAAACTCCATCACCTGCGATTCGGTGCGGGTGTCCACCGGTGCTTGCGCATAGATGAAGCGCTGCTTCAGCGTGAGCTTGCCCGCGCTGCGGTCGAGCTGCTCGGCCAGCTCGAGCATCTGCTCCAGCTCGGCCACCGCGAAATGCGCGTCGTCAAGCTTGAGCTGCTCCATGAACACGCCCAGCACCTCGCGCAGCTTGGTCTTGTGCAGGCGCGAGGCGATGGTCTGCACGTGCCAGGGGTTGGGCGCCACTGGCGCCTTGAAGCTGCGCGGCGCATGCGGCGTCTTCTGGATCGTCTCCTTCAGGGTACGCGCGGCCGTGGGCTCCGCCTCTTTCAGCACGCCGACGAAGCCTTCTTCGTGGATGCCGAAGCGGCCGGCGCGGCCGGCGATCTGGTGCACCTCGGATACGTTGAGGGGCCGGTCGTCCTGGCCGTCGAACTTGGTCATGGTGCTGAACAGCACGCGGCGGATCGGCAGGTTCAGCCCCATGCCGATGGCGTCGGTGGCCACGAGGATGTGCGACTCGCCCTGCGCAAAGCGCTCCGCCTCGCGCCGGCGCACCTCTGGCGGCAGGGCGCCGTAGATCACCGACACCGGGTGGCCGGCGGCGGCGATCTGGTCGCGCAGCATCAGCACGTCGCGGCGGCTGAACGCCACCACCGCGTCGCCGAGCTTCAGCGACGCGATGGGCACCGGGTGCGGCAGCAGCTCCACATGCTGCTTGCGACCGAAGTGCCGCACGTGGCACCGCTCGCCGCACAGGCCCAGCAGGTTCTCGATCGCCGGCACCGCATAGGCCGAGCAGATGATGATCACCTCGTTGGCGGGCACCCCCACGATGGCCTGCGTCCAGGCCCAGCCGCGGGCGTTGTCGAAGATCATCTGCGCCTCATCGATCACTGCCAGGTCGATGGGCTTGTTCGTGTTGACCATCTCGATGGTGCTGGAGACGGCGCGTGCATGCGGTTCGGGCACGTTCTCTTCGCCGGTGAGCAGCGAACAAGCCACACCCCGGGCGGCCAGGCGGTCGCGTCCTTCGAGTGCCAGCAGGCGCAGCGGCGCCAGGTAAGCGCCGTCGTGCACCTGCGCGAGGCGCTCGAACGCGGCATGGGTCTTGCCGCTGTTGGGCGGGCCCACGTACAGCGTCACGCTGCGTTGCAGCCGCCGCGCCTTCTCGAAGGAATCGGGGTAGCCCTGGAACGCGAGCTCGTTGTTCAGGCCCTCCAGCGTGTCGAGCTCGGTGACGCGGTGTTCCCAACGGTCTTGCACGCGGGTGCAGGCCTTCTTCAGTTCATCGAATTGCCCCACGCCCCGCGGCACCGCGCATTCCGCCTGCAGGCGCGCCAGCAGCGACTCGATGTGGCGCGGCTTGTACGCGCGGCTGCGCTCGACCAGGGCCTCCAGGTGCGCCACCAGCTCGGCGGCATGGGGGTGCGCGGGTGCCCGCCCCAGCGCAGCAAGCAGCGCGGCCTTGTCCCCGGTGCGGTAGTAGGCCCAGACCGGATCGGCCGCCACGGGCATGCGAAACAGAACCGGCACGCGCCAGCCGGGTTCCGACAGCTGCAAGGTTTGGCTGATCAGGCGCGTCCATTCGCCGGCGTGCGCCGACACGCCCAGCGCTTCGAGCGCGGCGGTGCGTTCCTGCATCAAGGGCCGCACCGCCGCCCCGGTGCCCACGGCATCGAGGTGCGCCAAAGCGGTGTCCATCAGCTCGGGCGCAATCCAGCGGCTGGGGCGGGCGCCGGCGGCCTTTTGCAGCAGCACGAGGCCGCGCTTGTCGAACTGCTCTTCGGACCCTGCGCCCTGATCGGCCACAAAGTCAGCCGGCTTCACGACCTGCGGCAGCGTGTACGCGGCCTGGCGGATGCGATCGAACCGTTCCTTGTCGATGTGCGGCGGCACGCGCCTGGCGTGGCGCGGGTTGGGCAGGTTCAGCGGCTCTGGCAGATGACTCGTTGGCGTCTTGGCTTGAGGGGTGGGCATGACAGCGTCAATGTGGCGCTCGGGACTCTAACCCGTACGTGGACGCGCGAAAGCCGACCCGCGCGCTCAGTGTAGGCAGGTAAGCTTCAGGCGCTTGTCCTGCTGCTCCCAGGAACCTTGCTTGCATAGGCTGCCGATTGACGCTCGAAGTACGCCGGTTAGCGCGGCCAGGTAAGCGGTTTCCACTTGCGGCGAAGGTCGGTCCCAATCGGCCGGATTGTCCGAGTTCTGCCGGCTGACATACAGCGTCGTGCTGACGGTGATCAGACCGTATGGGCGAATGCGAATCGTCTCCCACGCCCACTGGCGCAGAACATCGCTGTAGTGATAGTCGGAGATCGCCATCACATCGTGCTGGTCACGCTGGATCGTCAGCTTGAACGGTGGCCTTTGCAGCGCCTCGCTCAGCAGGCGCACGATGGTCGCTTCGCGAGCTGAGTCGTTCACTCCCATGCTCATCTCCTGCGGAAGTTCGATGAACAGGTCAGGGCGGCCGCCGAACGCATAGCTGTGGTTGAAGAACGCCGTGGCGGCCCGGATGTACGTCTTGCCCTGGCGAGCAAGCAGGACGAACGTGCAGTGGTACGGAGCTCCCGTGCGACCTTTGGGCAGACGCACGACATTGCAGGCCGCGATGCCGGGCTCGTCGTGCGGCGTCGCTGCCACGAGCAAGCGGGTGCATGAAGTGGGCTGCACCGTGTCCGTTGTGGGCGCTGACGCGGCAATCGCTTGTTCGGCGCCCGCCGGAGCCATGTTGCTGCACGCGAAGGGCGTGCCAACGCGCGCCAGATGCTCCCAGGCCTCCGCGACTCGCGGGCCGTCGATGGTCTGCTCTAGCGGAACCCATCCGAATTCGGCGCCGGCCAGTGGCCCCTTCCGCTCGACGGTCAACCCACTAGCCGACGCCCCGGCAGGCTCCGGCGCAGAGGATGCTTCGTAAAGCACGCCCAGGTGCGGGTCGACGGCTGGCAACGGCAAGGCGTAGGGTGCGCGGGCAACGTCCATCAATTCTTCAAGGCCCGCCAACCGGGCCGCATAGCGGGTGCACTCGAACTCGCGCAGGCGGAACGCGCCGCAATGGCGGGGCGCGCTATCGGTCGTGTGGAAGCCGAGCACGGCCATTGTCTCGGCCACGTCACGCCCGGTGGTCGGGAACTGGGCCTCGTCTTCGAGATGGAAGGTTGGCGAAAGCGTGGCGCACCCCGCCAAAAGCAGCACGCCAAGGCAGACCGGAAGCGAAGGCGGCCGACCGCGCGAGATCATCAAGTGCCGCCGAAAGCTCTTCCGACGATGGTGGCAGTAGTGGCACTCAACAGCCCCATCAGGAACGTGACCACCCAGCACAGTTGATCCACCGACATACCGCTGCCTGGTGGCAAGCTTCCAGGTCGATTGGAATACCAGAACGACCCCACGATCACCAGCATGGCAAGCGCAAACACATAAAGCGGACCACGGCTGAGCAGCCGTAGCAAGGGCGTGGCTTCAGTTTCCAAGCTCGATGAGTTGGTCGCGCTGCGGGTCGCAATCGCGACGTAGCCGATAAAGACGGGCACGATGATCTGCAGGACACGTGTCGCCTGCGCAAAGGTCAGCGGGTAGTTCAGCACGGGCGGTGCCATCACGAAGAAGACGATCGTGATCGCCATAAGGATGAGACTTGTCCGGATGATCCAGTAGCCCTCTTTCGACATGCGGCCTCCACGGGGATGCGTTTGGCATGAGCGACGTCCCTGGACGACAGGTATCGCCCATCTCCTCGTCGCCGGTGTCGAATCATGCCTCGTTGCCAGGCAGTGGTGGACGATTCCGGCGGGCCGGTCGGGCCGTGCTCAGCCGATGTACGACAGCGGCAGCGCCGTGGTGAACTTGATCTCTTCCATCGCGAAGCTCGAACTCACGTCGAACAAGTGCGTGCCGGCAATCAGCCGCTTGTACACCGCGTCGTAGGCCGCGATGTCCGGCACGACCACGCGCAGCAGGTAGTCGATTTCGCCGCTCATCCGATAGAACTCCACCACCTCGGGAATCGCGTCGACCGTGGCCTTGAAGCGCTCGAACCACGCCTGCGTGTGTGTGCTGGTGCGCACGGCGACGAAAACGGTGACGCCTACATTGATCTGGCGCGGGTCCAGCAGCATCACGTTCCTGGTGATGACGCCGGCTTCCTTCAGGCGCTGGATACGGCGCCAGCAAGGCGTTTGCGACAGCCCCACGCGCGACGCCAGCTCGGCCACCTGCATGCCAGCGTCTTGCTGAAGCAATTCGAGGATCTTGCGATCAATGGCATCGAGCTTCAGTTTGGTCATGTTTGTTAGAACAATCTTCCAAGAATCGGGCTCGGCTGAGTCTACAACGCAAGCTTTTTCCACGGCCGCGTTTCGAGAATCGCCGCCATGGACATCTATCTGGACTCGAATGCCACGACGGCCGTGCTGCCCAGTGCTCAGCGTGCGGCCATGGCCGCGATGGCCGATGAATTTGGCAATCCCAGCAGTACGCACTGCGCCGGCCTGCGGGCGCGCGCCATGCTCGACGGAGTGCGCGCTACGGCCGCCCGCGTGATGGGCGCATCTCGTGGGCGGGTGCTCTTCACGAGCGGCGCCACGGAAGGCATCCACACCGCGGTGCTCTGCGCACTGGCATCGTTGCGCGCTCGCGATGCAAAGGCCGGCGACCGACCGACCCTGCTGCTCTACGGCGCCACCGAGCACAAGGCGGTGCCGCAAGCGCTGCAACACTGGAACGCGTTGCTCGGGCTCTCTCTTGAGTTGAAGGCCATTCCGGTGGGCCGCAGCGGGCGGCACGACCTCGATTGGCTGCGCTTGCACGCCAGGCAAGCCCTGCTGGTGTGCACCATGGCCGCCAACAACGAGACCGGCGTCATCAGCGATCTTCAGGGCATCGCCGACGCACTTAAGGGCAGCGGTGCCTTGTGGATGGTGGACAGCGTGCAGGCGTTGGGCAAGCTTGCGCTGCGGCTGGACGAACTGCCCATCGACTACGCGCCGTGCTCCGGCCACAAGCTCTTCGCGCCCAAGGGTGTGGGCCTGCTCTACGTGCGCGATGGTGCGCCGTTCACCCCATTGCTCACGGGCGGTGGGCAGGAGTCGGGCCTGCGAGCCGGCACCGAGAACATGGCAGGCATTGCAGCGCTGGGTGCCGTGCTCTCTGCCGTGGAAAGAGAGACCGAACTGCAGCCCTGGGCAGCGCTCGTCGAGCATCGGCATCGCCTCTTGTCGGCACTGACGGCCGCATTCCCAGGGATGGAGCTGAACGCGCCGCTGGACATCAGCCTGCCGACCACGCTGAACTTTTCGGTGCCGGGCCTGAGCTCCAAGCTCCTGCTGGATCTCTTCGATGCCGCAGGCCTGCGCGTGAGCAGCGGATCGGCGTGCAGTGCGTCCAAGGCCCTGCCCAGCGATGTGCTGGAGGCCATGGGGCTGCCCGAGTGGCAAACCGCGTCCGCCGTGCGACTCTCCTTCGACGCAACGGTGAGCGAAGCGGTGATCGCACAAGCCTGCGAACGGATCCTCGCGTGCGGCGCTTCGCTGCGCGCGAGTTGCATCGGCTCCGAAAGAGGCGACGGTGCCTTGCCGCCAGACCTGATCACCCGCTTCCAGGTGGACGGTGCGTGCTGCTACCTGGTGGCCGACCGCGAGAGCCGGCTTGCAGTGGTGGTCGACCCGCTGCCGCAACTGACGGCGCGGCTTGCGCACTGGTTCAACTGCACGGGCTACGTGCTGGCTGCCGTGCTGGACACCCACAGCCACGGTGACCACGCTTCCTCGGCGCACGAGCTGCGCCAGGCGTTGCAGCCGCCGCAGGTGGATGCCCATCAGCACGATGCGCTGGGTTGGCCCGTGGGGGCGGAAGCCATCGCGCTCGGCGCACGCCGCCTCACGCGCCTGGCTGTCCCGGGCCATACCGAGGACTCGACCGCCTATCTGCTGCACGATGGCCACCGCCCGCTGTTCGCCTTTGTCGGCGACACCGTCATGCCCGGCGCGCTGGGCCGCAGCGACTTTGCGCAAAGCGCGCCGCTGGCGTTCGCCAGCTCGCTGCAAGAGCTCGAGCACGCCGTGGGCCGGGAGGCGCTTCTCCTGCCTGGCCACGACTACGACGATCGTTTTGCGTGCACCTTCCAAACCGAGACCGCCGCGCAGCCGCTGCTCGCCGCCGTGTTGAGCGGGCGTATGGCGTCGCGCGAGTTCGCCGATGCCAAGGCAAGGCTCGAGTGCAGCATCGCGCCCACCGCGTACCAGACCATGGCTTGCGGCGCACGCGTCGAGAAGCTTGGCAGCGAGGCGCCGGCCGAATTGCCTGTGAGCGAGTTCGCGAAGCTCCTTGCGGCGGGCCAGCACCTGGTGGTGGTCGACGTGCGCGAAACGTACGAACAACGCCTGGGCGTCGTGCCGGCGTTCCCC
Source organism: uncultured Pseudomonadota bacterium (assembly GCA_946480245.1). The sequence goes on from CAMLIZ010000114.1 coordinate 11,080, forward strand.
GCGGCCGTGCACTACCAGGCTGCGCCGCTGTCGACGATGGTCAACATGCTGCCGCAATGGCTGGCGCAGCCTGACACCCTGGTGCTGTTCTTCTGCCGCTCGGGCAACCGCAGCGCGCGAGCCGCCCGGGCCTTGCGGCGGCTGGGCCACCGGCAGGCCTGGAGCCTGGCGGGGGGCATGGCCCTGTCCCAAGATTTGGGACCATTCGGTGCTGCCCGATACAGGTCAGGCCCGCCCGCTCAGGCCTTGAGCTTGGCCAGCGTGCCCGTGGCTTCGGCGAGCAGGTAGTAGAAGGTCACGCGGCTCTTGCGCGTGGCGGCCTTCATCTTCTGCACCACAGCCTGGATGCCCGCGTCCGCGGCTTCGGCAGCGAGGCCCAGCTTCTTGGCGGCGAAGCCGTCACGCACGGTGGCCAGCTCCTGCTTGTCGCTGGTGGCCACCAGCGACGAAACGGGGCGCTGCAAGGCGATGCCGCAGTAGCGCACGATCGCCGCTACCGCGGCCTCGTCGACGCTTTCCGTATACCTCTTCACATCGGCTACATGGTCGGTCATGGCTTGCTCCTCGATGGCGTCACGGTGTTTTCGGATCGGAGGATCCGGCTGCCACTGTGAACCGGCGCGCAGCGGGCGCCTTGCGCCTGCGCAAGGCAGTGGCGTGTACCCGCGCGCGCCGCCAGAACAGCCGCTTCAACGCTTCGGCACTCGCCAGGTAGGCTGCAGTGAGCGCCGCCACCAGCGCCAGCAGCGGCGCGGGCAGCGGCACGAACCCGAACGCGGCGGCCAGCGGCGTGTAGGGCAGGGCCACCGCCAGCGCGGTCACGCCCAGGCTGGCCACAGTTACCGCGTGCGCCGGGCGGTCGCGCCAGGCGGCGTGGCGTGTGCGGATCACGAAGACCACCAGCACCTGCGTGGCCATCGACTGCACGAACCAGGCGGTCTGGAACGCCGCCTCCGCCACGTGCAGCGCGCCATACAGCAGCGCAAACGCGGCCAGGTCGAAGGCGGAGCTGAGCGGGCCGAACACCAGCATGAAGCGGCGGATGAACGGCAGGTTCCAGCGTTGCGGGCGCTTGAGCTGCGCGTCGTCCACGGTGTCCAGCGGCAAGGCCACTTCCGACAGGTCGTACAGAAAGTTGTTGAGCAGGATCTGCAGCGGCCGCATCGGTAGGAAGGGCAGCACCAGCGCCGCGGCGGCCATGCTGACCATGTTGCCGAAGTTGGAGCTGGTGGCCATGAGGATGTACTTGTCCACGTTCAGCACGGTGCGCCGGCCTTCGCGCACGCCTTCGCACAGCACGCCCAGTTCATGCTGCAGCAGCACCAGGTCGGCGGCCTGGCGGGCCACGTCCACTGCGCCGTCCACCGAGATGCCCACGTCGGCCGAGTGCAGCGGCGGCGCATCGTTGGCGCCGTCGCCCATGTAGCCCACCACGTGGCCGGCGGCCTTGAACGCGCGCACGATGCGGTCCTTCTGCACCGGGCTCACGCGGCAGAAGAGGTTGGCGCGGCGCACCGCCGCGCGCAGGCCGTGGTCGTCCAGCTCGGCCACCTGGGCGCCGCTCAGCACGCCGCGCACCGGCAGGCCGAGCGCGGCGCAGAGGTGGCGCGTCACGGCTTCGTTGTCGCCGGTCACGATCTTCAAGGCCACGCCGTGGCGTTTCAGCTCGGCAATGGCGCCGGCCACCGAGGCCTTGGGTGGGTCGGCAAACGCCACGAAGCCGGCGAACACCAGTTGCTGCTCCTGCTCGGCGCCCACGTCGGCGGTGGCCGCGTCCACGGTGCGGCTGGCCACTCCCAGCAGGCGCAGGCCCTGCGCGCTGCAGTCGTCGAACTGCTGCCGGATGCGCGTGCGCATGGCGTCGTCCAGCGGCTGCTCGGCCTGCCCGTCGTGCCAGGCCACTGAAAGGCGCAGCAGCTCCTCGGGCGCGCCTTTCACCACGAGCGTGCGTCCGGCCGCGCCTTGCAGCAGTACCGACACGCGTCGCCGCTCGAAGTCGAACGGCACCTCGTCGAGCTTCTCCCAGGCCGAGGCATCCACGTTGGCGTGCGCCAGGATGGCTTCGTCCAGCGCGGCTTTCACGCCGGTCTCGAAATGGCTGTTCAGCCAGGCCAGCTCGAACACGCGCGCGCTGTCGCGCCCCAGCGAGTCGAGCGCGCGCTCCAAGCCTGGTGCGCCTTCGGTGAGGGTGCCGGTCTTGTCGGTGCACAGCACGTCCATCGCGCCCAGGTCCTCGATGGCAGCCAGGCGCTTCACCACCACGTGCCGTGCGGCCAGGCGCTGTGCGCCGCGCGCCAGCGTGACCGACACGATCATCGGCAGCAGCTCCGGCGTGAGGCCCACCGCCAGCGCCAGCGCGAAGAGAAACGACTCCAGCAGCGGGCGGTGGTACAGCGTGTTCACCAGCAGCACGCCGAGCACCAGTGCCATGGTCCAGCGCACCAGCAGCGTGCCGAACCGGCGCGTGCCCAGCTCGAACGCGGTGGGCGGCGCCGCCTCGGCCAGCTGCGCCGCCACGCCGCCCAGCTCGGTGCGCGCGCCGGTGGCCGTGAGCTCGATGCGCGCGCCGCCGCTGACCACCGTGCTGCCCATCAGCACGCGCTCGCCGTGGTGCTTCTCCACCGGGTAGGCCTCGCCGGTGAGCGTGGCCTCGTTGACGAAGAAGTCGGCCGCTTCCAGCGCGGTGCCGTCGGCCGGCACCAGGCTGCCCGCGGCCACCTCCACCACGTCGCCGGGCACCAGCTCGCGCACCGGCTGCTGCACGCACTGGCCGTCGCGCCAAACGCGCGCGCGCAGTGCCACGCTGAGCTTCAGCGCGTCGATGGCGCGGTCGGCGCGCTGTTCCTGCAGCAGGTCGAGCGACACGCTCATCAGCACCACCAGCAGCACCACGCCGAAGCTCAGCGCGTCGCCCGTGGCCGCGGCGATCAGCGAGGCGGCCAGCAGCACCAGCAGCAGCGGGTTGGCCAGGCGCTGCAGAAAGCGGCGCGCCAGCGTGGGGCGGGGCGCGTCGCGCAGCACGTTGGGGCCGTGCTGCGCCAGCAGTAGCTGCGCCTGCGCTTGCGTCAGGCCGACGGCGGCGGGTTCGTTCATCAGGGCAAGCGTGCCCGCGCAAGGGCCGATGGCGATTGCTTTGGATCAAGCCGCTGCCGCGCGCCCCATGCCCCAATGCGCCATGGAATCGAAACCCGTGTGGAACGTGTGGGCCGTGCTGCCCCTGCTGCTGGCCGTCTGGCTGGCCAAGGACTGGTGGGACCAGAGCCGCCAGGTGCAACCCTTGCCCTACAGCGCCTTCGAGCAGCAGCTGCGCGCCGGCAAGATCGCCGAGGTGACGGTGGGCGACCGGCTGATCACCGGCAAGCTGAAGGCGCCCGACAGCGCCGGCAAGCAGGTGGTGGTGTCCACGATGATGGAGCCGGCCATCGCCGAGCGGCTGGCGCCCTACGGCGTGCCGTTCCAGCGCGTGCACGAGCCCACGTGGCTGCAGGACCTGCTGGGCTGGGTGGCGCCGGTGCTGCTGCTGATGGCCGCTTGGTCGTTCATGGCGCGGCGCATGGCCGGGCGCCTGGGCGGCGGCGGGCTGCTGGGCATCGGCCAGAGCAAGGCCAAGGTCTACATGGAAAAGAGCACCGGCGTGCGCTTCGACGATGTGGCCGGTGTGGACGAGGCCAAGGCCGAGCTGCAGGAGGTGGTGGAGTTCCTGAAGAACCCCAAGGAGTACGGCCGCCTGGGCGCGCGCGTGCCCAAGGGCGTGCTGCTGATGGGCCCCACCGGCACCGGCAAGACGCTGCTGGCGCGCGCGGTGGCGGGCGAGGCCGGCGTGGCCTTCTTCTCGATCAGCGGCTCGGAGTTCGTCGAGATGTTCGTCGGCGTGGGCGCGGCCCGCGTGCGTGACCTGTTCGAGCAGGCGCGCAGCCATGCGCCGGCCATCATCTTCA
>CAMLIZ010000115.1 GCA_946480245.1 uncultured Pseudomonadota bacterium
AGTGGGTGCGGCGGGTCCGGCCGGCGCCGCACCCGCTCCCGCGGCAGGGGCTGCGCCGGCCGCGGGAGCAGCGCCTGCCGCGCCCGGTGCCGGGCAGTCGTCCGGCTCCGGTGCGTCTTCTTCGCCGGCGTCGCTGGTCTGCTCCTCCACCTGCGTGGGCTCGGGGTTCGGCGGGGTCTCTTCGGGTTCCTCGGCCGGCTGGTCGGAGGGCGCGTCGTAGCAGCGCGGGGTGCCGCCGCCGCTGCAACGGCCGGTGGGCGACGCGCCGGCCGGGGCGCTGGGGCCGGCAGCGCTGCCACCTGCATCGGCTTGCGGGCCGTCGGCAGCGGGGTCGGCCGGGGTGTCGGCGGCCGCGGGGGGTGGCGCGGGCGTCTGTGCTGCGGGAGCGGGAGGGGGTGCGCCGCCGCCTTCGCTGCCGGCGCCTGCGCCAGGCGCTTCGTCCGCCAGCGGCGCGTCCTCGAACAGGCGCGCGGCGTTGACGTCCAGGTCCATCTGCACGGCCTCGTCCTGCGCGCGGCCGGCACAGGTGGGGCAGGTGCCGCCGCAGGCGCACTGATGCTGCAGCGCGGGGCGTGATTCGGCGGTGGCGGGCGTGTCGTCGAGCAGGTGCTCGGCGGAGCGCCCGGAGGCCACGCGCTCGGCCACCGCGTCGGCCTGACGCTCGTAGCGGTCGCCGGGTTGGCCGACACCGCCCTTCAGCTGCACGCCGCGCCGCTGCTGCACCGTGTGCGCCGCCTCGTGCGCGGCCAATCGCAGGTCGGGCGGGCTGCGGAAGCCCACGCGCCGGCCCAGCGTGTAGGCGCGTGCGCCCATGCGCTCGGAGGCGGCGGCTGCCGAGCCACCGACCTCGGCGCGCACGTCGGAGATGTCGTGCCGGCCGAAGGCGGCCTGGATCTGCGCCGCGCCGGGCAGCGGCTGGCTGGCCTGCGCCACGCCTTGCGCCGCGTCCTGGTGCAGCGCCTTCGGCGCCGCGCTGCCGGCAGCGTCGCCCTCATGCTGCAAGGCCTGCGCACGTTCGTCTTCGGCGGCGTCGCAGCGGTCGCACTGGCGCTGCAAGGCACCCAGGTGGGCCGGCAGGCCGGGCGCGGAGGGCTGCGCGTCGTGGGTGGCGCCGGGGCCGCGCTCGGGTGACGGGCTGGCTTGCTCCTTGCGCGGGACGAGGGCGTGCGCCGGGGCCATGGGCGCTGCCTTGCTCAAAGCGCAGCCGGCACCTGGCGGCCGAGCTTGCGGTATTCGGCCTCCACGCCGCGCCGCAGCGCCGGCAGGTCCACCGGGCCGGCCGACAGTGCCGCGGCGGCCAGCGTGGCATTGCGGATGTGGCCGCCGGCCAAGTCGCAGCAGGCGGCCAGGCGGTTGACGTCGGCTGCGTCCAGCACGTGATGCGTGCCCAGGTGCGCCAGCCACAGCGCCCGGCGCTCCTCGGGGCCCGGCGCGGGGAAGTCGATGATCGCGTCGAGTCGGCGCGTGAAGGCGCTGTCGAAGCGCGCGCGGCTGTTGCTGGTGAGCACCGCGATGCCGTCGAAGGATTCGATGCGCTGCAGCAGGTAGTTGGTCTGCTGGTTGGCGAAGCGGTCGTTCGAGTCCTTCACGTCGGTGCGCTTGCCGAACAGCGCGTCGGCCTCGTCGAACAGCAGAACCACCTCGGCATGCTCGGCGCGCGCGAACAGCTGGGCCAGGTTCTTCTCGGTCTCGCCGATGTACTTGCTGGCCACCGAGGCCAGGTCCACGCGGTACAGCGGCAGGCCCAGCCGCGTGGCCAGCCAGCCCACGGCGAGCGTCTTGCCGGTGCCCGAAGGGCCCACGAGCAGCGCACGCACGCCGGGCCGGTAGCGCGTGCGCGCCGAGGGCCCGAGGCCGTGCGCCAGCGTCTCGCGGCGCTCGCAGCGCTGTTGCAGCGCCGCCAGCGCGGCGCGCAGCTCCGGCGACACCACCAATGCCTCGGTGGGCACGGCATCGGTGAGCAACTGCGCCAGCGTGCCCAGCTCGCCGGCGGCACCGGCGCGTGACGCCTCGCGCACGTGCGCCTCGCCGAAGCGCGCTTGGCCGGCCAGCTGCGCCGCGCGCTGCGCGGCACGCGCGAGATGGCCGATGTGCGCCGCGCTGTGGCGGTGCTGCTGCCCCAGCCGTTGCGCCTCGGCGGCCGGCAGATGGGCGGCCCACATCGCGCAGCGCTCCTCGGCGGTGGGTAGCGGCACATGCCATGCCGGCACCGGATCGCCATCGCGCTCGAAGCTGCCTTCGAGTCCGCAGGCCAGCAACAGCGGCCCACGATAACCGGCCACTGCCGGCAGGGCGCGCGTCTCGCCCGGCGCCAGCTCCTGGCGCAGCACCGGCACGGCACGACGCAGCCACAGCCATGCGCCGGCACCGGGGGCCGGCGCCTCGTCGAAAGCCACCGGTTGGCGGCCCAGCGCCTGCGCCACCAGCGCGGCGGCCTGCAGGGCTTCGCGCGGGTGCCCGCTGCGCAGCGCCAGCACCGGCACGCCGTGCTCCAGCCCATCGGCCTGGCGGGCCGCGGCCTCGCGCAGCGATGCAGGCAGGGGCGCAGGGGGCAGCGGCAACGGGTGCGCGCCGGGCCAGGTGCCGACGTGGCCGCGCAGCGCCAGTGCCAGCGGCACCGGCACATGGAAGGCCAGCTCGGGCAGCGGGCGCGATGCGGTCTCGAGCTGCAGCACGCCGGCGGCGCGTGCTGCGCCGTCGAGCAGCGCCGGCAGCACATCGGCCAGGCCCAGTACGTCGGCCACCGAATTCAACAGGCCGAGCGTGGGCCGCGCGCCACCTGCCGGCGCCTGCAGCCAGGCAACAACGCGGCTGAGCATCGGGTCGAACTCCACCGCCACGGCCAGCGCCAACGCGAGTGCTTCCACCGCGTTGAGCGACAGCTCGCACACCAGGCCATGCAGCAGCGTGTCCCCATCGGGTGGCGCGGCAAGCCACTGCGCCAGTGCGTCGCCGGTGACCTGCGCGCTCTCGGCCTGCAGCCAGTCGCGCTCCGCGCAGGCCGGCGCAGTGGCCAGCCGATCGGCCAGCGCTGCCAGCACCACGCGATGCAGCGCGGGCACCGTCTCAACCGGCAGTCGCAGCGGCGCGTTCATGCGGCCTCACCGTAGTGGAAGGCCACCACGCGGCCATACCAGGGCAGCCAGCCGGGGTCGACGTCGAGCCCGGCGCGGCGCACGCGCAGGTCCGCGTCGGCGAGGCGGAAGTGCATGTCGAGGTGAGTGGCGCTGAGCGCCAGGCGCGCCGGGCGTTGCACGAGGCTGCGCAGGCCGATGCGCACGCTGCGGCGCAGGCAGTGCCGGCAGGCGGTGAGCCAGAGCGCAGCCTGTTCGTCGAAGGCTGTGGAGGGCGCCGCGGCAGGGGAGGCGGCGATGGCCCAAACCGGATCGTCGGCGGGTGCTGCAAGCCGGCGCAGCGCGGCTCGCAGCACGCTGGCGGTGAGCTGCGGATCGTCGCTGGCCTGCGGCAACCCGAGACGCTGCAGCAGTGGCAGCAGGAACGGCAGGCCGCCGAAAGCGGTGGCAACAAGCCAGGCCGTGCCGATGGCCGTGGGGTGAGCAGGGTGCGCGGCGTCCGGCGAGGGAGCTTGCGTGGGGCTGCGAAGCGTCGCATCCACGGCCAGGCCGGTGCGCACGTGATCGGTGTGCTGCCGAAGGCCGGGTACCGCGGCCGCGCCCAGGTCGAGCGGAGCCGAGACTGCGGGCAGCTCCGTCGCAGCGGCACGCGCAGCACCGTGTGCCGCGGGGTCGTCGTCGAGCGGTGTCATGGGCAGGAGCACATACGGCGCCGGTGCATCGCCGCAATGGTGTGCAGGTACGGCGGCCATCGCGGTGGGCGCCGCCGGCAGCAACACCTGCAGCCAGTCCGGCCATGGCTCGCCCGTGCCGGGCTGGGGCGACTCGTGGGCCGCCGCTTCCGCGTCCGGCCTGTGCAGCTGCACGAAGGCGCGAGCGCCGAGCACGCGCTCGACCAGTGCCTTGCCTTCGTCGGCACCGAGGGCCCGCGCCAGCTCGGGCAGCGCGCCGGCCTGCCATAGCGCATGCAGCCACGCCGGCAAGGCGGCGCGTGCCTCGGGCCAGCCGGCGATTGCCCGTGCCATCTGGCGCAGGTTCGTGCCTGCCGAGTGCAGCGCGTCGAATTCCGGCACCGCCAGCGGCCAGTACCACGCGCTGCAGGGCCGGCCCTGCAGCAAGCGCGTCGCGAGCTGCACGCGCGCATCGAGCGCACTTGCAAAGCCGACGCAGTCGGCCGCATCGGCCGCGTCGCTGCCGGCCTGGACCGATCGCGCCTGCGCCTCGGCGCTGCGCTGCTCGATCAGGCGCGCCAAGGCCTGCGGCGAGACGCGCGGCGGGATGCGGCCGAGTGCGAGGCGGCGCACGACGAGCACGCGCGCGCCGTCGTCGCCCAGGCTGGCGCAGCGCAGTGCGTCCTCCATCGCGGGCAGCAGGCGGCGCACCGCGCCCTCGCTCGGAGCCCGAAGGCGCAGATGGCGCACGGTGCGGTCCATGCGTGGCCTTCAGCGCGTGAACAGCGTGCGCTGCGCGGCGCCTGCCGCCAGGCTCACCATCGCGGTGTTGTCGAAGTGCACCCGCACGTCGTCGCCCAGGTCCACCTTGGCCTGCACGGTGTGGATCACGCGCGCCGACACCTCCACCGCGCCCAGGTCCTCCACCTGTGCGCGTGCCACCAGCGCGTTGTTGCGGTACAGCAGCGCCTGCATGCCCACGCGCAGCGCGCTGCCGTCGAGCACCGTGAGCGGTATGCGCACGCCCGGGCTGACGCCCGGCGTGGGGCGCGCCAGGCGGCCTTGCACGATGCGATCCACCGGTGCGTGGCTGGCCAGCAGCAGGCACATGCGCACCACGTCATTGACGAGCGCCACCGCCTGCGGCGCGGCGGGCTGGATCTGCGCGAACAGCCAGTCCACGTAGCTCTGCATGCGGCGGCGATCGACGTAGCCGATCTCGCCCCAGCGCGGCAAGCTGGCCAGGTTGCGCAGGTTGGGCGCGGCGTCGAACTCCGACAGCATCTCGGCCCATTGCAGGCGGATGGCCGGCAGCACGCCGGAGAACTCCGCATGCAGGCAGGCGGTGACGCTGCGCATGTTGTCCAGCTCGGCCGCTGCGGCGCGCGCCACGTCGGCGCGGCCGTGGCTGCCGTCGGCCAGGTCGGCGAAGCTGACCACGGCTTCGGCCTGCGTGCGCACGCCCTGCCAGGTAAGGCCGGTCAGCACGCGCAGGTCCAGCGCCTGCAAGGTGGCGATGCGTGGCGCCAGCGCCTCGGCCTGGCGCAGCGCTACCTGCGCGATGCCGGCGGCAAGCGGCGTGTTCAGGCCGAGCTGCTGCACCGCCAGCGGCGGCAGCGTGAGCCCGGCCACGGCACGCGCCTGCGCGCTGCCGATCACACGCACCAGATGCTCGGTCTTGTCCAGCCGCTGCAGCAGCGGCGGCACGGCGACGAACCAGCGGCCCGGCGCCTCGCGCACCACGCGCAGCATGTCCAGCAGCGCGTCCGGCGCGTCCGGGTGCTCGCGCAGGCAGGCCGGCACGGCGGCCTCGAGCAGGCCCGGGTCCACGCTGTGCGTGGGCGTGGCCAGCAGGTTGTCGGCTTCGCGCGGGCGCATGTAGGCGATGAACTTCACCTGCTCGGCCAGCACCTTGGCGCGCCGCGTGTTGATGGCGGCGATGCGCTCGCTTTCCTCGGCCATCAGCGCACGCGCCACGCTCACGTCGTGGCGCGCCTCGGCCAGGCCGTCGCCCACCTGGCGCAGGCGGGCGTTCATCGCGTCGAGCTCGCTGCGCAGCGTCTGCAGCGTGCTGTCGCAGCGCGCCAGCGCGTCGCGGTAGATCGTGAGCCGCGCCTCCAGCTGGCGCAGCATCGCGATCGTGATGTCCGACAGGCTCACTGCCTGCGTGAACAGCGTGGCTTCGTCGAGCGTGTTGTCGCTCAGCGGCGGCGGCTTGGCCAGCGCGGCCTGCAGCGCCGCGTTGCCGCGAAAGTCGGCCAGCGCGCGCTGCTGGCCCGTCACGCCGTCGAGGAAGGGGTCGCCGGCCAGCCCGGGGATCTGGAAGTCCTGGAACAGCGCCGGCACCTCGCCGCTGTCTTCGGCTGCAAAGGCCTCCAGCAGTTGCAGCAGCGACATCACGGTGCGCTGCCGGTTCGCCAGCGCGTAGTTGCGCGCCTCGGGCGACGGCGGGTTCTTCAGCCGCTCGGCGATTGCCGTGGTGCGGATCTCCGACAGCCCGACCACCGGGTTGGCGTACACGATCGGCAGCGGCGCATTCGGCGGGCGTATCAGCAGCGCCTCGCTGGCCACGGCCTTGATGTCGAGCTGGCGCGTGGCCGCGGTGGCCACGCTGGCGGTGGCGGCCTTGTTGATGGCGATCGCCGCTGCATTGAACGTGGCGCCCGCGGCCATGCCCGCCACACTGGCCGCGTGCGGCGTGGCCACTGCCGGCGCGGCGGCGGCGGCCTTCACCGACGAGATGTACTCCTTGATCTGCTGCTCCACGACGATCGCGCTGTCGGCGGTGGCCAGCGCGGCCAGCGCGGGCGACACGGCGAGCCGGCCGGCGTCGGTGGCGCTCATCGTGAGCTGGCGGATGCGGTGCATGTCGACCTGCATGTGCGCGAAGCCGAAGTCGGTGATGTCGTCGGCGCGATCGATGCGCGTGCGCAGGTAGTCCGCAAAGCCCGACAGCCCGCGCAGCAGCAGCTGCGACTGCTCGTGGCCCGAGAGCCTGCCGATCAGCGGGTCGCCCACCAGCTCGGTGTACACGCTCACCGTGCCGATGCGCGACGACGGCGTGGGCGTGAGCACGCCCAGGTCGTGCTGCGCTTGCAGCTGCGCATTGAGGAACGGCGTGTACGGCGGCAGCGTGGTGTTGTCGGCGTTCACCGTCTTGGGCCACATCAGCTCGGGTGCGTGGCCGGCGGCTACCGGCGTGTGCACGAGGTCGCTGAACGCGACGGTGCCGTCGAAGGCCATCGTGATCACGCCGAACACCGACAGTCGCACGCCACCTTCGCCCACCGCGTTGGTGTCGGGCAGCTGCAGCGGCAGCTGCAGCCAGCTGCCCGAGCGCGGCAGCGCGCCGCCGCGCACCGTCTGCGCCTGCAGCGCCTCGAAGGCCGGGATCGCCTTGCGCAGCTCGGCCAGCCGGTTCTCGCCCCAGTAGGCGATGCGGAACTGCACGCTGGTGGTGGGCGTGTTGTCGGCCTTCAGCCCGCGGCACCACACGCCGATCCAGAGCGAGCGCGGCGGGTTCAGCTCATCGAGGTAGAGCCAGGTGCTCACGGTGTCGGTGGCGCCCTTGTCGATCACGGCCAGCGGCGAGGCGTCCTTGTTGAGCAGGGTGTGGCCGCGCCAGCCGCTGGCCTGCGGGTACACAAGGTTGAAGCCGCTGCCGGGCACGGCCAGCTTGGGCGCGGCGCCGCCGCCGGCATTGAAGATGTCGCCGCTGGCCGCCGCGCCCTGCAGCGCCGGCAGGCTGGGCACCACGCCGCCATGCGGCTCGAACGGCGCCCACAGGTCGTTGGCGGTGAGCAGGTCCCACGCCTCGTCGCCTTGCACGCGCGCGCCGGTGGGCAGGAAGTTGCAGAACCACTTGCGCCACGCTTGCGGCGTGCGCGCGCCGGCCAGGCCGAAGGCCGCCTGACCGTCGAACAGCGTGAAGGCCATGCCGTCGAGCTTGGCGCCGGCCAGGCCCAGCTGCGCGGCCGGCACGCTGAGCATCAGCCACTGGCCCGCGGTGGGCAGGTCGCCGATGCGCAGGTGCGCCGGCGCGCCATCGGGCGTGCCGAACGGCACCAGATCCTCGCCCCAGTACGCGCGATGCTCCCAGCCGTCGGCGCTGTGCCACTGCAGCATCAGCGTGCGCGGCGGGTGGTCCGGATCGAGGCAGACCCAGACGAACAGCGATTCACCGGGCTGCAGGTCGAACGTGGGGTTGGCGCCGTCGAAGAAGTGCTGGTGCACGCCATCGCGCAGCTCGCCGCGGTGGCCGCCGCCGGGTGGTGGCTCGCCCCAGGGGCTCAGGGTTTCGCTGTCCACCGCGTCGGGGTCGTCCTTGTACGACGGCACCACCGGCACCTGGCCGTCCAGCGCATGCGACAGCATCGCGCCCTTGTTGCGCAGGCCCTGGCGCAGCCCGAGCGTGCGCGCGCGGCGCAGCAGGTTCTCGTCCAGCACCTGCTGGAACGCGGGGTCGATCAGCTCGGTGTGCAGCAGGCGCGGCTCCCACGCCGACAGGGGCACCGGCACCATCACGCGCACGCTCTCGCTGGCGCCGATGGCCAGCGGCGCCAGCGCCGCACTGGCGCGCACCGCGAGGTCGAGCTGGTCCATCGGCACCGGCACGGCGTCGATGTCGAAGCTGCTGGGGAAGAACGCGGTCTTCAGCGTGGCGGGATCGAACACGTTCTTCGGCAGCAGCCCCACCGGCGGCAGGAAGCGGCCGAAGCCGGCGGCCAGCGCGTCGGGCGCGGGGGCCGGCTCGCCGGCTGCGGCCACCTGCTCGGCCAGCTGCTCGATGCGCGCCTGCCACAGCGCAGGCTTGCGGCTGCTGGCCACCAATGCATTGCCGGCCAGCGCCAGGCGGGCATCGCGCGCACGGCCGCCGCGGCGCACGACGCTGGCGCGGTCCAGCCACAGCGGCTGGCGCGTGGCGTCCAGCGCCACCAGCGCGAGCGGCAGACCCCAGGCCTCCCACGGCAGCACCTCGCGCTCGGGCAGGCTGTCCTCGGCGCTGAACACCGTCCACGCGAGCGCATTGCGCAGCTGCGCGGCAGGCACCGCGGGCAGGCCGCGCCATTCGCCGGGCCACACGTACCAGAGCAGGCGTGCGGCGTCGGCCGTGCGCCAGTCCTCGAACGCGGCGACGTCGCCGGTGCTGCCTTCGTCGCAGGCACTGTGTTCGCAAGGGTCGGTGGGGTCGAAGCTGGAGCAGTCCACGCTCACCGGCTGCAGCAGCAGCACGCCGATGGCCGGCAGCGTGGCCAATGCGGCCGGCGGCAGCGCGCCCAGTGCGGCGCCGATGGCGCGTGCGCGCAGCGTGGGGGCCTCGCCTTCGGTGCCTGGCTCCACGCCGCTGCCGTCGACGAAGAAGCCGGGCGGCGCCACCACCGGCACATCGGCCAGCAGGCAGCGCAGCGGGCGCTGCAAGGTGATGTCTTCACCGCTGGCCGCCAGCCCCAGGCCGCGCGACACCTGCAGCTGCACGCCGGCGAACGCATCGCCTTCCACCGCCTGCGCCTGCAGCTCCAGGCCGTCGACGATGCCGACGCTCCAGTCCTGCCCGCGCGTGGCCAGGTGGCCCGCCTGCCAGGCCTGCCATTGCGCCAGCGCGCCGGCGCTGAGCGCGCGCCCGGGGAACACGTTGGGGCGGCGCCGCCAGTAGCCGGCGGCTTCGGTGGCGCTGTCGGGCGACAGGCCGACGACGCGCTCACCGGCCAGCGGATCGCGGATGGGTGTGATGCTCACGGCGGTTCTCCGGTGGCAGGCGGCTCACTGCGGTTTGCGGCTCGGCCGGGCGCTCTTCTTCGCGGCCGGCTTGGCCGGTGGCTTGTGGGGCGCGGGCGCGGGTGACGGTGCGGGCGCAGGGGCGGCAGCTGGCGCCGGCTTCGGGGTGGGCACGCGCGTGAGGCGCGTGCTCAGCGTCTGCAGTTGCGGTGCCGCTGCCGTGCGCGCGCTGCTGTCGAGCTTGCGCCAGTTGTCGTTGCTGGCCAGGCTGGTGAGCGCGGTCTTGGTGACCGCGTCGCCGGCGGTGCGCTCCAGGCGCGCCAGGCCGTCGCCCACGCCGCCGCCCAGCTCGGCGCCCACGCTCAACACGCGCGCCTGGTCCAGCTGCGCGTCGCCGGCGGCCTTGGCGTTCAGGGCGCCGAGCGTGGCGGCGGTGAGTGCGGGCGAGGCGGCGATGCGCGGCGACGCGAGCAGCGAGAACACGTTCGACGCCGCCCGCGCGCTGGCCGCCTTGAGCACCTTGTCGAGCGCGGGTTTGAGCCCCAGGGCCTCGATGCGCGCATGCACCAGGTTCTCCACGTGGATGTCGCCGCCGCCGGCCACCGCCACCGGCGCGCCGACCAGGTCGTCGCGATAGGCGAGGTTGCGCCGGCGCACGAACCACAGCGTGGGCAGCTGCGCCAGGCGCACCCATTCGGCATCGGCCGGGTTGCTCACGTCCACCGCGGGCAGCGGCAGCGGCAGGCGCAGGCGCTGCAGGATCTCCAGCGGCTTGCGCTGCGCGAGCAGGTTGGGCGCGGCGGGCTTGAGCGGCCGGGTGCGCGTTTCGAGGCGCGCGCGCACGGCGCCGAACTCGTTGCGCGGCACGGGGGCCAGCACCAGCACCGCGGTGAGGTCCAGCGCGGCCTGCGGCGCCAGCAGGTCGATCGGCGGCAGGGCCAGCGCTTCTTCCACCAACGCGGGCAGCTCGTCGTCCGGGATGATCGAGAAGTCGACGTCCACCTCGGAGGGGAAGTAGCGCTGCGTGAAGTCGCTGGTGTCGATCACCCCCGGCGGCAGCGGCCCGGCCGGCGGTAGCGCGGGGAACTGCGTGGCCGCCGCGAAGCTGCGCCCGTGCAGCTGCGCCACCACGTCGGCCAGGTGAGACTGGTGCTGCATCAGATGCGCCAGGCGCAGGCCGCGCGGCGCCAGGCCCAGGCCCGGCAGGTCGCCGCAGTCGTCGCCGAACTCGCGCCGCACCATCGGCTCGTCGATCCACCCCAGCGTGTTCGACTGCAGCGCGAGCATCGCGATCGGCAGTACGTTGGCCGACCAGCCCGGCGCGCTGGGCTGCGTGAAGATCGTGCGCGCCGCACTCCCGCGGCGCGCGTCCAGCGCATCGGCCGCGCCGTCGTCGGCCCAGGGGATCAGCACCACCGCGGTGGCCTCGATCACATCGCCGTCCTCCACAGTGCGCGCGCCGGTGAGCGAGGTGGGGTAGGCGGCGACGGGGTTGGCGGTGAACTCCACCGGCCGCAGCGCCAGCACGAAGAGGCCCGTGCGGCCGCGCATCGGCGGCGCGGGCAGGCGGCTCAGCCCGAAGCGCGCCGACAGCTGCTCGGCCTGCGGAATGTCGGCCAGGTTGAGCGCCAGGTCGCGCGGCAGCAGCACCAGCTCGCCGGCGCTGGTGATGCCTTCGCCCGCGCCGATGGCGAGGCTCTGCGGCGTGGCGCCGGCCGACACGTCGAGGCCGTTGGCCACGCCGCTGCCGGCCGCGCGGCCGAGGTCGGCCTCGCGCGTCAGGAAGTACTGCTGGTCGCGGATCAGGTCGCGCGCCGCGAGGAAGCGGCCGTCGAAGTAGCGCGGCCGCTCGCGCCGTGCGTCCTCCACCAGCACGCCCTTGCTGCGCAGCGCCGGGGCCTCGGTGGGATCGATGCGCTCGCGCGTCGCGCCTTGGGTGAGGTTGATCGCCATGTGAAGCTCCAGTCAGAGACCCGCCCATTGGGCGAACAGCGCGGCAGGCGGCAGGAAGCGGCGCGCCCAGTTGTCCACCAGCGGCGCATCGGCGGTGCGCGCCGGCGGCGTGGCGCCGTCCACCGGGATCAACACGCGCGCCAGGAACACCGCGCTCGGGTCGAGGTCGGGCGGCTGCTCGGGTGCGGGCGCCAGGCCGCCGCTGCCGCCGGCATGGCCGCTGCCGGCCCAGCCGTGCAGCACGGCGTCCTGCACGGCATTGCGGCGCGCGGCCGCAGCGGCAGCGGCATTGCCGAGCACCGCATCGGCCGGTGGCAACGGCAGGCCGCTGAAGCTGTCGTCCAGGCCGGGGCGCGCGATCAGCAGCAGCTCGTAGGCGTCACGCAGGCGCGCGACGGACACCGCGTTCAGCGCGTCGAACGGCCCTTGCGCAAAGCTCGGCGTGAGGCCGCGCGGGCAGGCGGCGAAGCGCACGAACACGTCGGCCACCACCGCGCGCGCGGGCAGCGCGGTGCCGTCGTCTGTGAAGCGCGCGGAGACGAAGCGCGCCAGGTTGTCGTAGGCCGATTGCTGCAGCGTGTCGCCGCCGTCCACGGCCTGCGTGGCGTCGAACCAGTTGGGCAGGCGCAGGCAGGCGGCGCGCGGCAGCTCGATCAGGCGGCCGAGGCGATCCACCGCCAGCCCGGGCTGCACGCGGATCTCCTCCACCTGCGTGTCGCTGCCCGGCACATGCTGCACCTCCAGCCCGGCCAGCGTGCCGGCCCCGGCCAGGAACGCGAGCGCGCGCGCCAGGCGGCCGCGGTGGTAGGTCTGCTCGTCGCTGAAATCCTGCGCGTCCAGCAGCATGCCGGTGGCGTAGGCGGGCCGGTCGGCACGCGGTTGCGCGTACAGCGGATCGGCGTCGGCGGTCTGGATGCTCATCGCGGTGTCCTCGGTGTGCGGGGCGGCGTGCGCCCGAAGGGCGCGGCGGCGGCACGCACCTGCACCACCACCTCGTCGGGCTTCGAACTCAAGCCGGAGCTGTCCACCACCACCAGCCGGAAGCGGTGCAGCCCCGGCTTGATGCCCGCATCGACCGCGATGCGCGGCACCTCGGTGGTCTGCGGCTGGCCGACAGCGAACTGGGTCACGTCGCGGGGCCCATGTAGGTCCAGATGTACTTGACCACCTTGCCGCCGCCGGCGTCGAACGAGGCCGAGCCGTCGAGCGTGAAGCTCTTGCCGAAGGGCGTGGTCTTGGGCGCGCGCAGCACGGCGGTGGGCGCGTCCTGGTCGGCCACGATCACCTCCACCTGGTCGGCCTGCGACAGGTTGCCCGAGTCGTCCACCACCACCAGGCGGAACAGCTGGCGGCCCAGCGGCATCGGCTTGTCGGGGCTGACCGTGACCTCGATGGTCGGCGTGTCGGTGCTGATGTCGGTGCCGGGAACGAACTGAGCCATGACGGTCTCCTCTTGCGGGTCAATGGTCCGCCGGCGGCAGCCACCGCCAGCGGTACTCGGTGATGCGATGGCCCGGCGCCGCGTGCGAGCCGCTGGCGTCGAGGATGAAGCTTTCGCCGTGCGCCACGGTGCGGTCGGGGCCGGCGTCCGCCACCGGCGGCGCCAGCGCGGCAGGCGCACCGGCCAGGCGCGGGTCGAGCGCGGCGGCGCCGATCAGGTAGTCGCCCAGCCCGAGGCCGCTGCGCTGCACCTGCACGGGCCGCGGCAGGCGCGGCGGGCCGAGGTAGGTGTCCACGCCCACCAGGCTGGCGATGCCCACCAGCAGCGGCCAGCTGGCCTGCGCCACCTGCAGCGCCACGTGCGCCGGCGCCTCCAGGCGCGCGATGCGCCGGATCAGCGCCAGGTCCTGCGGCTGCACCGATTGGTGCACCAGCACGGTCGCGCGGTGCGCGAGGCGCGCGTCGAAGTCGATGGCGGCGGCGTTCTCCGCGGCGCTGGCCTGGTCGGCGTTGAACAAGGCCATCAGCTCGCTGCGTTCGCGATCGCCCACGAACAGCGTGTCGCCGACCACCGAGTTGCCGCTGACCTGCAGGCCGGGCAGCAGCGGGTCGTGCTCGTCGGCCAGATCCACGCCGAGCAAGGTGGCCAGGATGCGGCGCAGCCGGAAGTCCTCGATCACCACCACCTCGCCGCCGCGCACGGCGCCGGCGGTGGCCACGTCCAGCGCCAGGCGCAGGCCGGTGCGCGTGCCATGCCAGCGCGCCAGGTCGGGCGCGGCGCGCAGCCAGTCGCGCCGGCGCTCGGGCGGCAGCGCGGGGTCGAAGGCCACGCCGATCCAGCTGCCCAGCCAGTCGAGCTGCGCGTCGGCCACCACCGCGGGGTGGCTGAGCAGGTGCGCCGCGGCCACCTTGTCTTCGAGCCGCGTGAGCACCCCTTCGAAGTTGGCGAGCAGGCGTGCGTTGAAGTCGGCCGGCGTGGCACGCGGCCGGTACACGTGGATCGCGCCGTCCTCCAGCCGCAAGCGCCAGGCCTGCCGCGCGTCGAGCAGCAGCCAGGCCTGGCCGCTGCGTTCGACCACGATGCTGGCGGCCGCGCCCAGGCTCACCTGCTCCAGTGCCAGGCGTGCGCGCAGCGCGCTGCCCGGGGCGCCGGCGGCGTCCAGGTCGGCGGCAAACGCGGCATCGATCTGCGCCACGGACTCGCCGGGCGCAGCCGCGGCCGCGCCGAACAGCGACTCGCGGTACAGCCGCGGCAGGTAGCGGTCGGCATACGAGAAGCGGCTGCCCCAGGCGCGCAGCGCGGCGATCTCGGGGCCCGAGCGGCCGTCGCCATGCAGCACCAGCCGCACCCACAGGTAGCGCCCGACCAGCGAGCGCACACGTTGCCGCGTGTTCTGCAGCAGCACCGAGAACAGGCCGCGCACGCCGGGCTCGCGCGCGCCGCCGAGCAAGCCGGGGTGATGCGGCAGCTCGCTGGCGCTGGGCTCCCACACGGCCAGCGGCACCTGGGGCGCTTGCAGCGCGGCGTCGAGCGCCGCCACGTCCTCGCCGAAACCGTGCGGATGCCAGGCCAGCGCGTCGTCGCCCGCCGGCGGCGCAGGCTCGTTGGTGGCGGCCAGCCAGGCCACGAAGCCGGTGTGCGGCGGCAGCACGGCCTCGGCGAACAGCCGATGCCACACGGTGGTGGTGTCGCCGCTGTCGATCAACCGGGTGACCAGGCCCGACGGGCCGAGCGCGTAGTTCTGCGCCTCGCCGCGGCGGGCCAGCTGGTTCAGCGACAGCGGGTACAGCGGCTCGGCACCCGCACTGCTCAGCGGGTAGTGCGGCGGCTGCGCGATGCCGTTGGCGAACGGCGCTTCCACCGCGTCGGCGGCCAGCGGGTACACCTCGCCGAGCGGCAGCACCGTGCCGGCGCTGGCGCTGGGGAGATCGAAGGCCGGCGCATCGTGCCGGCCCGGCACGCGCAGCGCAACGCGCCCGGGCGCCAGCCAGGCCGCGGCATACGCATACGCCGCGCCCTGCAGCTGCAGCGCCGCGTCGAAGCGCTGCTGCTCGGGCAGCCAGCGGCGCACCGCGGCGCTGCCGTTGCCGTCGGTCCAGATGAGCATCAGCAGCGCGCCGTCGGGGCCGGCGGCCAGCGCCAGCGGCGTC
>CAMLIZ010000116.1 GCA_946480245.1 uncultured Pseudomonadota bacterium
TGTTGGTGGGCCCTGTAGGATTCGAACCTACGACCAACGGATTAAGAGTCCGCTGCTCTACCAACTGAGCTAAGAGCCCTTTGATTCCACAACCGCGAATTCTATTTCGAGATGGTGGGTTGTGCAGGATTCGAACCTGCGACCAACGGATTAAAAGTCCGCTGCTCTACCGACTGAGCTAACAACCCGACGTCAGTTAAACCCGCGTCTGCAGAGCCTGCCATTATAGCCAGCTTTTTTCGGGCTGCGCTAGCGCCAGGCGCACGAGTTCGCCCGCTGCGACGAAGCCGAAGGTGGCGGTCACCGCCACGCTGGATCCGTAGCCGTGGCAGTTGAGGCTGCCGTCCACCGCACACGACTCATCGCCGCGCGGCGCCTGCACTGCCTCCCGCGAGAATACGCAGCGCACGCCGATGGTGCCCTGGCGAGACGCGCCTGCCTTGCGCAGCCGCTGGCGCAGCGCGGCAAGCAAGGGATCGTGCGTCACCTCGGCCAGATCGGCCACCTCCACGCGCTCGGCCTGCTGTTTGCCGCCGGCGGCGCCCACGCTGACGAATTGCAGGCGATCGCGGCGCGCCCAGTCGGCCAGCGCGAACTTGGCGCGCAGTTGATCGCAAGCGTCGATGAGTCCGTGCACGCGCACGGGCAGCAGCTGCGGCCAGTTGCCGGGTTCGACGAATTCATCGACCACGTGTACTGCGCAACCAGGGTGGATGTCTGCAATGCGCGCCGCCAGCGCCGCACCCTTGTGCATGCCGAGCGTGCTGCCCAGCGCCTGCACCTGCCGGTTGATGTTGGACTCGGCCACGTGGTCGAGATCGACCAGCGTAAGGCCGGTGACACCGCAGCGCGCGAGCGCCTCGGCGGCCCAGGAGCCGACGCCACCCAAGCCCACCACCGCCACGTTCAGACTGCGCAGGCGCGAGTAGCCTGCCTCGCCATACAGCCGGCGCAGCCCGCCGAAGCGACGTTCGAGATCGACCTTGTCGAGCATCGCCGACAGCGGCTCGGCCGCGTTCATCGGCGCGCCTACTTCAGCGCCGCCAGCCGCTCGCGCGCCGCCTGTGCAGCCTCGGACTTCGGATAGGTGCGAACCAGATCGCTCAAGGTGCGCTTGGCGCCCTTCGCGTCCTTCATCTCGAGCTGGCAGTTGGCGATGGCCAGCATCGCCTCAGGAGCGCGTGGGTGATCCGGCGCGGCAGCCAGGAACGCCCGGAAGCTGGCGATCGCGTCCTTGTATTCGCGCTTGCCGTACAGCGCATTGCCCAACCAGAAGCGCGCCGAATCGGCATAGCCACTGGCGGGGTAGCGCTTGAGGAAGCCGCTCAGCGCGTCGGCCGTGGCGGCGAAATCGCCGTTGCGCATCGGCGCGACCGCGTCGTCGTAGAGGCGCTTTTCCTCGGGATCGGCGAGGAAGTCCTTGCCGTCCACGCTCACCTTCTGCGGCTCCAGCTTGCGCATGCGCTCTTCCACGCCCTGCGCAATGTCCTTCTGGCGCTGCTGCAGGTCCGCCACGTCGCGTGCCAGCTGCTCGTTCTGGCCGCGCAGCTTGGCCATGTCGGCGCGCAGTTGCTCGTTCTGGTTGTTCGCGTCGAACAGGCTGCGGCGCAGTTGCTGGATTTCGTCGCGCAGCGTCGCCAGCTCGGCCTGCTTGGTCTCCAACTGCTGCACCCTGGTGCGCAACTCGATGATCGCGCGCCGGGCTTCATCGTCTTCCAGGATGCCGGCATGTGCCGGCGCCCATTGGCACAGCAGCAGCAGCGCCGCGAGTGCGGGGGCTGTGAGGCGGCGGGTGCACATCAGCGGTCCTTCAGCTCGGCGCGACGGTTCTTGGCCCAGGCGGCCTCGTCACTGCCTTGCACTGCCGGACGCTCCTTGCCGAAGCTCACGGCCTCGAGTTGCTTGTCGCTCGCCCCCAGGGTTTCCAGCGACTTCACCACCGCCTCGGCGCGCTTCTGGCCGAGCGCCAGGTTGTATTCGCTGCCGCCGCGGTCGTCGGTGTGGCCTTCCACCACCATGTGCCGGCTGCGGTCGGCGGCCAGGCGCTTTGCGTTGGCCTCGATCACCGGGCGGTACTCGTCCTTCACCACGTAGCTGTCGAAGTCGAAGTACACGGTGCGCGGCAGCGTGTCGGCCGCACCATTCTTGTTGGCGCCCAGATCGACGCTGGCCACCTGCGACTGGCTGGTCCCTGCACCCGCGCCCGGTTGCGTCGCGCCCGGCGTGCGGGTCTCGATTTGTGCCTTGCCCTCGTTCAGCGGCACGCTCGACGAACAGCCGGCCAGGGCGGCCAGCACCAGCAGGCCCGCTGCCATGCCACGCAGTGCAAACATCTTGGTTCTCCTTGGGGTGATCGTGAGGTGTCAGCGGCCGAACGGCCCCCACACCGGTTCGCGCACGTCGATACCGCTGGACAACAGGCGCGTCTTGATCTTGCCGTCCAGCGTGGTGGTCATCAGCACGTCGCGCCCTCCGGCACGCGTGGCGTAGATCAGCAGTTTGCCGTTGGGCGCGAAGCTGGGGCTCTCGTCATCGGTGGTGTCGGTGATCTGCGCGGTGCTGCCCAGCGCGAGATCGAGCGTGGTCAGGCGGAAGGCATTGCCGTCGCGCGCCACGTATGCCAGCGTCCGCCCGTCGGGGCTGATCGCCGGGCTGATGTTGTAGCTGCCATTGAAGGTGACGCGCTCGGCGCTGCCGCCGCCGGCCGGCATGCGATAGATCTGCGGGCCGCCGCCGCGGTCGCTGACAAAGTAGATCTGCTTGCCGTCAGGGCTGAACGTGGCCTCGGTGTCGATGGCGCTGGAATTGGTGATGCGGCGCGGCGTGCCGCCATCGCGCGGGATCAGGTACAGCTGCGAGTTGCCCTCGCGCGTGAGCGTGACCACGAGCTGCGAACCGTCGGGCGACCACGCCGGGGCGCTGTTGGAGCCACGGTAGTTGGCCACCTGCCGGCGCTGTCCGCTGAGCACGTCCTGCACCCACACCACGGCCTTCTGCGTCTCGAACGACACATAGGCCAGCTGCTTGCCATCAGGCGACCAGGCCGGCGAGATGATCGGCTCCGGGCTGGCCAGCGCCACCTGCCCGCCTTCACCGTCCGCGTCGGCGATGCGCAGCGTGAAGCGACGACCGGCACGCGTGACGTAGGCGACGCGCGTGGAGAACACGCCCTTGTCGCCGGTGAGCTTTTCGTACACCGCGTCGGCGATGCGGTGTGCGGCCAGGCGCAAGTCCGGCACCGGCACCGCGTACGACTGGCCGCCCTGGTCCTGGCCCTTCACCACGTCCCAGAGCTTGTAGCGCACGTCGAAGCGGCCGTCGGCCAGCCGCGTGACGGAGCCGGCCACCAGTGCGTCAGCGCCGCGCGCACGCAGGTCGGCAAAGCCGGGCTGGCTGGTCTCGTCGAGATTGCCGGGCGCGTCGACATTGCGGAACACGCCGCTGCGCTCGAGGTCAGCGCGCACGATCTGCGAGATCGGCTGCGCCGACGCCTCTTCATTGCGAAAGCGCGCCAGGGCGATCGGAAGCTGCGTAGCCCCGACACCACTGATCTCGACACGAAACTGGGCCGCCGCCGGCAGGCCGAGCGCGGCGCCGGCCGCGCCCAGGAAGGCTCTACGTTGCCACATCGGCACAGATGACTCCTTGTATTCCGTTAGGTTCCTGGCCCGGGGGATTGTAGGCACCCCCGCCTCCATAATGCGTGACCCCCCGTGTCACCGCCCATGCTCAGCTTCCGCCAGCGCCTGCAACGATTCGCTCCGTACTTCATCACCGGGAAGCTGGGCCTCCTGGTGGCGGCCATCGGCTCGCTGCTGTCTGCCGGCACCGAAGGCGCGATCGCCTGGCTGATCCAGCCACTGCTGGACCAGGGCTTCAAGGGCCACGTGGCACTGTGGATGGTGCCGGCGACCATCATCACGCTGTTCGCGATTCGCGGGACCTCGGGCTACGTGGCCGAAGGCTCGCTCGTGTGGGCCGCGCAGCGCGGGGTGCAGGCGATGCGGCATGCGCTGTTCGAGCACCTGCTGCGCGTGAAGCCGGCGCTGTTTTCGCAGCACTCGGCCAGTGCGCTCACCAACATCCTGGTGTACGAAGTGCAAAGCGGCGTGCAGCAGCTGGTCGGCGCCACGCTGTCGCTCCTGAAGGATTCGCTCACGGTCGTGGTGATGCTCGGCTCGCTGCTGATCATGAACTGGCAGCTGACCCTGGTGGTCGCGCTGCTGGTGCCCGGCGTGGGCGTGGTCATGCGCATCGTCACACCGCGGCTGCGCCGGCTCACGATCGAAGGCATTCGCGCGCTCGACCAGCTGGCCTATGTGGTGGAGGAAAACGCGCTGGCCTGGCGCGTGGTGCGGCTGCACGACGCGCAGCGCCAGCAGCAGGCGCGCTTCGAGGAAAAGAGCACCGCGGTGCGGCGGCTGATGCTGAAGTCGGTGGCCGCCGGTGCCGCGCTCACGCCGCTGTCGCAGCTGTTCGCAGCGGCGGCGGTGTCGGTGGTGATCGCGGTGGCGCTGCACCAGGCGGCCGGCGGGGGCATGACGGTCGGCCGCTTCATGGCCTTCGTCACCGCGATGATGGCGCTGCTGCAGCCGATCAAGCGGCTGGCCGACGTCGCCACCCCGATCACGCGCGGCATGGCGGCGCTGGAGCGCGGGCTCGGGCTGCTGTACGAATCGCCGGCCGAGGCCACCGGCAGCCATACCCTGACGGGCCGCAGCCGCGGCGCCATCGAGTTGCAGGACGTGTCGCTCAGCTACCGGGAGGACCATCCGCCGGCGCTGGATCACATGAACCTCACCATCGTGCCCGGGCAGACGGTGGCGCTGGTGGGCCCGTCGGGAGCCGGGAAGACCACGCTGATCAACCTGCTGCCGCGCTTTCTGGAGCCGACCGGCGGGCGCATCCTGCTTGACGGCGTGGCGCTGCCCGAATGGGACATCCACGCATTGCGCCACCAGTTCGCGCTGGTGAGCCAGGACGTCGTGCTGTTCAACGACAGCATCGCAGCCAACGTGGCCTTGGGCGATGTCCCCGACCCGGCGCGAGTGCGCGAGGCGCTGCGCGGCGCGAACCTGCTCGACTTCGTGATGGGCCTGCCGCAAGGCATGGACACGCCGGTGGGCCACAACGGCAGCCAGCTGTCGGGCGGCCAGCGTCAGCGCCTGGCCATCGCACGCGCGCTGTACAAGGACGCGCCGATCCTGATCCTCGACGAGGCCACCTCGGCGCTCGATTCGGAGTCGGAGCGTGCGGTGCAGCAGGCACTGGAGACGCTGATGCGCGGCCGCACCACCCTGGTCATCGCGCACAGGCTCTCGACCATCGAGCGCGCGGACCGCATCGTCGCGATGGAAGCGGGTCGCGTGGTGGAGCAGGGCAGCCATGCGCAACTGCTCGACCACGGCGGCCTGTATGCTCGGCTCCACGCGATGCAGTTCAGGAGTTGACGACATGAGCACAGGCATGAAGCACCCGATCAGCCGCTACCCGGTACCCGAGTTGAAGGACCTCCCGGAGGACGTGCGCCAGCGCATCCTCGTCGTCCAGGACAAAGCCGGCTTCGTGCCCAACGTGTTTCTCGTGCTCGCTCACCGGCCCGACGAGTTCCGTGCCTTCGTGGCCTATCACGACGCGCTGCTGCTGCGCGAGTCGGGCCTCAGCAAGGGCGAGAAGGAGATGGTCATCGTGGCCACCTCGGCCGCAAACCGCTGCCTGTACTGCGTGGTCGCGCATGGCGCGATCCTGCGCGTGTACGAGAAGCAGCCGCTCGTCGCCGACCAGGTGGCCACCAATTACCTGAAGGCTGACATCACGGCGCGGCAGAAGGCGATGCTCGGCTTTGCGCTGAAGGTGTGCAACGACTCGGCCAACATCGTCGACGAGGATTTCGCGGCTTTGAAGCAGCACGGCTTCTCCGAGGAGGACATCTGGGACATCGGTGCAATCACCGCGCTGTTCGGCTTGTCCAACCGCATGGCCAACCTGGTGAGCATGCGGCCGAACGACGAGTTCTACCTCATGGGCCGCCTGCCCCGCGACAAGCGCTCCTGACACCACGCTGTCAGCAGCCGGGGCGTCCAATCGCCCCTCATGACATCGCATAGCGCACGCGCCTGCACGGGCGAAACCATTGGGGTAAGCTGCCCCACTCGTTTGACTCCGTGGGAGACGCCCATGGCCACGGCCAGCCAGACCGGCGCCTCGCGCGCCGCCGCCTTCGGGTGTGCCGCTGCACCTCGTATGGTGGTCGAGGGGGTGGACACGCCGGAGCAACGCCGCGCGGAACTGCTCGCCGGATTGCTCGCGACGCACGCCACCACGTCGCCGAAGTTCTTCTATGACGAACAAGGCAGCGCGCTCTACGAAGCCATCTGCGCGCTCGACGAGTACTACCCGCCGCGCACCGAAGCCGCCATCTTCGACGCACATCGCGGCGCCATCGACGCCGCGCTGCCGCACGGCGCGCAATGGGTGGACCTGGGCTGTGGTGACGGCCGCAAGTCGTGGCGATGGATCGAAGCACTGGAGGTGCGCCGCTACATCGGCGTGGACATCGCGGAGGCCTGGCTGCGCACAAGCCTGCAGTGTGCGGCAGCCGAGTTTCCCGATGTGGCGTTCGAGGGCGTGGTCACGGACTTCACCCGCGGCCTCAACCTCGATCGTGTGTTGGGGCAACGGCCGGAGCTGCCGCGCGTGTTCTTCTACCCCGGCTCGTCGATCGGCAACTTCGCGCCGCTGCAGGCGTTGGCGCTGCTGCATTCGGTGCGCCGCCACCTCGGACCGCAGGACCGGCTGCTGATCGGCGTGGACGGCATCAAGCCCGAGGCGCCGCTGGTGGCCGCGTACGACGACGCGCTCGGCGTCACCGCCGCATTCAACCGCAACGTCCTGCGCGTGGCCAACCGCGAGCTCGGTGCCGACTTCGATCCGTCCGGGTTCGAGCATCGGGCGCGCTTCGATCGCAACGCCAGCCGGATCGAGATGCAGTTGGTGGCGCGAAGCGCGCAGCAGGTGCGGCTGGGCAACCAGCAGCGGCGCTTCGAGGCGGGCGAAGTGATCGTCACCGAGCATTCGCACAAGTACAGCGGCGACAGTTTTGCAGCCCTGCTGCACGACGCGGGCTTCGGCAACCTGAGGCACTGGAGCGACGCCGACCACTGGTACCACGTGTTCGTGGCGGGACCGTCCGCCTACCGGCAGTGAGCGCGGCGCTCGCGGCGCGCGTTGCCGCGGTGCGGGGCACCACGCAGGCGCTCACCGAGGGCTTGAGTGCCGAGGACTGCCAGCTGCAGTCGATGGACGACGCCAGCCCGGTCAAGTGGCATCTGGCGCACACCAGCTGGTTCTTCGAGACCTTCGTCCTGGTGCCCGGCCTGCCGGGCTACGAGGTGCTGGACCCGGCCTACCGCGTGCTCTTCAACTCGTACTACGTGGGCGTCGGCGAGCGGCACCCGCGGCCGCAGCGCGGGCTGCTGTCGCGGCCGTCGCTGGCCCAGGTGTGGCAGTACAGGCGCCATGTGGATTTCGGCCTGCAGCAGCTGCTGGCGCAAGGCGCGTCCCCCGCGCAGCTGGCGTTGATCGAGCTGGGCCTGCAGCACGAGCAGCAGCACCAGGAACTGATCCTCACCGATCTCAAACATCACCTCGGCTGCAACCCGCTGAAGCCGGCGTACCGACCCGCGTCGGTGTTGCCCTCGCAGCCCACGCTGCCGCTCGCCTACACCGCCTTCGGCGGCGGACTGGTGGAAATCGGGCATGACAGCGGCGGCTTCGCCTTCGACAACGAAGGGCCACGCCACCGCGTGTGGCTGCAGCCCTACGAACTCGCGCGGCGTCTGGTCACCGAAGGTGAGTACCTCGCGTTCATCGACGACGGCGGCTACACGCGCCCTGCGTTGTGGCTCTCGGAGGGCTGGGACATTCGCGAGCACGAGCAATGGCGGGCGCCGCTGTACTGGCAGCGCGACGGCAACCGCTGGTGGCGATTCACCTTGCATGGCTTGCAGCCGCTGGACTCGTCGGCGCCGGTATGCCACCTCAGCTACTACGAGGCCGACGCCTACGCGCGCTGGGCCGGAGCCCGCCTTCCGACCGAGGCCGAGTGGGAGCACGCGGCGCAGACCGGCGATGCACGCGCCGGCTCGCTGCTGGAGGATGCACGCTTCCACCCGCATGCCGCGACCGAAGGTGGCGGCATGCAACAGATGTTGGGTGACTGCTGGGAGTGGACGGCTAGCGCCTACCTGCCCTACCCCGGCTACCGCCCGGCCGAAGGTGCAGTGGGCGAATACAACGGCAAGTTCATGATCAACCAGATGGTGCTGCGCGGCGGCTCCTGCGCCACACCGCGCGACCACGTGCGCGCCAGCTACCGCAACTTCTTTCCGGCGGCCGCACGCTGGCAGTTCAGCGGCCTGCGTCTGGCGCGCGACGCTACTTGATGGCCTTGAACACGGTGACACCGAGGATCAGCGCCAGCACGCATAGCGCGATGAACACGAAGAACAGGAACTTCGCGATCCCGGCTGCGCCGGCGGCGATGCCGGAAAAACCGAACAAGCCCGCCACGACGGCAATCACGGCAAAGATCAAGGCCCACTTCAGCATGGTCCGCTCCAGTTTGTGGTTGCAGCAAGAATTGCCGGGCCCCGCGCACGCCGGGTAGGCGCTCGCGAGGCCCGGCTGCGCGTTCCCCGAGCGTCGCTCTGTTGTGGCTCGCCTTCGCCCCTTGCCAGTGGCCGGCGAGCTGCCAATGCTCAAGCAAGGGGTATGCCTCTGGCGAGGCAGGCGCGGATCAGAGCAAGACGATGTCGTACTGCTCCGGCGTCATCTGGCTTTCGGCCGACAGCGAGATCGGCTTGCCGATGAAGTCGGACAGGCCCGCCAGGTGCGGACTTTCCTCGTCGAGAAGCATCTCCACCACCGCCGGTGACGCGATCACGCGAAACTCGCGCGGGTCGAACTGTCGCGCCTCGCGCAGGATCTCGCGCAGGATGTCGTAGCACACGCTGCGCGCCGTCTTCACCTGGCCGCGGCCCTGGCACACCGGGCACGGCTCGCACAGCATGTGCGCCAGCGATTCGCGCGTGCGCTTGCGCGTCATCTCCACCAGGCCCAGCTGGGTGAACCCGCTGACCGTGATCTTGGTGCGGTCGCGCAACAGCTGCTTGCGGAACTCGGCCAGCACTGCGGCGCGGTGCTCCTCGCGCGACATGTCGATGAAGTCGACGATGATGATGCCGCCCAGGTTGCGCAACCGCAGCTGGCGCGCGATAGCCCCGGCCGCCTCGAGGTTGGTCTTGAAGATCGTGTCGTCGAAGTTGCGCGCGCCCACGAAGCCGCCGGTGTTCACGTCTACCGTGGTCAGCGCCTCGGTCTGGTCGATGATCAGGTAGCCGCCCGATTTCAGGTCCACCCGGCGTGCGAGCGCGCGCTCCACCTCGGCGTCGATGTTGTACAGGTCGAAGATCGGCCGCTCGCCGCGGTACAGCTCGAGCTTGTTCATCGCGGTGGGCGTGAACGCCCGGCCGAACTGCAGCAGGTGCTCGTGCTGCAGCTTGGAATCGATGCGGATCGACTGCGTATCCTCGTTGCTCAGGTCGCGCAGCACGCGCTCGGCCAGGCTCAGATCCTGGTGCAGCAAGGTGCCGGCGGGCACGCCGAAGCTCTTTTCGCGCAGCGTGTTCCAGGTCTTGCGCAGGTAGGCGATGTCGTCGGCCAGCTCCGGGTCGGTGGCCTCCTCGGCATTGGTGCGCAGGATGAACCCGCCACCGCCGCCCTCCTCCGGCTTGCCCACCAGCGCCTGCATGCGCTGGCGCAGCTGCTCGCGCAGCTCGTGCGACCCGATCTTCTGCGAGATGCCGATGTGGTTGTCCTGCGGCAGGAACACCAGCAGCCGCCCCGCAATGCTGATCTGCGACGACAGGCGCGCGCCCTTGGTGCCGATCGGATCCTTGATGACCTGCACCATCAGCGTCTGGCCTTCGAACACCAGCTTTTCGATGGGCTGCTGTGCCGGCGGGGCGCCCGCGTCGCGTGCCGCGTTGGCCGCCACGTGCAGGTCGGCCACATGCAGGAAGGCCGCACGCTCGAGCCCGATGTCGATGAACGCCGACTGCATGCCCGGCAGCACGCGTGCCACCCGGCCGAGGTAGATGTTGCCCACCAGCCCCCGCTCGAGCGTGCGCTCGATGTGCAGCTCCTGCACGGCGCCGTTTTCCACCACCGCCACCCGCGTTTCCTGGGGCGTCCAGTTGATCAGGATGTCTTGCATACGCGGCGGATGGTAGCCCGGCAGGCGCGGGCTCAGATGCCCAACAGCTGCGCGGTCTCGAACAAGGGCAGGCCCATGATGCCGGAGTAGCTGCCGTCGATGCGACTGATCCATGCCGCGGCAGCGCTCTGGATTGCATAGGCGCCGGCCTTGCCGCGCGGCTCGCCGCTGGCCACGTAGGCCTCGATCTCGCGCGCGCTCAGCGCGCGGAAGTGCACCTTCGAGACGTTCAGCGCCAGCGCCTCGCCGCGCCCCTTGCGCACCGCCACCGCGGTGAGCACGCGATGCGTGCGGCCGGACAGCAATGCCAGCGTGCGCGAGGCGTCCTCGTCGTCTGCAGGCTTGCCGAGGATGCGTCGACCGAGCGCCACCGTGGTATCGGCGCAGAGGATCGGCGCCTGCGGCAATTGCCGCGCACGCAGGCGCTGCACAGCCGCCTTCAGCTTGGCCCAGGTCACACGCTGCACGTAATGCGCCGGCAGTTCGCCCGGCTGCAGCGCCTCCAGCGCCTCGGCATCTTCATCGGCACCGGGCAGCAGCAGTTCGTGCTCCACGCCGATCTGGTGCAGCAGCTGGCGCCGCCGCGGGCTCTGGGAAGCGAGGTAGATCTTCATGCGGCCCACCCGTCGGCGGTCATTCGCGGTGGTAGGGGTGCCCTGCCGTCACCGACCAGGCGCGGTACAGCGCCTCGGCCAGCAGCACCCGCACGAACGCATGCGGCAGGGTCAGGTCGGACAAGCGCAGGCTCTCGTCGGCGCTGCCTTTCAAGGCCGGGTCCAGCCCGTCGGGGCCGCCGATCAGCAAGGCCGCGTCGCGGCCGTCGCCCATCCAGCGTTGCAGCGACCGCGCGAGCTGCACGGTGGTCAGACGCTCACCGCGTTCGTCGAGCACGATGCGGCGTGCGCCCTTGGGAATGGCGGCCTCGATGCGCTGCGCTTCGGCCGCCATCAACGCCGAGGCGCTCTTGCTGCCACGCGGCTGCGCCTTCACGGCCTTCAGCTCGAGGCGCAATTCGGGCGGAAAGCGCTTGGCGAACTCCTCGTAGGCCGTTTCGGCCCACGCCGGCTGGCGCTGCCCGACCGCAACGATCACCAGCCGCACGTCGGCCCTTCAGCGCGCGCTCGTCTTCTTGGCCGGCGCCCGCTTGACCCCCGTGGTACGGGTCACTCCGCCGCGGGTCGCGGTCTTTGCCGGCGCCTTGGCTGCAACCCTCTTGGCAGGTGCCTTCTTGGCAGGTGCCTTCTTGGCTGGGGCCTTCTTCGCAGGGGCCTTCTTGGTGGCTGCCTGGCCGGCGGGCGTGCTCGCGGTGGCGCTCTGGCGTGCCGGCTTCTTGCGCGCGGCAGGCGCCTCGGCTTCCTCGTCGTCCGGCGAGGCCTTGGGCAGACCGCCGCCTTCGTCACCGAGCTTGAGCTTGACCGGCTTGCCTCCCCAGATCTCCTCGAGGTGGTAGTACTCGCGGATTGCCGGCTGCATGATGTGCGCCACCGCGGCGCCACAGTCCACGATGATCCACTCGCCGTTGTCCTCGCCTTCGGTGCGCATCACCTGCAGGCCGCGCTTCTTGACAGCGTCGCGCACGCTGGAGGCCAGCGCCTTGGTCTGACGGTTGGAGGTGCCCGAGGCAATGATCACGCGCTCGAACAGCGGCGACAGGTGCTCGGTGTTGAAGACGACGATGTCGTGCGCCTTCACGTCTTCCAGGCCATCGACGATGGCGCGTTGCAGCTTGCGGATGTCCATTCAATCCTTGTAGAGGTGGGCTTGGTCAATATAGTCGGCCACGGCCGCGGGGACCATGCCTTCTATCGGTTCATTGCGCCTCACGCGCGCACGAACGTCGCTTGAGGACAACGGCATCGCCGGCAGCGGCAGCACCATGGCGCGGTGCGGCAGCGCAGCAAGCGCGGGGTCAGGTGCCGGCGCGTCGCCTGCACGGGCGGCCACCGCGAACGTCACGCGCGGCGGCAGCGCCTGCCAGTCGTGCCAGGTGGACAGGCGCGCGTACTGGTCCTGCCCGATCACGAGGAACCATTCGGCCGTGGCTCCCCTGGCCTGCAGCTCGCGCACGGTGTCCACCGTGTAGCTCGGCCCGGCGCGCTGCAACTCGCACGGCTCGATGCGCATGCGCGGCTGCGCGTCGAAGGCCAGGTGCAGCATCGCCAGCCGGTCCGCAGCGGGCGTGATCACGCGGTCCGCCTTCTGCCACGGCTGGCCCGCGGGCACGAGCAGGAGCTCGTCGAGATGCAATGCGTCGAGCGCCAGCCGCGCAAGCGCCACATGCGCGTTGTGCGGCGGATCGAAGCTGCCGCCGAACAGGCCGACGCGGCGTGTCAGGCCCACTCGCGCGGCACCAGGAACTCGCTGTACAGCGCGGCCTCCGGCGTGTCGGGCTCGGGTTGCCAGTCGTAGCGCCACGCGGCCAGCGGCGGCATCGACATCAGGATGGCCTCCGTGCGTCCGCCCGACTGCAGCCCGAACAGGGTGCCGCGGTCCCACACGAGGTTGAACTCCACGTAGCGGCCGCGCCGGTAGGCCTGGAACTCGCGCTCCCGCTCGCCATAAGGTGTGTCACGGCGGCGTTGCACGATCGGCATGTAGGCCGCGAGAAACGCCTCGCCCACCGCACGGGTCATCGCGAAGCTGCCCTCGAACCCCGCCTCCGCGAAGTCGTCGAAGAACACACCCCCGATGCCGCGCGGCTCATTGCGATGCTTGAGGAAGAAGTACTCGTCGCACCAGCGCTTGAAGCGCGGATAGAGCGCCGGGCCGAACGGCTCCAGCGCCTCTCGACAGCTACGGTGGAAGTGCTGCGCGTCCTCCGCGAAGCCGTAGTACGGGGTGAGATCCATGCCGCCGCCGAACCAGAACACCGGCTCGCGCCCCGCCGGGAGCGCGGCGAACAGCCGCACGTTCATGTGCACCGTGGGCACGTACGGATTGCGCGGATGCAGCACCAGCGACACCCCCATCGCCTCGAAGGCGGCGCCGGCCAGGTCGGGGCGATGCGCGGTGGCCGACGGCGGCATCGCAGGCCCGCGCACGTGAGAGAAATTGCAGCCGCCACGCTCGAACAGTGCACCACCCTCGATCAGCCGGCTTACGCCGTCGCCTTGCAGGCGTTCGCCGGGGGCACGCGTCCAGGCGTCGCGCAGGAAGGGCTGGCCGTCCGCCTGCTCCAGTGCGCCGACGATGCGCTGCTGAAGGCCCAGCAGCCAGGCGCGCATCGCAGCCGGATCGACCATGCTCACCGCTTCACCGCCCGGTGGCCGATGTCCTTGCGGTACTGCGCACCGTCGAAGCGGATGCCCGCCAGCATGTCGTAGGCGCGCTGCTGCGCATTGCGCGCCGACTCGCCCAGCGCGGTGACGCACAGCACGCGGCCGCCGGCAGTGATGAGCTGGCCGTCCTTGAGCTGCGTGCCGGCATGGAACACCACCGCGTCAGCGCTCTCGGCGGGAATGCCGGTGATCGGGTCGCCCTTGCGCGGCGACATCGGATACCCGTGCGCCGCCATCACCACACCGAGTGCGAAGCGCCGGTCCCAGTCGAGCGTGCAATGGTCCAGCGCGCCATCGGTGGCATGCAGCAGCACCTCGAGCAGGTCGGACTTCAGCCGCATCATGATCGGCTGCGTCTCGGGGTCGCCCAGGCGGGCGTTGAATTCGATGGTCTTGGGCTTGCCCTGCGCATCGATCATCAGCCCGGCATACAGGAAGCCGGTGAACGGCATGCCGTCCTTGGCCATGCCGGCGATCGTGGGCAGCACGATCTCATGCATCACGCGCGCATGCACGTTGGGCGTGACCACCGGCGCCGGCGAGTACGCGCCCATGCCGCCGGTGTTCGGACCCTCGTCGGCGTCGAGCAGTCGCTTGTGATCCTGGCTGGTGGCCAGCGGGAGCACGTTCTTGCCGTCGCTCACCACGATGAAGCTGGCCTCCTCGCCTTCGAGGAACTCCTCGATCACCACGCGGGCGCGGCCGGCGTTGTGCTGCACGCCGAGCTTGTCGTCCAGCAGGATGAAGTCGATCGCCTCGTGCGCCTGCTCCGGCGTCATTGCCACGATCACGCCCTTGCCCGCGGCCAGTCCGTCGGCCTTGATGACGATCGGCGCGCCGTGCTTGCTCACGTGCGCATGCGCCTCGGCAGCGTCCTCGAAGGTGGCATACAGCGCGGTGGGAATGCCATGGCGCTGCATGAAATCCTTGGCGAAGGCCTTGGAGCTTTCCAACTGGGCGGCCGCCTTCGTCGGGCCGAACACCCGCAACCCGCGCGCCCGGAACTCGTCGACGATGCCGGCCGCCAGCGGCTGCTCGGGGCCGACCACCGTGAGCCCGACCTTCTCGGCCACGGCAAAGTCCGCCAGCGCCTTGACGTCGGTGATGTCCACGTTCTCCAGCCGCGCGTCCAGTGCGGTGCCGCCGTTGCCCGGCGCCACGAACACGTGCTGCACGCGCGGCGACTGGGCCAGCTTCCACGCCAGGGCGTGCTCGCGGCCACCGGAGCCGACCACCAGGACTTTCATGCTTCGATTTCCGCGTTGTGATAGACCTCTTGCACGTCGTCGAGGTCCTCGATCACGTCCAGCA
>CAMLIZ010000117.1 GCA_946480245.1 uncultured Pseudomonadota bacterium
TTCATCAGCACGCTGGACGGATACGCCGCCTTGCCGCCGGGCACGTAGATGCCCACGCGATCCAGCGGCGTCACCTTCTGGCCCAGCAGCGAGCCGTCGTCGTCCCGATAGCTCCAGCTGCGCCCGCAGGCGTCGAGCTGGCGCTCGTGATAGCTGCGCACGCGGGCGGCCGACGCCTCCAGCGCCTGGCGCTGTGCGGGCGTGATGGCGTCGAGCGCACTGCGCAGCTCGTCGCGCGTGAGTTCGAGCGCGGCCACCGACGCCGATGGCAGGGCGTCGAAGCGCTCCGTGTACTCGAGCACCGCGCTGTCGCCGCGCGCCTGCACGTCCGCCACGATCGTGGCCACCCGCTCCTCGATCGCATGGTCGGTTTCGGCGGACCAGTGCAGCACGCGCTGGAATTCGGCGTCGAAGTCGGACGATCGGGTGGAGAGCTGGCGCAGGTTCATGGCAGAGTCAGGCAATGGCCGCGGCAAAGGCGTCGATCAGCGCGCGGATCGGCTCGCGCTTGAGCTTGAGTGCCGCGTGGTTAACGACCAGGCGCGAGGAGATGTCCATGATCTTCTCGACCTCGACGAGCTGGTTGGCCTTGAGCGTGCTGCCGGTGGACACCAGGTCGACGATCGCGTCGGCCAGCCCGGTCAGCGGCGCGAGCTCCATCGAGCCGTAGAGCTTGATCAGGTCCACGTGCACGCCCTTGTCCGCAAAGTGCTGGCGCGCAGTGTGCGTGTACTTGGTGGCCACGCGGATGCGCGAGCCCTGCTTCACGGCGGCCGCGTAGTCGAAATCGGCGCGCACCGCCACGCTCATGCGGCACTTGGCGATCTGCAGGTCCAGCGGCTGGTACATGCCGCCCGACGATGCGGCCACGTGCTCGAGCAGCACGTCCTTGCCGGCCACGCCCACGTCGGCTCCCCCGTGCTGCACGTAGGTGGGCACGTCGGTGGCGCGCACCAGGATCACGCGCACGTCGGGCCGGTTGGTCGGCAGGATCAGCTTGCGCGAGGTCTCCGGATCTTCGCTGACCTCGATGCCGGCGGCCTTCAGCAGCGGCAGGGTCTCGTCGAAGATGCGGCCCTTGGACAGCGCGAGGGTCAGCATCATTGAGACACCCGCTCGATGTTGGCGCCGATGCCGCGCAGCTTGGCTTCCATGCGGTCGTAGCCACGATCGAGGTGATAGATGCGGTCGACCACCGTTTCGCCCTCGGCCACCAGGCCGGCGATCACCAGGCTCGCGGAAGCGCGCAGGTCGGTGGCCATCACGGTGGCACCCGACAGCTTGTCCACGCCGTTGACCATCGCCGTGTGGCCGTCGATCACGATGTTCGCGCCCAGGCGCACCAGCTCGTTCACGTGCATGAAGCGGTTCTCGAAGATCGTCTCGTTGATCATCGAAGCGCCGTCGGCGACGCAGTTCACCGTCATGAACTGCGCCTGCATGTCGGTCGGGAAGCCCGGGTACTCGGTGGTGCGAAAACCGACCGCGCGCGGGCGCTGGTGGGCCCGCACGCGGATCCAGTCGGGGCCGGACTCGATCGTCACGCCCGCCTCGCGCAGCTTCTCGACCACGGCATCCAGGTGATGCGCGCAGGCGTTCTTCAAGGTGACGTCACCGCCGGCAGCCGCCACGGCGCACAGGAAGGTGCCGGTCTCGATGCGGTCCGGGATGATGCGGTGCGGCTGCTTCGGCGGGTGCAGCTGTTCCACCCCCTGGATGCGCACCTGCCGCGTGCCATGGCCCTCGATGCGTGCGCCCATGCTGATCAGCATCTCCGCAAGGTCGGGGATCTCCGGCTCCTGCGCAGCGTTCTCCAGCACCGTCTCGCCATCGGCCAGGGTGGCGGCCATCATCAGGTTCTCGGTGCCGGTGACGGTGATCATGTCGGTGGTGATGCGCGCACCCTTCAGGCGCGGCGCCTTCGCCACGATGTAGCCGTGCTCCACCGCGATGTCCGCGCCCATCGCCTGCAGACCCTTGATGTGCTGGTCGACCGGGCGTGAGCCGATCGCGCAGCCGCCGGGCAGCGACACGCGCGACTCGCCGAAGCGCGCCAGCAGAGGGCCCAGCACCAGGATCGACGCGCGCATCGTCTTCACGAGGTCGTACACCGCCACCGGGGCATTGAGGCGGCTGGCGTCGATGGTCACCTCGTCGGAGCGGGCCTCCGAGCGCTCGGCCGTGGCGCCCATGCTGCGCAGCAGCTTCAAGGTGGTGGCCACGTCCTGCAGCCGCGGCACATTGGCCAGTGTCACAGGGCCGGGCACGAGCAGCGCGGCACACAGTTCGGGCAGCGCGGCGTTCTTGGCACCGGAAATCGTGACTTCGCCTTGGAGGCGGCGCCCGCCGCGGATCAGGAGTTTGTCCATCTGTAAGGCCTGTGAGCAGCGGCCTTCGCAAGCGGGCGGACAGGAAAGGTCGGGTGACGCTTGCCCGCCACCCACGGCGCGGGCCGCGGGTGGGTGTTCAGTGGTGGTGTTCGGTGGAGGCCGAAGTGGCAGCCTCGGCGGGCGTCAGCGTCTTCATCGACAGCGCGTGGATTTGCTCGCGCATTCTATCGCCCAGGGCCTGGTAGACCCGCTGGTGGCGCCGCACGCGCGGCAGCCCTTCGAATTCGGCGGACACGATGGTCGCGAAGAAATGCCGCCCATCGCCCTCGACCTGCAGCTGCTCACAGCGCAGGCCCTGTGCAATGTACTCACGAACCTCGTCGACGGTGGGATCGGCCATGGTGGCAGGCATTGTAGGCGGGCCGCCTTGCCGTACATTGGCCGCGGGATTCACATCTCGGAAGAGGAGACGAGGATGGGAGCGATGCTGTGGCTGGCGGCCGGCCTGCTGGTGCTGGCGCTGCTGTGGGTGGTGGGCACCTACAACCGGCTGGTGCGGCGGCGCAACGAGATCGCCAATGCCTTCGCGCACATCGACGTGCAGCTGAAGCGGCGCTACGACCTGATCCCGAACCTCGTGGAGGTGACGCGCAAGTACGTGCAGCACGAACGCGACACGCTGGAGGCCGTGATCGCCGCGCGCAACACCGCGCGCGCGGCCGCCGATTCCGCCCGCGGCCGCCCGGCGGACCTGGGCCGCATCGAGGCGCTGGCGGGCGCCGAACAGGCACTGGGCGGCCAGCTGTCTCGGCTGCTGGCGGTGGTGGAGGCCTATCCCGAGCTAAAGGCCGACGCCTCCTTGCGCGAGCTGCGCGAGGAACTGACCCACACCGAGAACCGCATCGGCTTCGCGCGCCAGGCCTTCAACGACAGCGTGCTCGACTACAACAACGCGGTGCAGCAGGTGCCCGCCAACGCGGTGGCCGGCCTGTTCCGCTTCCGCGACGCGGCGCCGCTGGAAGCCACCACCAGCCCCATCGAGCGCGAACCGGTGAAGGTGGCCCTGTAGCGGCAGCGCGGCAATGCGCTTTCGCCGCCATGAGGAGGCCGCCCAGGCTGCCACGCTGCGCCTGCTCGGGCTGTTCGTGCTGGTGCTGGCCGCGCTGGTGCTGGCGGTCAACGCCGCACTCGCGCTGGCCTACCGCCTGAGCTTTCCGCCGCTTGGCTATCCACGCCTGTTCTTCGAGACCAACACCGCCCTGGTGCTGCTGTTCGTGCTGGGCGGCTGCGCGGTGGAAAGCCTGCGCCTGCGCGAAGGAGGCGCCCACGTGGCACGGCTGGCCGGTGCGCGGCCAGCCCAGCCCTCGGGTCACACCGCCGCCGATCGGCTGGAGCGGCGCTTCGTCAACATCGTGCAGGAGATGGCACTGGCCAGTCGCTGCGCCGCACCTGCCGCTTGGGTGCTGCCACGCAGCGACGCGATCAATGCCTTCGCCGCCGGCTGGCAGGCGCAGGACGCCGTGGTCACGGTCACCCGTGGTGCCCTCGAAAGGCTGACGCGCGAGGAGCTGCAGGGCGTGGTGGCGCACGAGTTCAGCCACATCGTGCACGGCGACACGCGGCTGAACATGCGCCTGATCGGGCTGGTGTGGGGGCTGCAGATGGTGTTCGGCCTGGGCCAGCAGCTGGCGCAGCGCGACGAGCACGGGCATCGCAGTGCGGGCGCGCTGTTCGGCTTTGCGCTGATGGGCGTCGGCTCCATGGGCTGGGCGGCGGGGCGGCTGCTGCAGGCCGCGGTGTCGCGCCAGCGCGAGTTTCTGGCCGACGCATCGGCCGTGAAGTACACGCGCAACGTGGCGGGCCTGGGCGGCGCCTTGCGCAAGATCGCGCAGCAGGCCGCATCGCAGGCCGACCGCGCGCCCATCGCCAACGGCGCCAGCCTGGCGCACCTGTGGCTGCATGCGCCGGCCTGGCGCTGGTGGGCCAGCCATCCGCCGCTGGCCGAGCGGCTGCGCCGCCTCTATGGCCGCGCGGTCGCGCCACTGCCCGCCGAGCCGCTGCCGGCGCCCACGGCCGACGAGCCCCTGATGGCGCTGGCGCCGGCGGCGGGCTCGGTGGGCGTAGCCCCTGCCGAAGCCTTGCGCCACGACCCGCTGCAGCGCGCCGCGCAACAGCCCGCCGCCGCACGCGAGCACGAGGCGCTGGACCGCATCGGTCGCTGGCATGGCGCGATGCAGCTGCGCATCGCGCTGCTCGCGCTGTTGGCCGACGCCGGCACGCGCGACAGCCTGCGTCGTTGGCAGGCGCTGGCTGCCGGCCTGCACTTCACCGCAGAAACCCGGAGCGAGCTCGACGCCCTGGGCCCCGCCGCGCGCCGCCAGGTGCTGGCGCTGTTGCTCGAGCGCCTGGCCGCGGCGCCGGCGGCCGATCGCGCCCAATGGGTGCGCGACGCCCGTTCAATCGGGGCGGACAGGCCCGCGCAGCGCCTGCGCCGCCTTGCCTGGCTGCACCGCATGCAGCGCGCGCACAAGCCGGCGCCCCTGCGGCGCGGCGCGCCTCTGCCGCAGCTGCATGCGCAGGCGGTGGCCGCGACGCAGCTGCTCGCGCACCTGCTGCCGTTCGACGACGCCCAGCGCCGCGCCTGGGTCGCCGCCGTGACGCAGGCGCTCGGCAGCACTGCCCTGATGACGCGCACGACGACATCGCCGCACGTCGCACTCGGGCTGCGCCGCCTCAGCGCGATGGACCGGCCGCAGCTCGTGCACCTGTGGGTCGACGCCGCGCCCGCCGCCGTGCGCGATGACGCCTTCGTCGACGTGATGGAGATGGCGTGCTGGCTGCTCGACACGCCGCTGCCGCCCCGCGCTGGCCGGCACGACGCAGTGACGCAATCAATGACGCAGCTTGTAGCCGCTGGCCAGCAGCCGCAACGCGACGGACGCGACGATCAGGTAGCTCACGCTCACGATCGCGACGCTGAGCCCCGGTGACACGTCGCTCACGCCGAAGAAGCCGCGCCGGAAGCCGTCGATCATGTAGAAGAACGGATTCAGGTGGCTCACCGCCTGCCAGAAGCCGGGCAGCGACTTGACCGAATAGAACACGCCGGAGAGAAACGTCATCGGCATGATGATGAAGTTCTGGAACGCGGCGAGCTGGTCGAACTTCTCGGCCCACAGCCCGGCGATCAGGCCCAGCGTGCCGAGGATGCCGGCGCCCAGCACCGCGAAGATCAGGATCCACCACGGCTCGGCAAACGCGGGCCGGCCGAACCACACGGTGACCACGAACACGCCCAGGCCCACCGCCAGCCCGCGCACCATCGATGCGCCCACATAGGCGGCGTACCAGGCCCAGTGCGACAGCGGCGTGACCAGCAGGAACACCAGGTTGCCGGTGATCTTGCTCTGGATCAACGAAGAGGAGCTGTTCGCGAAGCTGTTCTGCAGCACGCTCATCATCACCAGCCCGGGCACCAGGAAGCTGGTGTAGCCCACGCCCTCGAACACCTGCACGCGGTTGCTCAGTACGTGGCCGAAGATCAGCAGGTACAGCACCGCGGTGAGCACGGGCGCGGCCACGGTCTGGAAGCTCACCTTCCAGAAGCGCAGCACCTCCTTGTAGAAGAGCATGCCGGCACCTTCGAAACGCGCGGTGCTCATGCGGCGAGCTCCTGGTGCACCGGCCCCTGCATGATCTCGAGGAACACGTCCTCCAGGTCTGCGCGGCCAATCTCCAGCTCCTCCACCGTCACCCCGGCTTCGCGCATCACGCGCAACACGGTCTCCACCTCCGCCGCGTCGTGCGCAGTCAGCTGCACGATGCGCCCGGTGATGCGCGCGCGGTCGGCCAGCGAGGCCGGCAGCGGCTGGTCGGTCTTGAACTGCAGCATCGTGCTGGCGGTGCCGGCCAGCAGGTTGGCCGTGCGGTCCAGCGCCACCACGCGGCCCTGCTTGAGCATCGCGATGCGGCCGCACAG
The DNA here is from genome assembly GCA_946480245.1 of uncultured Pseudomonadota bacterium. The sequence continues at coordinate 6,310 of CAMLIZ010000117.1, forward strand.
CGCCTCGGCCTCTTCCAGGTAGTGCGTGGTCAGCAGCACCGTGTGGCCCTGGCGGTTGAGGCGGGCGATGAACTGCCACAGCGTCTGGCGCAGTTCCACGTCCACGCCGGCGGTGGGCTCGTCCAGCACGATCACCGGCGGGCGGTGCACCAGCGCCTGCGCCACCAGCACGCGGCGCTTCATGCCGCCCGAGAGTTGCCGCATGTTGGCCTGCGCCTTGTCGGCCAGGCCCAGGCTGGCCAGCAGCTCGTCGATCCAGTCGTCGTTGTGCTTCACGCCGAAATAGCCGCTCTGGATGCGCAAGGTCTCGCGCACGCTGAAGAACGGGTCGAACACCAGCTCCTGCGGCACGATGCCCAGCGCCTTGCGCGCGGCGGCGTAGTCGGTGCGTACGTCATGGCCGTTGACGCTCACCTTGCCGTGGCCGGCACGGATCAGTCCGGCGAGGATGCCGATCAGCGTGGTCTTGCCGGCACCGTTGGGGCCGAGCAGACCGAAGAACTCGCCGTCCTCGATGCGAAAGCTCACGTCCTGCAGTGCATGCACCGGGCGGCCCGCGCTCTGATAGGTCTTGGAAACGTGTTCGAAGCTGACGGCCATGGGCGCGGATTCTAGGAGCGTGCCAACTCTGGGTAGGCCTCTCGGGGCGACTTTGGTAGATTGGGCCCGAGGAGACTACTCGCCGCATGGAAGCAAAGAAGCCGCGTCGCACAGCCGAACGCATCCTGGAGGTCACGCTCGACCTCTTCAACCGCTTCGGCGAGCCCAATGTCTCCACGACGCTGATCTCGGCCGAACTCAACATCAGCCCCGGCAACCTCTACTACCACTACCCAGCGAAGGACGAGCTGATCAATTCGCTGTTCGACCGCTACGAGAAGGCGCTGAACGAATTGCTTCATGCCGCCGACAACGTGCGCAACGTGGAGGACGCGTGGCTGTTTTTCCACATGCTGTTCGAACTGATCTGGCAGTACCGCTTCCTGTACCGCGACCTGAACGACCTGCTCAGCAAGAACCGCCGCCTGGAAACGCATTTCCAGTACGTGCTGAAGAACAAGTCGCGCGCGGTGCAGTCAGTGCTCGACGGCCTGGGCCGCGGCAGCGCGGTGCGCATCGACAGCCGCGAGGCCGAACCGGTGGCCGCCTCAATGGTGGTGGTGCTCACCTACTGGCTGAGCTACGAATACGTGCGCGACCCGCGGCGCGCGCTGGAGCCCGAGAGCGCGGGCGCGGCGCTGGCGCGCGGCGCATACCACGTGCTGAGCCTGCTGATGCCCTACCTGGAGCCCGCCTCCAGGGATCACCTGCACGCGCTGGTGGGCTCGTACCAGCGCGCCGCCTGACTGCCCCTCGAACAATCGGAGACACCCATGGCCAAGTGGACCGCCTTTCCCTACGACAGCACCGACTACACCCACGACGCGGCCGCGCTGAAGAAGCACTGGGCACGCCTGCACGCCGGCGACGCCGAGCCGCTGCCCAAGGACGACAAGGTGCTGGCGGCGTGGGGCCTGTTCCACGCCGGCGAGTTCCAGAAGGCGCACGACGCCGGGCTGAAGGCCGGGGCCGCCGGCATCACGGTGGCCAACAAGGCGGAGGCCATCTACGCCAACTACCTCGAAAAGAGCGAGAAGACCAAGCTGGCGATGTTCCTCGAAGTGGCTGAGCGCGCCGAGGCGCTGGCTGCGCAGGACCCGAAGAACCCCAACGCCCACTACTGGATGGCCTACGCGCTGGGCCGCTACAGCCAGGGCATCAGCGTGGCCAAGGCGCTCGCGCAGGGGCTGGGCGGCAAGGTGAAGAATGCGCTCGAAACCACCATCAAGCTTGCGCCCAAGCATGCCGACGCCCACATCGCGCTCGGCGCGTTTCACGCCGAGGTGATCGACAAGGTGGGTTCGCTGCTCGGCAAGACGCAGGGCGCCTCCAAGGACACGGGGCTGAAGATGTACAAGGAGGCGCTGAAGCTGAACCCGGCCTCGGCGATCGCGATGGTGGAGTACGCCAACGGCCTGGTCATGCTCGAAGGCGACAAGAAGATGAAGGAAGCCGAGAAGCTCTACGAGCAGGCGGCCGCCTGCGAACCGATGGACGCGATGGAGCGGCTGGACGTGGAGATGGCCAAGGCCGAGCTCGAGGACGAATAGCCCTCAGGGCTCGCCGGCCCAGGGCATCATCAAGGTCAGCAGCACCAGCTTCTCGAACTCCGGCGCGAAGCGATCGATGATCGCCTCGGGATCGGGGCACAGCTGCTTGTCGGTGATCAAGCCGAACTGCACGCCGCCGCCGTAGCTGAGGATGCTCACGCCCACGCCGATGTCGCCCGACTGCGGCACCCAGAACATCACCTGCTTGACGGTGCAGCCGCAGAACGTGAGCGGGTCGCGCGGGCCGGGCACGTTGGTCATCACCGCGGTGGCCTTCTTCGCGAACATGTTGAGCAGCGCCGCCTGCACCGGCTTGATCAGCAGGCCGGCCACCGCCAGCACGCCGAAGGCCAGCAAGGGCTGGTAGCTGCCCTTCAGTTCGTTCATGCGCGCCCTCACCGCGTACACGCGCTGCACCGGGTTGTCGATGCCGATCGGCAGCACCAGCGGCACCAGGCCGAACCGGTTGCCTAGCTGGTGCGCCTTGTCCATCGGCCGCAGGTTCACCGGCACCATCGCGCGGATCTCCTTGCCCGCGGGATCCTCGCCCTTGTCGCGCAGGTAGTCGCCAATGGCGCCGGCCACGCAGGCCAGCAGCACGTCGTTGATGGAGCAGCCCAGCGCCTTGCCGATCAGCTTGACCTCGTCCAGCGGCAACGGCTCGCCCCAGGCCACGCGCTTGCCGGGCCGCGGCTTGCCTTTGAGGCGCGTGGGGGAGTCGTCGCTCATCAGCGCCAGCGCCGCCACGTCGTTGACGACCTGGAAGCCGGCGCGTGCCATGTCCATCGAGCCGAACAGCGGCTGGTACGGATTGGCCAGCAGTTCCACCGACTTGGCCACGCTGTCGCCGTACATGCCGATGGCCTTCACGGTGAGGTCGGTGAGCGGCTTGACCAGCGCGTCGGACCACCAGTCGCTCTCGTCCTGCGCCTTGACCTGGCGCTCCGGCGGCGGTTTGCCGCCGTCGGCGATGGACAGCATCACCCCGATCAGCGCAATGCCGTCGGCAATGCAGTGGTGGATGCGCACGATGAGCGCGCTCTGGCCGTCGGCCACGTCTTCCACCAACTGCATCTGCCACAACGGCCGCTGAGGATCCAGCGGGGTGGCGGCCAGATCGGCGACGCGCTGCTCCAACGCCTCCTTGGCGCTCTGCCCGCGCTTGCGCACCAGGGCTTCGCGCTGCACGTGGTGCGCCAGGTCGAAATCGGGATCCGTGGCCCAGGCGGCGCCCATGGCGTCCTGCACCACGCGCTGGCGGAAGCGCCGGTACTTCAGCAGGCTGCCCTGCACCCGCTCGCACAGCGCCGCATAGGGCAGGCAGGGCTCGAGCAGCCAAACGCCGACGATCATCATCAGGTTGGCGTCGGTGTCCATGCGCAGCCACGCGAAGTCCACGCGCGACATGCGCTCGAGGGCCTTGGGCATCTGAGGTGTCTCCCGGGTGGATGTGTTCTAGGGCGCTCGCCCCGCCTGACAAGGCACCTTGCTCGGTACCATCGGCGTCGTCAATCGCCATTTTCACGCAAGGAGCGCCCGCAATGGCCGACCTCAAAGCCCGTTTCGAACAAGCCGTGGCCGAATCCAAACAGCTGCCGGAGAAGCCCGACAACATGACGCTGCTGAAGATCTACGCGCTGTACAAGCAGGCCAGCGCCGGCGACGTGGAGGGCAAGCGCCCCGGCTTCACCGACATGGTCGGCCGCGCCAAGTGGGATGCGTGGAACGAACTCAAGGGCAAGGGCAGCGACGAGGCGATGCAGGAATACATCGACCTGATCGAGTCGCTGAAGTAGGTCTTCAGGCCTTCTTGCGCTTGGCCGCAGGCGCCGAGAGCAGCGCGTCGAGTTCCTTCTCGATCTCGGCCTCGATGCGCTTGCTGAACGCGCCGAGCAGCAGGCCCAGCCGTGCCTGCAGCTCGAAGTGATCGGGAGCGACGATCAGCTGCCCGTTGACGCCGGTGCGCCTGAACTCCACCGTGTCGCTGGTCTCCCCTTCGATCACGGTGCATTCCATCTCGAACTTCTGCTCCACCTGCTCGGCCCATTTCCAGGCCAGCTTGCGTGCCTTGGCCAGGCCGAGTTTGTGGTCGCGATGAATGTGGATGTCGGCCATGGCGCGTGTGCCTTCAGCGGGAGGGTGCGGCGCCGAGTGTGGCGCGGCGCTCGTCCTTCGGCAACCCGGCCAGGCGCTTGACCTCCGCGTAGAAGCGAGGGAAGTCGCGTCCTTCACGCTCGAACAACGCCTCGAACTGCGGCACCAGCTCGGTGTAGGCCGCCAGCACGCCCATGGCCGCGTTGTTGGCGTGAGCAAACCAGGCGTCGTAGCCGGCATAGCCGCCCCAGCGCTCGGCCTTCATCCGCGCGTAGTCGGCGCGCATCTGCTGCATCAGCTCGGCCTTGGCCGCGCGCTTCTGCGCATCAGGTACCGCGCTCTCGTACAGCGCTTCGAGCTTCTTCCGATAGGCGAAGGTGAGTTCACGGAAGTCACGGCGGCGCGCGTCGTAGCGCTCGTACTCCTCGCGGGCCGCGGCGCTGCCGTACTCCTGCAGCCAGCGCTGACCGCCGATCGTCTCCACCGAGGTGGCGAACGACTCGTTGAACATCGTGTCGCCCTTGGCATACGCGACCTGGTGCGCCAGCTCGTGGAAGATCATGCGCGCCAGCTCGCCCTCGGGGTAGCCGATGAAGGTGGACAGCAGCGGGTCGCCGCCGAACCAGTTGGTCCAGCCCAGCGTGGAATAGGCCGGCACGCCGTACACCGACACCTCGAAGCCCTGGGCCTTCAGGTCGGCGGCCACACGCTCGGCCTCGGCCTTGTCGAAGTAACCGCGATAGCCCACGCAGCCCACCACCGGAAAGCAGGCGGTCTTGAGCTTGAGCGACAGTTCGGGCGCGGCCACCACGTTCCACACGGCCGCCCCGCGATGCAGGTCGGCATAGCGGCGGTAGCTGTCGTTGTCGGGCTCGTGCAGCTCGTTGATCGAGAAGGCGCGCATGCGCTCGGCCAGCTGCAGCCGCTCGCGCAGCTTGGACGACGTGGCCGGGTCGGCCACCCATTCGGGGATCGGTCGCGCCGCATGCATCAGGCTCAGGTGGCCGCTGACTGACTGCGCGAAGTAGCTCACCGTTGCACAGCCCGCCAGGCCGAATGCGGCGCCGGCGCCCAGCAGCAGCATCAGCAGCCAGAGCGCGTGCCGCTTCATGCCTGCAGCGGCGCCACTTCAACCAGGCAGTCGTAGAACGACGGGCCGCCGCCCATGTCGGTGAGGCGCTGGTGAGTCACCTCGTTCACGTTGGTGCCGTCCGGCCCCAGCTTGCGCCACCACACGCCCAGGCCATGGACCACGCCGGGGCGGGCGCGCGCGCTCACCTCGGCGCGGCAGCGGTACTCGCCGCGGTCGTTGAATACCCGCACCATCGCGCCGTTGGCAATGCCGCGCGCGGCCGCGTCGTCGGCATGCAACTCGAGCAGCGGCTCGCCCTCGATGGCCCGCAGGCTGGCCACGTTGACGAAGGTGGAGTTGAGGAAGTTGCGCGCCGGCGGCGAGATCATCGCCAGCGGGTAGCGGGCCTGCAGCGCCGGCGCCTGGGCCGCCGATTCGTGGTTGGGCAGATGGTCGGGCAGCTCCACCCCGGGTGCGCAGGCGATCGCCTTGCCCGACGGCGTGAGGAAGCCGCCGTCGGCAAACGGCGCATCCGGCAGCGGCAGCTTCACCCAGCCGTGGGCGCGCAACGCGTCGAAGCTCACCGCGTCGCCTCGGAATGCACTGCGCGCGATCGTTTCGTCACTGTCGCAGAAGCAGGGCTCGGTGAAGCCCAGGCGGGCGGCGAGCTCGCGGAAGATCTGCGTGTTGGGCTTGGATTCGCCGAGCGGTGCCACTGCCGGCTCATTGATCAATGCATAGGTGTGGCCGTAGCTGGTGTGCACGTCCAGGTGCTCCAGCTGCGTGGTGGCCGGCAGCACGTAGTCGGCATGGTCGGCCGTGTCGGTCATGAAATGCTCAAGCACCACCGTGAAGAGGTCGTCGCGCCGGAAGCCGCGCACCACCTTCGGCGACTCGGGCGCCACCGCGACGGGGTTGCTGTTGTAGACGACCAGCGCCTCGATCCTCGGGCCGAACTCGGGCGACGACTCGCGCAGCAGGTCGTCGCCGATCGTGCTCATGTTGATCGTGCGCGGGTTGCGCCCGGCCAGCAGGTCGGGCCGCTGCAGCGCGGCGGCGTTCACCGGGAACCAGCCCGAGCTGGACAACAGCAGGCCGCCCGCGCGATGGCGCCACGCGCCGGTGAGACAAGGCAGCAGCGCGATCAGGCGCACCGCATTGCCGCCGCCGCGCACGCGCTGCATGCCGTAGTTGAGGCGGATCGCGGCCGGCGCCAGCGTGGCGTAGCCCTGCGCCAGTTGTCGCACCTCCTGCGCGCTGATGCCGCAGACCTGCGCGGCGCGCTCCGGCGGCCATTGCAACGCGCGCTCGCGCAGCGCGTCGAAGCCTTCCACATGGCGCGCCACGTAGTCATGATCGATCCAGTCGTTGACGATCAGCTCGTGCATCAGGCCGAGGGCCAGCGCGCCGTCGGTGCCGGGCAGCAGCGCGATGTGCTGGTGGCACTTGTCGGCCGTCTCGGTGCGCCGTGGGTCGATGCACACCAGCTTGGCGCCGTTGCGCTTGGCGGCCTGCGCGAAGGTCCAGAAGTGCAGGTTGGAGGCGATCGAGTTGCTGCCCCAGATCAGGATCAGGCGGCTCTCGGCGAAGAACTCCACGTTCATGCCCACCTTGCCGCCGTAGGTGCGCCGCAGTGCCTCACCGCCGGCCGACGCGCAGATCGTGCGGTCCAGCCGCGATGCGCCCAGCTTGTGGAAGAAGCGCATCGCCATGCTTTCGCCCTGCACCTGGCCCATGGTGCCCGCATAGCTGTAGGGCAGGATGGCCTCGGGCGCGCGCGCGGCAATGGCGGCGAGCCGCGCCGCGATGTCCGTCAGCGCCTCGTCCCAACTCACCGGTGCGAACTGCCCGCTGCCCTTCGGGCCGACGCGCTTCATCGGGCGCAGCACGCGATCCGGGTGATAGGTGCGCTCCGGGTAGCGGCTCACCTTGGTACACAGTGCGCCGTGCGTGGTCGGATGATCCGGGTCACCCTGCACGCGGTTCGCGCGGCCGCCTTGCACGGTGACGCGCATCGCGCAGGTGTCGGGGCAGTCGTGCGGGCAGGCGGCACGAACGGTGGTGATCTCGTCCATCCGGAAATGTTCGCACAGCCGGCTGTGGGGCCTTGCCGCCATGGCCATTGCCAATGGCACCCGGCGGTAAGATGCCCGCTCCGCCCGGCCCCACGAGGGCGCGGCGTGCCCGGAGACTTGAGATGCAGCTGATCGAATCCATCCTGGCCGACGCGGCCAGCATCGCCGCGCTGCGACGCGACATCCATCGCCACCCCGAACTCTGCTTCGAGGAGAAGCGCACCGCCGACGTCATCGCCCAGGCCCTCGGCGAATGGGGCATCCCGGTGCACCGCGGCATGGGCACCACCGGCGTCGTGGGCATCGTGAAGAACGGCAAATCGACCCGCGCGGTCGGCTTGCGCGCCGACATCGATGCGCTGCCGATCACCGAGGGCAACCGCTTCGCGCACGCGAGCGTGCATGAAGGCAAGATGCACGCCTGCGGCCACGACGGCCACACCGCCATGCTGCTGGCCGCGGCAAAGCACCTGGCCCGGCACCGCAACTTCGAGGGCACCGTGTACCTCGTGTTCCAGCCGGCCGAAGAAGGCGGCGGTGGCGCGCGCGAGATGATCAAGGACGGGCTGTTCAAACAGTTCCCGATGGAGGCGATGTTCGGTGCCCACAACTGGCCCGGGCTCAAGGTGGGCCAGTTCGCCGTGCGCAGCGGGCCGGTCTTCGCCTCCAGCAACGAATTCAAGATCACGATCCACGGCAAGGGATCGCATGGCGCGATGCCGCACCTGGGCATCGACCCGGTGCCGGTGGCCTGCCAGATGGTGC
>CAMLIZ010000118.1 GCA_946480245.1 uncultured Pseudomonadota bacterium
TCTTCCTGCAGGCGCCCTTCACCGGCGGCGAGGACGGGCTGCAGGGCGTGCCGCGCGGCAAGCTGCTCGGCCTGCTGCCGCTGGCCAACAACGACGGCAGCAACCTCACGATGTACTACTTCGTGGTCGCGATGTTCGTCGCGGTGTTCCTGTTCATCGTGCGCATCGTGCATTCCCCGTACGGCCAGGTGCTCAAGGCGATCCGCGAGAACGAGCCGCGTGCCATCTCGCTGGGCTACCACGTCAACCGCTACAAGCTGCTGGCCTTCGTGCTGTCCACCGCGATCGCCGGCCTGGCCGGCTCGCTGAAGACGCTGGTGCTCGGCTTTGCCACCCTGAGCGATGTGCACTGGTCGCTCAGCGGCGAGGTGGTGCTGATGACGCTGCTCGGCGGCATGGGCACCTTCGCCGGCCCGGTGATCGGCGCCTTCACCGTGGTGGGCCTGCAGGACATGCTGGCCGACCGCGTAGGCTCCTGGGTCACGGTGATCATCGGCGCCACCTTCGTGCTGTGCGTGCTGGCCTTCCGCCGCGGCATCGTCGGCGAGCTGCTGCACCGGTTGCCCAAGCGCAAGGCAGGTTGAACAAGGGCGCCGCGGTGACCGACGATCGCGATCTCTCTGCGCCGGCCGACGCCAAGCGGCTGGCCGACTTCGCCGCCTTACGCGAGCAGGCGATGCAGACCGTGTTCCGCGCGTTCGAGCGCTTCAGCGAAGGCACGCTGATCGTCGATCGCGATGCGCGCATCGTGTGGATCAACGAGCACTACGCGCAGCGCTACGGGCTGGAGCATGCAAGCGACGCGCTCGGCCGCCGCGTGGAAGAGGTGATCCCCACCAGCCGCATGCGCGAGGTGGTGCAAAGCGGGCGCCCGATCCTGCTCGACATCATGGACGCGCCGAAGAAGCCGCTGGTGGTGATCCGCCTGCCGCTCACCGAGGACGGCGAGGTGGTGGGCGCAGTGGCCTTCGCGCTGTTCGACGAGTGGGCCACGCTGTCGCCGCTGGTGTCGCGTTTCCTGTCGATGCAGCAGGAGCTGGCCGATGCGCGCAAGGCCGCGCCGCGCCGCCAGGCGAAGTACAGCTTCTCCAGCATCGTGGGCACCTCGCCGGTCACGCTGGAGCTCAAGCGCACCGCACGGCGCGCCGCGGCCACGCAAAGCCCGGTGCTGCTGCTGGGCGAAACCGGCACCGGCAAGGAACTGCTGGCGCACGCGATCCACGGCGCCTCCACGCGGGCGCACAAGCCCTTCGTCTCGATCAGCATGGCCGCGATCCCCGACGCGCTGCTGGAGGCCGAACTCTTCGGCGTGGCGCCCGGCGCCTACACCGGCGCGGACCGGCGCGAGCGCCAGGGCAAGCTGCACGTCGCGCAGGGCGGCACCTTGTTCCTCGACGAGATCGGCGACATGCCCCTGGGGCTGCAGGCCAAGCTGCTGCGCGTGCTGCAGGAAAAGGAGTTCGAGGCCATCGGCTCCAACGACGTGGTGCGTGCCGACGTGCGCATCATCGCGGCCACCTCGCGCAACCTGCCCGAGCTGGTCAAGCGCGGCGAATTCCGTGCCGACCTGTACTACCGGCTCGACGTGCTGGCGCTGCGCGTGCCGCCGCTGCGCGAGCGCGTGGAGGACCTGGAGTCGATCTGCGAATCCATCCTCGAGGGCTTTGCCGAAACCAAGCCCGGGCGCGCCTACGAACTGCAGCCCGAGGCGCTGGCACTGCTGGCGCGGCAGCCCTGGCCGGGCAACATCCGCGAGCTGCGCAACGTGCTCGAGCGCACCACGCTGCTGTGCGACTCCACGCTGCTCACGGTGGCCGACGTGCAGGCCGCACTCAGCGTGTCGGGCACGGTCCATGCGGCGGGCGGCGCCGTCGCCGCAGCCGGCGAGGCCACGCTGCCGCTGGCCGGCGTGGAGGGCCATGCCGAGGCCATGAGCCACTACGAGCGCCAGCTGATCGAGCGCGCGCTGAGCGAAAGCGCCAGCGTGTCGGCCGCCGCCAAGCGCCTGGGCATCGGCCGCGCCACCCTGTACCGCAAGATGGCCGCGCTGGGCCTGGACCGGCGCGGCCGCCTCGATCCCAAACCTCACTGAGGAGTTCTCGATGTTGAACGGAAAGACGGCCCTGGTGACAGGGTCCACCAGCGGCATCGGCCTGGCCATCGCCAAGGCGCTGGCGGCCGACGGCGCCAACCTGCTGCTCAACGGCTTCGGCGACGCCGCCGCGGCAGTGGCCGAGGTGCGCGCCGCGCGCAGCGGCGACGCGGCGGTGGAGCATCACCCGGCCGACATGAGCCAGGCCGCCGAGATCGAGGCGATGTTCGCCTTCGCCGAGCGTCACCTGGGCGGCGTGGACGTGCTGGTCAACAACGCCGGCATTCAGCACGTGGCGCCGGTGGAGGATTTCGAGCCGGCCCAATGGGACCGCATCATCGCGATCAATCTCACGTCCACCTTCCACACCACGCGGCTCGCGCTGCCGGGCATGCGCCGGCGCAACTGGGGCCGCATCGTCAACGTGGCCTCGGTGCACGGCCTGGTGGCCAGCGCGGGCAAGTCGGCCTACGTGGCCGCCAAGCACGGCGTGGTGGGCTTCACGAAGACGGTGGCGCTGGAGACCGCACAGAGCGCGATCACCTGCAACGCGATCTGCCCCGGCTGGGTGCTGACACCGCTGGTGCAGAAGCAGGTGGACGCGCGCGCCGCCGAGCGCGGCGTGCCCAAGGAAGAGGCTGCGCGGCAGCTGCTGGCCGAGAAGCAGCCGTCGCAGGCGTTCGTGACGACCGAGCAGCTGGGCGCGCTCACCGTGTTCCTGTGCAGCGAGGCCGCGGCGCAGGTGCGCGGCGTGGCGTGGAACGTGGACGGCGGCTGGACTGCGCAGTAGCTGCGGCCGCCCACGGCCCCTCGCACAAAGGCTGGCGCAACCCCGATCCATCGCCTAGGTTTGGGCGAACGGGAGGAGGCGCCATGTCACACGAGTTCGATCCGGGCTACGTGGCGGAACCGTTTCTCACGCTGTGCGCCGACTATCCCGGCGAGCAGGTGTATCCGCCGGACCAGTTCCGCACCGAATGGGGCCCGATCTTCCACCGCGGCCGTCTCGATGGCAGTGCCCGCGTGCTCGTCATCGGGCAGGACCCGGCACAGCACGAGACCGTGGTGCGGCGCATCCTGGTGGGTGAGGCGGGCCGGCGTGCCCAGGGCCTGCTGGCCAAGCTGGGCATCACGCGCAGCTACGTCTTCGTGAACACCTACCTGTACAGCGTCTACGGCAGCGTGAAGGCCAAGACGGGCAGAGGCGCGGCGCTGGTCGCCTACCGCAAGCGATGGCTGGACGCACTGCTGATCGGCACCCGGGTCGAAGTGGTCCTCGCGCTGGGCCAGGCGGCCGACGAAGCCTGGCGTCTGTGGCAAGCCTCGGCGCCGCAGCCGCCATCGGTGGCCTATGCCGCCATCACGCACCCCACGCAGCCGGAAAGCTCGTCGAGAAACGACAAGGCCAAGCTGGCAACCGCCACAAGGAAGATGCTGCAGAACTGGAACGCCGCACTGCAGGCCGTGGCGCCGCACCTGCAGCACCCGGACCTGAGCACGCCACTCGCGCCCTATGGCGACACCTGGGCCGATGGCGACCGGGTGGCGATTCCGCCCCGCGACATGCCGGCCGGCCTGCCGCCGTGGATGCACGAACAGGACGGCTGGGCGCGGCGCGCCGGCGCGGACGATCTCGCGAAGCGCCGCAACATCACCATCACCGTGCCCAGGGGCGTCGTCACATGAGCGAACGGCGGCAGTGGTATCCGCTGGCGCCAGGCCCGGTGCTGGGGCGCAGCGCGAAGAGGCGCACCCCGATCGACCCGCTCGCGGGCCCCAAGCTGGCGCTTGCCGGGCGCGTGGTCACGATGGACGACCGCTTCTCCGTGTTGCCGCATGCCGTGGTGTATGTGGAGCGCGGCGGCATCGTGGCGGTGCTCGACCGCCATGCGCCCGCACCCGCGGGCTTCGACGGCGTGCGGCTGGTCGACACCGGCGGCACCATCTTTCCCGGCCTGATCGAGCTGCACAACCACCTGAGCTACAACGCGCTTCCGTTGTGGAGCCCGGTACCCCGCCTGTTCCAGCACCGCGGCCAGTGGCCCGAGCACCCCGACTATCGCAAGCTCATCAGCGGGCCGATGACCGTGGTGGGAACCCTGCGCGACGGGCGCGGGCAATCCGCCCTGCTGCCGGCGCTGGTGCGCTACGTGGAATGCAAGTGCCTGCTGGGAGGCGTGACCACGAGCCAGGGCATCATGCTGAGCAGCAACGCGGGCGTGCAGCGCTTCTACCGCGGCATCTTGCGCAACGTGGAGAAGACCGACGACCCCGATCTGTTCGAGGCGCAGGGGCGCATCGCCGATGTCGACGCGAAGGACGCGCGCTCCTTCCTGGCGCGTCTGCAGAAGGAGGACAGCTGCTTCCTGCTGCACCTGAGCGAAGGCATCACGCCCGCCGGACAGCACGATTCGGTGGCGCGCCGGCACTTCCTCGCGCTCGAGGTGGCGCCCGAGAAATGGGCCATCAACGACAGGCTCGCCGCCATCCATTCCGCGGGCCTGCTGCCGGAGGATTTCGAGGTGCTCGGCCGGCTCGGCGGCTCGATGGTCTGGTCACCCTCGAGCAACCTGCTGCTGTACGGCGCCACGGCGCGCGTCGATGCCGCGCGGCGCGCCGGTGTGCGCATCGGGCTGGGCAGCGACTGGTCGCCCTCGGGCAGCAAGAACCTGCTGGGCGAACTGAAGGTGGCGCACCTGTACGCGCAGCACCTGCTCGACGGGCAATTCACCGCGCGCGATCTGGTGGCGATGGCCACACGCGACGCTGCGGCCATCGTCAAGTGGCAGCACTCGCTGGGCACCGTGGAAGCCGGCAAGCGAGCGGACCTGCTGGTGATCGACTCGAAGCGCGGCGATCCCTACGAAGCGCTCATCAAATGCCGGGAGACCGGCATTCACCTGGTGATGATCAACGGCGTGGCGCGCTACGGCACGCCCGACCTGATGGCCGCGCTCGATTCGCCGGGCGAAGCACTGCAGGTGGGCGGCAACGCGCGGCGCGTGTTCCTGGCGCAGGAAACCGCCGACGCCGACGTTGCCAAGGTCGCGCTGGGCGCGGCGGCGGATGCGCTGCGGGACGCGCTGCACGATCTGCCTGCACTGGCGCGGCAGCTGGAGCGTCCGCGGGCGGTGCGGCACGGCGCGCTGGACGACCCGGGGAATGTGGTGTGGTCGCTGGCGCTGGACGAGATCCACGACACCGGCGTGGCCCTGCGGCCCCACCTGCCGTTCAGCGGACCCGGCAATTTCACCGGCCCGCAGACCTACATGGCGCGTGCGGCGTCGGCGCCGCTGTCGTCCGTCCTGCAGCCGGTGCCACTGGATGCGCTGACCGTGGCCGACGACGAACACTTCCTGCGCGCGATGGCGGCCCAGCCCAACGTGCCGGAAGCGGTGCGCCAGGGGCTTGCCGGGCTGTACTGAGCCGCGTCACAGCGCCGCGCGACGGCGCGGACCGCCCAGCACCTGCTGGCGCATGGCCTCCACGGCGGGCGGCAGCACGCGCCGGCGCCACAGCACCCACGGCAAGCCGCGCAGTGCCGGCCCCAGCAACTGTGGCAGCCGCCCCGCCTGTACCGCCGCGCGCAGCAATTGAGCGGTGACGTACCACGCGCTGCGCGCAGGCAGGCGCATCCAGGCGATCCACAACTCATTGCGCAGCAGCAACGCGCGCCGCTCGCCGCCATCGCGGTTGGCCGACGGCCGATGGTGTGCGACCAGGTCGTGCACATAGGCCATGCCCCAACCGCGCGCAGCCAGGTCCAGGCCCAGCAGGCGCTCCTCGGCGCCGAGGAACAGGCGCGGCTCGTAGCCGCCCACCGCGCGGAAGGCCGAGGTGCGCATCACGGCGGCACCGGCCATGAAGCCGATCAACGCCGGACCGGGCAGCCCCGCGGCGTCCAGCGGGCTGTGCGCCATCACCTGGCAGGTCGGGTCTTCGCGGCCGCCGGGCTCGACCAGCACGCGCGCCGCCACTGCGGCCAAGCCGGGGTGCGCGTCCAGCACGGCCGCGGCGTGTGCCAGGGCGCCCGGCTCCCACCAGGTGTCGTCGTCACAGAAGGCCACGTAACGCGTGCGCACCTGCGCCACGCCCGCATTGCGGCCGGCGGCGCCGAGGTTGCGCTCATTGCGCACCAGCTGCACACGCGGAAAGCGTTGCCGCACGCGCTCGGCCGTGCCGTCCGTGGAGGCGTTGTCCACCACGATCACCTGCGGCCGCTCCGGCAAGGTGGCCAGGCGCCACAGCGTGTGCTCCAGCTCGCGTGCCCGGTTGTGGGTGAGCACCACCACCGTCAGCGGCAGGTGGCCCGGTTCAGCCGCCATCCGCCGCCTCGAAGATCCAGCCGCGCTCTGGGGCCGCGGCGTCGTTGTGGCCGCCCGGTCCGAGCCCGCGCAGCTGGCTTTCATAAGCCTGCACCGCATGCGCCTTCAGCAGCGCCGAGCCTTCTGCGCGCAGGCGCAGCGGCGTGAGGCACACGTTGGCCTGCGCCAGCACCATGAGGCGCTGCTGCAGCAGCCCTCGCATGGCGCGGTACGGCACATCCTCGTAGGCGATGCACATCGCCTCGGGCAGCGCGTGCAGCGCCTGCACGCAGGCCTCGTGCACGAGCAGGTGGTCCGAATGGAACAGGCCGAGCGGGAACAGCACCGTGTCCGGCGCCAGCTCCAGCAGCAGCGACTGCAGTGCCCGCGCCACCGCCTCGGGGCTGGGCAATGGGGCGTACTGGTGGTCCAGGAACTCCAGCCATGCAGGCCGCGCTTCCAGCAGCGACAGCGCGATGCGGTCTTCCTCGCGGCGCAGCGTCATGGCCTGCGCGGCATCGGTGAAACCGCAGCGCTCGTCCCACTCGGTGAGCGGCGCGTGCTGCGGCATGCCGGCAAACACCGTGACGACGGTGCTGCCCGGGTGCGCGGCCAGCAGCTGGCCGCAGCCGAAGACCGCATCGTCCAGATGCGGCGACACGACCACCACGCGGCCCAGGGATTCGACGGTAGGCATCGCTGCGCTGCCAAGCAGCCAGCGTGCCTACCCGGGCGTCAGCGCGCGGCTTCGGGCAGCTCGATCTTCACCTCGAGCACCTCGAGGTTCTCCTGGCGTTCGAGATGCACCTTGATGTCGCCCGGGTTGATTCGCACGTACTTGGAGATCACCTCCACCAGCTCGCGCTGCAGTGCGGGCAGGTAGTCGGCGCCCGTGCGGCCGGAGCGCTCGTGCGCCAGGATGATCTGCAGGCGCTCCTTGGCGACCGCCGCGGTCTTCTTCTTCTCGCCCAGCAGGAAGGAGAGAAACGACATCGCTTACCTCCCCGCGAACAGGCGCTTGAAGAAGCCGGGCTTGGCGGCATCGACAAAGCGCATCGGCCGCTGCTCGCCCATGAAGCGCGCCGTGAGGTCGAGGTAGGCCTCGGCCACGTCGGTGCCCTTGAGGTGGATCGCCGGGAC
Organism: uncultured Pseudomonadota bacterium; assembly: GCA_946480245.1. The sequence continues at coordinate 7,537 of CAMLIZ010000118.1, forward strand.
GCCCTGGTTGGAGGCCTGCAGCACGGTCTCGCTCTCCGGCACCACGCCCAGCAGCGGGATGCGCAGGATCTCCTGGATGTCCTGCAGCGACAGCATCTGCCCTTCCTGCACGCGGCCGGGGTTGTAGCGCGTGATCACGAGGTGCTCCTTGATCGGCTCCTTGCCTTCGATCGCACGCTTGGTCTTGCTGGAGAGCATGCCGAGGATGCGGTCGGAGTCGCGCACCGACGACACCTCGGGGTTCGTGACCACCAGCGCCTCGTCGGCGAAGTGCATCGCCAGCAGCGCGCCGGTCTCGATGCCGGCCGGCGAGTCGCACACGATGTACTCGAAGCCCATCTCCGCCAGGTCGGTGAGCACCTTCTCGACGCCCTCCTTCGTGAGCGCGTCCTTGTCACGCGTCTGCGAGGCCGGCAGCACGAACAGGTTGTCGCACTGCTTGTCCTTGATCAGCGCCTGGTTCAGGTTGGCCTCGTTGTTGATCACGTTGATCAGGTCGTACACGACGCGGCGCTCGCAACCCATGATCAGGTCGAGGTTGCGCAGGCCCACGTCGAAATCGATCACCGCGGTCTTGTGGCCCGCCAGCGCCAGGCCGGAGGAGAAGCTGGCGCTCGTGGTGGTCTTGCCCACGCCGCCTTTGCCGGAAGTGACGACAACGATCTTTGCCATTGGTTACGGTCCTTGGGTTCTCTCGAAATCAGTTTTTCAGCGGGTCCATCACCAGCCGCTCGCCCTGCAGGCGCACCTGCGCCGGCTTGCCCACCACCTCGGGCGGCAGCGGCGTCTCGGTGGTGCGGTACACCCCCGCGATCGCGATCAGCTCGGGCTCCAGGCAGGTGGTGAAGATGCGCGCCTCGGTATTGCCGCGTGCCCCGGCGATCGCCTTGCCGCGCAGCGGCGCGTACACGTGCACGTGGCCGTCGGCGATCACCTCGGCGCCGATGTTCACCGGCGCCAGCACGATCAGGTCTCCGCCCTTGGCGTACACCTGCTGGCCCGAGCGCAGCGGCTTGTCGATCACCATCGTGGGCACCGGCGCGCCTGGCACCTCGTGCACCACTTCCTTGATCACCTCGCGCACCACCTGCTCGATGCGTGGCGGCGGCGGCGGTGCGGGCTCGGGCGCCTCGGACAGGCCGGCCGCCAGCGCCGCTTCCATCTGGGCGGCGCTGCCGCCGGCCACCGCGATCGGCTGCATGCGGCAGCGGCGCAGCAGCCCGGCCAGCGCAGCGAAGTCGAGCTCGTCTCCCGCCTCGCGCAGCGCGGACAGATCCACCACCACCGGGTCGTGCTGGAAGAAATTGGGCGCCTCGCGCAGGCGGCGCTCCAACTCGGCGGCCAACAGCGCCAGGTCGGGCGTGCGGAGCACCACCGCCACCAGCGGCAGGCTGGTGTTCTTCAGTTCGAAAACGGCAGGAGCGCTTCCTGTCGATGCAACAGCCATCGGACCCCGGGCCAACACGGCAAACAAAGCGTGCGAGTTTACCGGGCTGGGGTGGCGGCCCCTGTCACAGCCCGCGCGTGCGAAACGCCTGCGGCGCCGTGGGCGCCTCGCCGCGCTCCAGGCGCTCGTATTCGGCAATCACCTGGGCGCCGAACAGCAGCAGCGTGGCGCCCAGCTCCAGGCTCAGCAGTACCACGATCGCGGTGGTGAGCGAGCCATACACCACGCTCACCTGCGACAAGGTCTGCAAGTACCACAGCAGCGCATGGCGCGTGATCTCCCACAGCAGCGCTGCGCTGATGCCGCCCACCAGCGCATGGCGCAGGCACAGCCGGCCCACCGGCATCACCATGTAGATCGACGTGAGTACCGCGATCTCGCCGGCCAGCCCCAGCAGGTACAGCAGCACGCCGGACACGCCGTGCAGCGACCAGTCGAGGCCCATGAAGCGCACGCTCTCCTCGCCCATCGCCTGCAGGCTGCCGGCCACAAAGGTGACCACCAGCAGCCCGAGGCCGAGCGACAGGATGTACAGGTAGGGCATCACCGCCGACACCAGGAAGTGGCGGCGACGGATGGCCACGCGGTGGTGGAAGATCACCGACATCGCGTTCTCGAGCACCGTGAAGCCGAGCGAGCTGAAGAACAGCATCGTGGCGCCGAGCAGCCAGCCGATCACGTCGCTGTGGTCGAGGAAGTGCGCCAGCTCCATCACCAGCGCGTTCGACTGGCCCGGCACCAGCCACTCGAGGTAGCGGCGCAACTGCTCCAGCAGCTCGGCAGGGTCGATCACGTGCGACAGCGCGATGCCCACGAGGATCAGCAGCGGCACCAGCGACAGCAGCGCGTAATAGGCCACCGCACCGGCCAGCAGGAAGCCCTGGTTGGCCCGAAAGGCGGTGGCGGTACGCCAGGCAAATGCGCCCGGGGCCTTGAGCAGCAGCGCCATGCGCGGTGGAATCTCGAATCGCATCCCGCAATGGTGAGGGCTGTGCCGGCGCTTGTCACCGGGCACGCTGCATGCCTTGCCGCGGGAGCCAACATCAACAACGAGGACGACTGCGATGCGACACCGCCTGCTCAGCTCCGTCACCCTGACCATCGCCCTGGCCAGCGGCTGTGCCACCTCCACGGTCCAGAACCCGGTGACCGGGCAGATGGAGCGCACGGTGATGGACGTGCCCACCGAGATCGCCACCGGCAAGCAGCAGCACCAGCAGGTGATCGCCGAATACGGCGTCGTCAACAACGAGCGGCTGCAGGCCTATGTGAACGGCATCGGCCAGCGGCTGGCGCAGCACTCCGAGCGCAGCCAGCTCGACTGGCACTTCACCGTGCTCGACAGCCCCGAGGTGAACGCGTTCGCGCTGCCGGGAGGCTACGTGTACGTGACGCGCGGGATCATGGCCTACATGGAAAACGAGGCCGATCTGGCCGGCGTGATGGGCCACGAGATCGGCCACGTCACCGCACGCCATGGCGCGCAGCAGGCCACGCGCGAGCAGAAGGCGGGCTTCGGCGTGCTGGCGGCCACGGTGCTCGGCGCGATCCTCGAAGGCAGCGGCGTCAGCGGTGCCGGGCAGCTGGCGTCGCAGCTGTCGCAGAACGCGGCCGCTGGCTACATCGCGCACTACAGCCGCGAGCAGGAGTCGCAGGCAGACCGGCTGGGCGCGGAGTACCTGGCACGCGCCGGCTACGACCCGCAGCACATGGTGCGCGTGATCGAGGCACTGAAGGACCAGGAGCGCTTTGCCGCCGACCTGGCACGCGCCGAGGGCCGCGAGCCAAGGCAGGGCAACAGCTGGCTGGCGTCGCATCCGTCCAACGACCAGCGGCTGCGCGACATCACCGCGGTGGCGGCGCAATACCGCCGCAGCGGTGGCTATGGCGACGACGGCCGTGCGCGCTACCTGCAGATGATCAACGGCCTGGCCTTCGGCGAAAGCGCCGAGCAGGGCCTCACGCGCGGCCGCAACTTCTATCACGAGCCGCTGGGCTTCGGCATCACGGCACCGCAGGGCTGGCAGATCCAGAACGAAGCCAGCGTGCTGGCGCTGGTGAGCCCACAGGGCGACGCCGGGCTGGTGCTGCAGGTGGTGCCGCCCAAGGCCGGCAGCACACCCGAGGAGATCCTGCGCAACGTGCTGAAGCCGCAGACCGGCAGCCTGAACCGCTACGAGGTCAACGGTATGCACGCCGCCCACTTCGCCGGCACCGGCGTGGACAGCCAGGGCCAGGCGCAGCCGGTGGAGGCCACGGTGATCAGCGGGCCATCGCAGCGCCAGTACCTGCTGCTGTACAGCGCCGCCAATGCCTCCGCCCTGGAACGCGCGCGGGCGCAAATGCGCGAGGCGGAAAGCTCTTTCCACGCGCTGTCCGCCAGCGAGCGCGCCTCGGTGCACCCGTGGCACCTGCGCACCGTGCCCTACCCGCGCGGCGGCTTTGCCGAGCTGGCACGCGCCGCGCCAGAGCCCCACGCGCTGGAGCAGCTGCGCCTGCTCAACGGCGTGTACGCCGGCGGCGAGCCGCGCGTGGGCGATCTGGTGAAGGTGGTGGAGTAGCTACCGACCCCAGCCCAGCTCGCCCACGTCGACCTGCAGCTTGGCGAACACCTCGGTGCTGCGGCTGGGCTGCGCTGGCAGGCCGGTGTCACCCCGCGTGGCGCCCACGTACAGCACGGTGCCGGCCGAGCGCCGCCAGGCGTAGGTGAGCGACTGGGCGGTCTCCGCATCCTGGCTGGCGGGCGTGCTGCCCGCCGCGGCGCGCTCGAAGTTGCGCCGCTGCAGGATCACCCGTACCGACTGGCGCGCCGCCAGGTGCCACACCGCGAGCAACTGCGCGGCGGTCTCGCTGTAGCGCCCTTCCACCGGGTTGTTCAGCACCAGGCGCTCCACGCGCGGCTGCAGCTCCAGGCGCGCCAGCGGGCGTGTCTGCACGTCGAAGCCGTACTTGCGCCCCGGCACCACGCGGTCGGCGCCCACGTCCACATAGCGGCCGGGATCGAACCACGCCTCGGCCAGCGGGGACCACTGCACCGGGGTGGACTGCACCCACAGGTGCGCATAGCGCGCATCGTGCAAGGTGCTGCCGCGCTGCACGCGCGACTTCTCGTCCGGCGTGACCTCCACCACCACCTGCGTGTTGCTGGCGGCCGCGAACCACAGGCCCGGCGTCCAGCGCTGCAGCACCGTGGCGCCACCGTGGCGCTCCTCGATGCGCTGCGTGTTGAGGTACGGGCTGATCTGGTTGAACGGCCCCACGCCGTACCACTGCCAGCTGGTGTTGGCCACCCACTTTCGGATGCCCGACTGCGCCACGAAGCCCACGTCGTCGCGAAAGCCTTCGGTGACCTCCTGCACGCTGAGGTCGAGGTCGCTGTGGTCGGTGCGGCCGTACATGCCGAGGTAGCCCAGGCCACCACGCCGCGCCGCACCCGCCACCAGCGCTCCGCTGGCGGGGTCGTATTGCGCCGTGGTGCGTGAGCCGAGCGCCTGGGCCTTCACGCGCAGGTTGTCGCTCACCAGCCATTGGCCGTCGAAGCCGCCCACCGTGTTCTCGCCGGCGTCGGCGCCGTTGGCGCCGCGGTAGCGGCGCGAGCCCAGCATGCCGCCGACGGCCAACGGCCCCGCGAAACCCTGCGCGCGCGCCATCAGCGCGTCGTTGGCCGGCTGCAGCGCAAAGTCGGTGGCGTAGGCGCCGGGGATGGGTGTGAGGCCGCCGCCCTTGTCATGCAGCGCCAGCCCCGTGCCGGTGACGTGTTCGCTGCGCCACGTGCCGCGCAGGCCCCAGCGCGGATCGTTGATGCTGCGCGTGTACAGCGCGTCGGTGGGTGACAGCAGCAGGTCGGTGGATTCGAGGAAGAACGGCCGCTTCTCGGTGAGGAACAGCGCAAAGCGGGTGTTGCGCTGCAGCTGCGGCTGGTCCAGCGCCACCTGAGAGAAGTCGGGGTTCACGGTGGCGTCGAGCACCAGCTCGGGCCGCGGGCGCCATTTGGCGTCGAGGGACAGGCGCGCTTCGCTGCCGCGGCTGGACGGCTCGCCGTACGGATGGTCGTCGGTGTTGCGCAGCGTGAGCGTGGGCCGCAGCTGCACGAAGCTGTCGTGTGCCGGTGGCTCGAATCCCCGAAGCGGCTGCAGCCGGTCGATGAAGGCCAGCGCCTCCAGCGGCAGCGGCACGCTCAAGGTCATCGTGACGTTCTCGCGCGGGATGCGCCGCCCCACCATCACGCGCCACGGCCCCTCGCGATGCCGGGTGTAGCGCAGCGACGAATACGGCACGCGGAACACCACCGTGTAGCCGTGATCGTTGCGCTGCACCGCGCTGTCGAAGTCGAAGTCGGGCGAGAAATCCTCGCTGTCGTTGGCAGCCGTGTGCAGGCCGTCACCGGTGCTGCCCGAGGCGCTGACGCGAAAGAACTGCGCCGACTTGCGCTCGCCGATCGGGTCCACGTACAGCACCACGAAATCCTGCGTGCGATTGACCTGGTCGTGCCGCACCAGCGGCGCTCGGATCAACTCCGGGTGGGGGTCGAGCGCGGTCACGCCGACATACAGCGCGTGCTCGTCGTACAGCACCTGCACGCGCGTTTCACCGGGATGCTCGCGCCCGCGCACGGGCTCGATCTCCCATGCATGGTCGAACACCGGCGCGCGCTGCCATGCCGGTGCGGACAGCCTGCCATCGAGCTTGATCTTCTCCCCGGGCAGCAGGCGCGCGGCCTGTATCGGCTCCTCGTCGGCCTGAGCGCCGCCGGGCAGCAGCGCCGCGACCACGCAAGCACCGAGCAGCGTCTTGCGAAAGCCTCTGCCCAGGGTTGTCATCGTGTGGTGTGCGCCATGCAGCGCGCGATTGTCGGCGTGGTCCGGCGGGTCCGGCACCGCGGGCATCCCCCTATCATCGCGGCCGCTTCTGTCTGCTTGAGCTGCTACACGCCATGCGCCCCACATTGCTGATCCTGGCCGCCGTGCTGGCGGTCGCACCGGCCCTCCACGCCCGCCCTGCAGCGCCGCCGCGCCCCGTGGTGCCGCGCGGTGCGCTGGGTGCCGACGAGCTGAACAACATCGCGGTGTTCAAGGCCGCCTCGCCATCGGTGGTGAACATCACCGCGCTGGGGCTGGAGCGCGACCTGTTCTCGCTCAACGTGCAGCAGGTGCCGCAGGGCACCGGCACCGGCTTCGTGTGGGACAACAAGGGCCACATCGTCACCAACTTCCACGTGATCCGCGACGCCAGCGGCGCCACGGTGACGCTGGCCGACCAAAGCAGCTACCGCGCGCAGCTGGTGGGCGTGTTCCCCGACCGCGACATCGCGGTGCTGAAGATCGACGCGCCGCCGGCCAAGCTGCCGCCGCTGCCGGTGGGCACCAGCCG
>CAMLIZ010000119.1 GCA_946480245.1 uncultured Pseudomonadota bacterium
TGCACGCCGTCGATCGTCGAGTACTCGTGTAGCACACCGGCGATCGTGACCTCGGTCGGCGCGTAACCCACCATCGACGACAACAGCACGCGGCGCAGCGCGTTGCCCAGCGTATGGCCATAGCCACGCTCGAACGGCTCGAGCGTCACCTTGGCACGGTGGCCGCCCAGCGGCTCCACATTGATGGCTTTGGGTTTCAGGAGATTGGTTTGCATTGAGTGATGTTCCTGTCAATACCCTCGGCTCGTTACACCGATAAGGCTGATGGACACGCCGGGCCGAAACCTGATCGCACCTGCGCCCGGCATGCAGGAGCGATGAATGCGGCGACCGCGCAGGCCCGAAGGCCGACACGGGCACGAACGAAGGCTTAGCGCGAGTACAACTCGACGATCAGCGATTCGTTGATCTCGGCGCCGAACTCGTCGCGGTCCGGCACCTTCTTGAACGTGCCTTCCAGCTTGGTGGCATCCACCTGCACCCAGGCCGGCAGCCCGATCGACTCGGCCAGCTTCAGCGACTCGGTGACGCGCAGCTGCTTCTTGGCCTTTTCCCGCACGGCGACCAGGTCACCCGGCTTCACCAGATAGGAAGCGATGTTCACCACCTCGCCGTTCACTGTGATGCCCTTGTGCGACACCAGCTGGCGCGCCTCGGCACGGGTAGAGCCGAAGCCCATCCGATACACCACGTTGTCCAGGCGCGACTCGAGCAGTGCGAGCAGGTTGGAGCCGGTGTTGCCCTTGCGGCGCTCGGCTTCGGCGAAGTAACGGCGAAATTGGCGCTCCAGCACACCGTACATGCGCTTGACCTTCTGCTTTTCGCGCAGTTGCAGGCCGAAGTCGCTGGTGCGCGAACCGGACGTGCGGCCGTGCTGGCCGGGCTTGCTGTCGAACTTCGCCTTGTCGCTGATCGCGCGACGGGCGCTCTTCAGATAGAGATCGGTGCCTTCACGGCGGGCCAGCTTGGCCTTGGGTCCGAGATAACGTGCCACTTTGATGTGTCCTTGGTCAATCTGACGCGAGCCCGTCGGGGATCGCGCGAGCCTGGCGGGATGTTGTTGGGGCGCTCAGGCGGTGGGCTTGGGTGAAAGCTTCGCGGCTTTCAGTAAAACCGCCGGGGGCACGCGCAGTGCCCCCGGCGAGCGGGAAACTTTTTATTGTAAGGCAGCGCGAATACGTGCGTCCGCCCGCAATAAATCCTCAGATGCGGCGACGCTTCTGCGGCCGGCAACCGTTGTGCGGCACCGGGGTCACGTCGGAGATAGAGGTGATGCGGATGCCCAGCGACGCCAACGCGCGCACCGACGATTCGCGGCCGGGTCCGGGTCCCTTGATGCGCACGTCCAGGTTCTTGATGCCCTGCTCCTGCGCCGCACGGCCCGCCATCTCGGCAGCCACCTGGGCCGCGAACGGCGTCGACTTGCGCGAGCCCTTGAAGCCCTGGCCACCGCTGGACGCCCACGCAAGCGCGCCACCCTGGCGGTCGGTGATCGTGATGATGGTGTTGTTGAACGACGCGTGCACGTGCGCAATGCCGTCCGCCACGTTCTTGCGGATCTTCTTGCTGACGCGACGCGCGGCGTTGTTGGTAGGTGCCTTAGCCATGTGAGCTTTCTTTCAATACGTCCGGACGCAGGATCACTTCTTGACCGCGCCGGACTTGCGCGGACCCTTGCGGGTGCGGGCATTGGTGCGAGTGCGCTGCCCGCGCACTGGCAGGCCCCGGCGATGACGCATGCCGCGGTAGCAGCCGAGGTCCATCAGGCGCTTGATGTTGATCGACATCTCGCGGCGCAGGTCACCCTCGATCGTCATGCGACCCACTTCCTCGCGGATCTTCTCCAGATCCGTGTCCGTCAGGTCCTTGATCTTCTTCTCATACGGAATGCCGCAGGATTCGCAGATCTTCTGTGCGGTCGAACGGCCGATGCCGTAGATCGCGGTCAGGCCGATCTCCGCATGCTTGTGCGGCGGAATGTTGATACCAGCAATACGTGCCATGGGTGTCCTCTATTCGCTTCTAGCGCCTGCTGCAGGTCAACCCTGGCGCTGCTTGTGCCGCGGATCGGTGCAGATCACGCGCACCACACCATTGCGGCGGATGATCTTGCAGTTGCGGCACATCTTCTTGACCGATGCTGAAACTTTCATGGTCTTCTCCTTGTTCGCTCACTTCGCGCGGAACACGATGCGAGCGCGCGTCAAATCGTAGGGGGTCAGCTCGACGGTGACCTTGTCGCCCGGAAGAATGCGGATGTAGTGCATCCGCATCTTTCCGGAAATATGGCCGAGAACCACGTGGCCGTTTTCCAGCTTGACCCGAAAGGTGGCGTTCGGCAGGTTCTCCAGGATCTCGCCCTGCATCTGGATGACATCGTCTTTCGACATCTCAGCCTCAGCCTGCCTTGAAGTTCGCCTTCTTCAACAGCGACTCGTACTGCTGGCTCATCACATAAGACTGCACCTGCGCCCAGAAATCCATCGTCACCACCACGATGATCAACAGCGAGGTACCGCCAAAGTAGAACGGAACGTTGTACTTCAGCACCAGGAACTCCGGCAGCAGACACACCAGCGTGATGTAGACGGCACCGGCCAGCGTCAGGCGCGACAGAATCTTGTCGATGTAGCGCGCCGTCTGGTCACCGGGACGAATGCCGGGGATGAACGCGCCGCTCTTCTTCAAGTTGTCCGCGGTCTCGCGGCTGTTGAACACAAGCGCCGTGTAGAAGAAGCAGAAGAACACGATCATCGCTGCATACAACAGCACGTAGATCGGCTGTCCCGGCGACAGTGCGCCGGAAATGTCCTTCAGCCAGCGCAACCCTTCGCTCGTGGCGAACCAGCCCACTATCGTGGCGGGCAGCAGAATGATCGATGAGGCGAAGATCGGCGGAATCACGCCCGACATGTTCAACTTCAGCGGCAGATGCGACGACTGACCGCCGTAGACCTTGTTGCCCACCTGTCGCTTGGCGTAGTTCACGAGGATCTTGCGTTGGCCGCGCTCGACGAACACCACCGCAAACGTCACGGCAACGACCAGCGCCACGACGATCAGCGCAGAAATGATGCTCATCGCGCCGGTATTGACGAGTTCCAGCAAGCCGCCGATCGCGCGCGGCAATCCGGCCGCAATACCCGCGAATATCAGGATCGAGATACCGTTGCCGAGCCCGCGCTCCGTGATCTGCTCACCAAGCCACATCAGGAACATCGTGCCAGCCACCAAGCTCACCACCGCTGTCATGCGGAAGCCAAAGCCGGGATTGATGACCAGACCCTGCGAACCCTCGAGCGCGAGGGCGATGCCCAGCGACTGGAAGATGGCCAACAACAGGGTGCCGTAGCGCGTGTACTGCGTGATCTTGCGACGACCCGACTCGCCTTCCTTCTTCAGCGCCTCGAGCGACGGCACCACATAGCTCATCAGCTGCATGATGATCGACGCCGAGATGTACGGCATGATGCCCAGCGCGAACACCGTGAAGCGCGACAGCGCACCGCCGGAGAACATGTTCGCCAGTCCGAGAAAGCCACCACTTTGCCGGCTGAAGAACTGCTGCAGCGCGTTTGGATCGATTCCCGGCACCGGAATGTGCGCACCGATGCGATAGACCACGAGGGCCAGCAGCAAGAAGACGAGCCGGCGACGCAGGTCACCGAACTTGCCGCTCTTGGCCAGCTGATTCGCGTTGGTTGCCACGAAGGGTATGCCTCGATCAGGCGCCGACCGAGCCGCCCGCGGCTTCGATGGCTGCCTTGGCACCTGCGGTCGCGCCGATGCCCTTGAGCACGACCTTCGCGGTCAACTCGCCGGACTTGATCACCTTCACGATCTTGGCGAGTTCACCCACCAACCCCGCTTGCTTCAGCGCGAGCAGATCCACTTCGGCAGCACCGAGTTTCTGCAGATCAGCCAGCGTGACTTCAGCGTTGTACTTGAGCGAAGCAGACTTGAAGCCGCGCTTAGGCAGGCGGCGTTGCAGCGGCATCTGACCGCCTTCGAAGCCAACCTTGTGAAAACCGCCGGCCCGCGACTTCTGGCCTTTGTGGCCACGACCCGCCGTCTTGCCCAGGCCCGAACCGATGCCGCGGCCGACGCGCCGCTTGGCATGCTTGGCGCCGGACGCCGGCTTGAGGGTGTTCAGTTCCATGTTCTTTCCTTGGATCGCGCCGACGCTCAGAGCACCAGCACGAGGTAGGAGATCTTGTTGATCATGCCGCGTACCGCCGGTGTGTCCTCGAGTTCGGACACGCTGTTGACCTTGCGCAGGCCCAGGCCCCGCACGGTATCGCGATGCGACTGCTGGGTGCCGATCGGGCTGCGAACCAGCTTGACCTTCAGGGTTTTCTTTGCATCAGCCATCTTGGACTCCGGACGGTCAGCCGAGGATCTCTTCGACCGTCTTGCCACGCTTGGCAGCCACTTCCGCGGCGGTGGTCGAGTGCTTGAGTGCGTCCAGCGTGGCGCGCACCATGTTGTAAGGGTTGGTCGAGCCAAGGCTCTTGGCCACGATGTCGGTCACGCCCATCACCTCGAACACCGCGCGCATCGGACCACCAGCGATGATGCCGTCACCGGCCTTGGCCGGTGCCATCAGCACCTTGGCAGCGCCGTGCTGGCCGCGCACGTTGTGGTGGATGGTGCCGTTCTTCAGCTGCACCTTGAACATATTGCGGCGGGCCGCTTCCATCGCCTTCTGCACGGCCACGGGCACTTCCTTGGCCTTGCCCTTGCCCATGCCGATGCGGCCGTCGCCGTCGCCCACCACGGTCAAGGCGGCGAAGCTGAGGGTGCGACCACCCTTCACAACCTTCGTCACGCGGTTGACCGCGATCATCTTTTCCTTCAGGCCGTCGTCATTGCCTTCGGTCTGAGCGCGTGCTTGAAACTTTGCCATGTCGTATTCCTTGCGATCAGAACTGCAGGCCCGCTTCGCGCGCAGCCTCGGCCAACGCCTTCACGCGGCCGTGGTACGCGAACCCCGCGCGGTCGAACGCCACCTTCTCGATGCCGGCGGCTTTTGCCTTTTCGGCAATGCGGCGGCCAATGATGGCGGCGGCCTCGCTGTTGCCGCCCTTGCCCGCAGCGCCCAGCTGTGCGCGCACCTCCTTCTCCACGGTAGAGGCGGAGGCGAGAACGCGTGTGCCGTCCTCGGAGACCAAGTTGGCGTAGATGTGCAGGTTCGAGCGGAACACCGTCAGCCGCGCCACGCGCTGCTTGGCGATGCGCGCACGGGTCTGACGCGAGCGGCGGATGCGTTGATCCTTCTTGTTCAGAGTCGTCATGCTGCCACTCCTTACTTCTTCTTGGTCTCTTTGAGGACCACGCGCTCGTCGGCGTAGCGGATGCCCTTGCCCTTGTAGGGCTCGGGCGGACGGATGGCGCGCACTTCGGCCGCGATCTGGCCCACCGCCTGCCGGTCGGCACCCTTGATCAGGATCTCGGTTTGCGTCGGCGTCTGGACCGTGATGCCCGCTGGCATATCCTTCACCACCGGATGCGAGAACCCGATCTGCAGATTGAGCTTCTGGCCCTGTGCCTGGGCACGGAAACCCACGCCCACCAAGTTCAACTTCCGCTCGAAGCCCTTGGTCACACCGTTGACCATGTTGGCAACAAGCGCGCGCATCGTGCCGCTCATCGCGTCGGCCTCGGTCGACTCATTGGCCGGCGCGAACGTGAGCGCTGCGCCTTCTTTCTTGACAGTGACCAGTCCGTGCACCGGGCGCGCCAGCGTGCCCTGAGGGCCCTTGACGCTGATAAGGTCGGCGGTGATCGCCACGTCCACGCCTTGCGGGACGGTGATCGGCATTTTTCCAACGCGGGACATTTGCGGTTCTCCGATCAGGCGACGTAGCAGAGCACTTCGCCGCCGATACCGGCTTGGCGCGCCTTGCGGTCGGTCATCACGCCCTTCGGCGTCGTGACGATCGCCACGCCCAGCCCATTCATGACGGACGGGATATCGTGACGGCCCTTGTAGATACGCAGGCCAGGACGGCTCACGCGCTCAATGCGCTCGATGACCGGACGGCCGGCGTAGTACTTCAGCGCGATTTCGAGCTCCGGCTTGGCTTCGCCACGGATCGCGAAGTCATCGATGTAGCCCTCGTCCTTCAGGACCTGGGCAATCGCCGCCTTCAGCTTGGACGAAGGCATCGTCACGCTGGCCTTTTCGACCATCTGTGCGTTGCGGATGCGCGTCAGCATATCGGCGATGGGATCACTCATGCTCATTGCGTAACTCCTTGCCGATTACCAGCTGGCCTTGACCACGCCGGGAATGTCGCCCTTGAAGGCGAGTTCGCGGATCTTGTTGCGGGCGAGACCGAACTTGCGGAACGTGCCGCGGGGACGGCCGGTCAGCTCGCAACGATTGCGCAGGCGGGTCGGGTTGGCATTGCGGGGCAGCTTCTGCAGTTCGAGGCGGGCCGCGTAACGCTCTTCTTCCGAGCGTTTGAAGTCGTCGATGATCGACTTCAGTTCGGCATACTTCTTGGCGTACTTCGCGACCAGCGCTTCGCGCTTGGCTTCACGTTGCTTGAGGGACAGTTTGGCCACAGGGCACCTCAGTTCTTGAACGGGAAGCGGAACGCGGCGAGCAGCGCCTTGCATTCCTCGTCGTTCTTCGCTGTCGTCGTGATGCTGATGTTCAGACCACGCAGCGCGTCGACCTTGTCGTACTCGATCTCGGGGAAGATGATCTGCTCTTTCACCCCGATGTTGTAATTGCCGCGGCCATCGAACGAACGGCCCGAGATACCACGGAAATCACGCACGCGCGGCAGCGCGATCGTCACGAAGCGGTCCAGGAACTCGTACATGCGGTTGCCGCGCAGCGTCACCATGCAGCCGATCGGCACACCATCGCGGATCTTGAAGCCGGCAATCGCCTTCTTGCTCTTCGTGACCACGGGCTTCTGACCGGCGATCTTGGTAAGGTCGCCAACGGCGTTGTCCATCACCTTCTTGTCCGACACCGCCTCGCTGACGCCCATGTTGAGCGTGATCTTGGTAATGCGCGGCACCTGCATGACGGACTTGAAGCCAAACTGCTTCATCAGGTCGGCCATCACCTTCTCGCGGTAGAAGGTCTGCAGGCGCGGTGCATTCTGTTGGGTTTGAGCCATGTCGGTCACCTCAGGCCTTGATCTCTTCGCCGCTGGACTTGAAGACGCGCACCTTCTTACCATCGGCCAGCAACTTCACACCCACCCGATCGGCCTTGCCGCTTGCAGGATTGAAGATCGCCACATTGGACTGATGGATCGGCATCGTCTTGTCGACGACGCCGCCGGTCGTGCCCTTCATCGGGTTCGGCTTCACGTGCTTCTTCACGACGTTGATGCCGTCGACCACCACGTGGTCAGCATCCACGCGCGCCGCCACGGTGCCGCGCTTACCCTTGTCGCGGCCGGTCAGCACGATGACCTGGTCGCCCTTGCGAATCTTGTTCATGATTGGTCCTTCCAGCGTTCCCGAGCGACGCTCAGAGAACTTCAGGCGCAAGCGACACGATCTTCATGAAGCGCTCGGTGCGCAGTTCGCGCGTTACCGGGCCGAAGATGCGCGTGCCGATCGGCTCGAGCTTGGCGTTGAGAAGCACGGCGGCATTGCCGTCGAACTTGATCAGCGAGCCGTCCTGGCGGCGCACACCCTTGGCAGTGCGAACGACGACGGCGTTGTAGATTTCGCCCTTCTTCACGCGACCACGCGGAGCGGCTTCCTTGATGCTGACCTTGATGACGTCGCCGATGCCGGCGTAGCGCCGCTTGGAGCCGCCCAGCACCTTGATGCACATGACGGACTTGGCACCAGTGTTGTCCGCGACGTCGAGCCGCGATTGCATTTGAATCATGTTCAGTCCCCAACTTCTCCCGTTCCGCGCCGCCACCATGGCAACGCAAGACCGGTCAGTCTTGGGCCCGCCGCCTGCCGCAAATGCTGCAGACGTTTGGGCTGAAACCGACTCCGTGCGCCGGAACCGCTAAAGACTGTCCCGGCCGGGATTTCGGCGAAGTCCGCTAGTATGCGGGAACACCCGAAGCACTGTCAAGTCTTCGGGTGCAATTCTCGTCAGCGCGCGAGTTCGCCGGCTTGCGCCAGCATGGTCTGCGCGTCGCTCACCTCGAACTTGCCCGGCGCCTCGATGTTGAGCGTGCGCACCACACCGTCCTGCACGAGCATTGAATAGCGCTGAGAACGGATACCCATCCCCTTGCCGGTGAGGTCCAGCGTCAGGCCGGTCGCCTGAGTCCAGCTGGCACTGCCATCGGCCATCATGCGCACCTTGCCGGCGGCGTGCTGGTCGCGGCCCCACGCACCCATCACAAAGGCATCGTTCACCGACACGCACCAGATCTCGTCGACACCCGCGGCCTTCAGCGCTTCAGCCTTCGCCACATAGCCGGGCACGTGCTGGGCGGAGCAGGTGGGTGTGAAAGCCCCAGGTAGCGCGAAGACGGCGATGGTCTTCCCGCTCGCTTCCTTCCGCACATCGAAGGCGTTGGGCCCGATGGAGCATCCGTTGCCCTCGACCTCGACGTATTCCTGCAACGTGCCTGCGGGCAGCTGATCTCCAACCTTCAACATGAGCGTCTCCTTGCTGTGAATGACACAACGGCCGGACGCCAGTGTGTGGCGTGCCGGCCGTTGCGGCGGGTCTTGCGGACAAAACCCTACGAGTTCGTCGCTTAAACGGTACGAGCCTTCTCGACCAATCGGGTCACATACCAAGCCTTGGTCTTGGAGACCGGGCGACCTTCAGCAATCTCGACCATGTCGCCCATCTTGTATTCGCCCTTTTCGTCATGGGCGTGGTACTTGCGGGAACGGGCCACGATCTTGCCGTACAACTCATGCTTGGCGCGACGCTCCACAAGCACCGTGACCGTCTTGGCGCGCTTGTCGCTCACGACCCGGCCGACGAGCGTGCGGGTGTTCTTCTCTTGCTGTTGCGCGTCCGTCATTTCGCGGCTCCTTGACGCTTCTTCTCGGCCAGGATGGTCTTGGCGCGAGCGATATCGCGGCGGGTGTTGCCCAGCTGCGCGGTGTTGCCCAGCTGCTGGGTGGCCTTCTGCATGCGCAGGCCGAAGTGGGCCCTCAGCAGATCGGCCACTTCCTTTTCGAGCGCGGCGACGTCCTTGCCGCGCAGTTCAGAGGCTTTGCTCATGATGCTTCCTTATGCCCCCACCTGACGCGCCACGAAGGTGCACTTCAAAGGCAGCTTCGCAGCGGCCAGCGTGAAGGCCTCGCGTGCCAGCGCCTCGGGCACCCCGTTGATCTCGTACAGCACCTTGCCGGGCTGGATCTCTGCGACGTAGTACTCGGGGTTGCCCTTGCCGTTGCCCATGCGCACCTCAGCCGGCTTCTGCGAGATCGGCTTGTCCGGGAAGATGCGGATGAAGATGCGACCACCGCGCTTGATGTGGCGCGAGATGGCACGGCGTGCCGCTTCGATCTGGCGCGCCGTGATGCGGCCGCGCTCGGTGGCCTTCAATCCGAACTCGCCGAACGACACGTTGGTGCCGCGCGTGGCGATGCCGGTGTTGCGGCCCTTCTGTTCCTTGCGGAACTTGCGACGTGCTGGTTGCAGCATGCTTATTCTCCTTTCGCGTCGCCCGGCGTCGCAGGCTTGCGCACGACGCGCTTGGCTGCGGGTGCTTTGGCCGGAACCCCTGCCTCGGCGACACCGACGGCCGGCTTATCACCACCCTCGGCGGGGGCGCCACCTTGGCGCGGCGCACGATCGCCGCCACCACGCGGTCCACGACGGTCGCCGGGCGCACCCGGACGACGCGGGCCGCGCGGACGGCGCTCTTCCTCGGCCCCCGGCAGCGCCTGCAATTGAGGCGATTCGCCGTTGGCCAAGCGGTCACCGCGGTAGACCCACACCTTGACGCCGATGACGCCGTAGGTGGTTTTGGCTTCGGAAAAACCGTAGTCGATGTCGGCCTTGAGCGTGTGCAGCGGCACGCGACCTTCGCGATACCACTCGGTACGCGCGATCTCGATGCCGTTCAGGCGACCGGCACTCATGATCTTGATGCCTTGGGCACCGAGGCGCATCGCGTTCTGCATGGCGCGCTTCATCGCGCGGCGGAACATGATGCGCTTTTCAAGTTGCTGGGTAATCGAGTCGGCGATCAACTGTGCATCTACTTCCGGCTTGCGGATTTCTTCGATGTTCACCGCCACCGGCACGCCCAGGCGCTTGGCCAGTTCGACCTTCAGGTTTTCGATGTCCTCGCCCTTCTTGCCGATCACCACACCCGGACGGGCCGAGAAGATGGTAATGCGAGCGTTCTTGGCCGGGCGCTCGATCAAGATGCGCGACACCGCGGCGTTCTTCAGGCGCGCCTTCAAGTACTCACGCACCTGCAGATCTTCTGCCAGCATGCCGGCGAAGTTCTTGTTGTTCGCATACCAGCGCGACGCCCAGGCACGCGTGACAGGCAGACGGAAGCCGGTCGGATGGATTTTCTGTCCCATATTCTTCCTTTGGCCTCAGTTGCCGACAGTCACGAAGATGTGGCAGGTGGGCTTGCTGATGCGATTGCCCCGGCCCTTGGCACGTGCAGAGAACCGCTTCAGCGTGGCACCTTGCTCGACGTAAATCGAAGTGATCTTCAGTTCGTCGATGTCGGCGCCATCGTTGTGCTCGGCGTTGGCGATCGCGGACTCCAGCACCTTCTTGACGATGATGGCGGCCTTCTTTTGTGTGAAGGCGAGGATGTTCAGGGCCTGGTCAACCTTCTTGCCGCGGACCAGATCGGCCACGAGGCGGCCCTTGTCCACCGACAGGCGAACACCGCGCAAACTAGCTTTGGTTTCCATCGTGGTGTCCTTACCTCTTGGCCTTCTTGTCGGCCGGGTGGCCCTTGAAGGTGCGGGTGAGCGCGAACTCGCCCAGCTTGTGACCGACCATCTGGTCGGTCACATAGACCGGCACGTGCTGCTTGCCGTTGTGCACCGCGATCGTCAGGCCGATGAACTCCGGCAGGATCGTGCTACGACGCGACCAGGTCTTGATCGGCTTCTTGTCCTTGATGGCTGCCGCCTTCTCGACCTTCGCCTGCAGGTGATGATCGACGAACGGGCCCTTCTTCAGAGAACGGGTCATGTGCTGCCCCTTCCTTACTTCTTGCGACGCGAGACGATGAACGTCTGCGTGCGTTTGTTGCTGCGGGTGCGATAGCCCTTGGTGAGCGTGTTCCACGGCGACACCGGATCCTGGCCCTCGCCGGTACGGCCTTCGCCGCCACCGTGCGGGTGATCGATCGGGTTCATCGCGACGCCACGCACGGTCGGGCGGATACCCTTCCAGCGGATCGCGCCGGCCTTGCCGTACTGGCGCAGGCTGTGCTCTTCGTTGCTCACCTCGCCGATCGTGGCACGGCAATCGATGTGTACTCGGCGCACCTCGCCGGAGCGCAAGCGGACCTGCGCATACGCGCCTTCACGCGCCATCAGCACCACGGACGTACCGGCCGAGCGGGCGATCTGCGCCCCTTTGCCAGGCAGCAGTTCCACGCAATGGATGGTCGAACCCACCGGAATGTTGCGGATCGGCAGCGTGTTGCCGGCCTTGATCGGCGCCTCCGAGCCGGACAGGACCGTGGAGCCCACCTCCAGCCCGCGCGGGGAGATGATGTAGCGGCGCTCGCCGTCGGCATAGCACACCAGCGCGATGTGGGCCGTGCGATTCGGGTCGTATTCGATCCGCTCCACCTTCGCCGGGATGCCATCCTTGTTCCGGCGGAAGTCAACCACGCGGTAGTGGTGCTTGTGTCCACCACCCTTGTGGCGCATCGTGATGTGGCCGTTGTTGTTGCGGCCGGCATTCTGCTTCTGCGGCTCAAGCAGCGATGCTTCCGGAGCGCCCTTGTGCAGGTGCTTGTGCACCACTTTCACCACGGCGCGACGGCCGGGAGATGTGGGCTTGACTTTGACGACAGCCATTACGCGGCCTCCCCGGAGAAGTTGAGCTCCTGGCCCGGGGCCAGCGACACATACGCCTTCTTCACGTGGTCGCGGCGACCGACGCGGCCACCGAAGCGCTTGACCTTGCCCTTCTGGTTCACGGTCTGCACGGAGGCGACTTGCACGTTGAACATCAACTCAACGGCAGCCTTGATCTCCAGCTTGGTGGCATCGCGCAGCACCTTGAACATCACCTGGTTGTGCTTCTCGCCGACGCTCGTGGCCTTTTCGGACACGATCGGCGCCACCAGCACCTGGGCCAGGCGGCCCGAATCAAATTTTTGCGGCTGCGCGCTCATGCCAGCATCTCCTTGAGCTGCTCGATCGCGCCCTTCGTCACCAGCACCTTCTTGTAGAAGACCAGCGAAAGCGGATCGACATAGCGAGGCTCGACCACCAGCGCGTTGGCAAGGTTGCGCGACGCCAGCAGCAGGTTGTCGTCTACCTGGTCGGCGATCACCATCACCGAATCCAGCCCCATCTGCTTGAACTTCTGGGCCAGCAGCTTGGTTTTGGGCGCATCGACAGTCAGCGAATCCACCACCGCCAGGCGACCTTCGCGGGCCAACTGGGAGAAGATGGCCGCCATGCCGGCGCGATACATCTTCTTGTTGACCTTGTGGCTGAAGTTCTCATCCGGGCTGTTCGGGAAGATGCGTCCGCCCCCGCGCCACAACGGCGACGAGGTCATGCCGGCGCGGGCGCGGCCGGTGCCCTTCTGGCGCCACGGCTTCTTGGTGCTGTGCTTGACCTGCTCACGGTCCTTCTGGGCACGGGTGCCCTGGCGCGCGTTGGCTTGGTAAGCAACCACAATCTGGTGCACCAGCGCCTCGTTGTAGTCACGCGCGAACACGGTGTCCGGGGCATCGACCTTGGAGGTGGCTTGCCCTTGTTCGTTCAGGAGCTCGAGTTGCATCACTGGGCTCCCTTTTTGATCTTGGCCTTGACCGCCGGGCGCACGACAACGTGGCCGTTCTTGCTGCCCGGCACGGCGCCGCGCACCAGCAGCAGCTGGCGCGCTTCGTCGACACGGACGATGTCCAGGTTCTGTGTGGTGACGGTTTCGTCGCCCATGTGCCCGGTCATCTTCTTACCCGGAAACACACGACCCGGATCCTGCGCCATGGAAATCGAGCCCGGCACATTGTGCGACCGGCTGTTGCCGTGCGACGCGCGCTGCGAGCTGAAGTTGTGGCGCTTGATGGTGCCGGCGTAGCCCTTGCCGATCGACGTACCCTGCACGTCGACCTTCTGGCCGGCGACGAACAGCGTCACAGGCAGCGTCGCGCCCGGTTGATACTGGCCCGCAATGTCCGCGGCGACGCGGAATTCCTTGAGGATTTCACCAGCCTCGACACCGGCCTTCGCGAGGTGACCAGCTTCCGGCTTGGTCACGCGCGAAGCCTTGCGCGCGCCGAACGCCACCTGGATGGCGCAGTAGCCGTCGTTCTCATCGGTCTTGATCTGGGTGACGCGATTGTTGGACACGTCCAGCACCGTCACGGGCACGGCGTCGCCGTCGTCCGTGTAGATGCGCATCATGCCCACCTTGCGGCCCAGCAATCCGAGGCGATTGCTCAGACTCATGGTTCTTCTCCAATGCCTGACATCGATTGGCCAGGCTGACTCAGATAGCGGGTGACCACGGGCCACCCGGAAAAGCCGAGCATTGTAGCAGACGCGGGCAGGTCCGCGTCCACGGCAATGCCTTTACTGCAGCTTGATTTCGACGTCCACGCCCGCGGGCAGATCCAGCTTCATCAGTGCATCGACGGTCTTGTCCGTCGGGTCGACGATGTCCATCAGGCGCTGGTGAGTGCGGATCTCGAACTGGTCGCGTGAGGTCTTGTTGACGTGCGGGGAGCGCAGGATGTCGAAGCGCTGCATGCGCGTCGGCAGCGGCACGGGGCCGCGCACGATCGCGCCGGTGCGCTTGGCGGTGTCCACGATCTCGAGTGCCGACTGGTCGATCAGCTTGTAGTCGAATGCTTTCAGGCGGATCCGGATCTTTTGCTTTTGCATGACGATTCCTTCAAAAGAGCAGTGCGGCCGCGAACGGCCGCGATGATGTGGAACCCGGGCCCTTGAACGGCCCGGGTCGTCACGCGCAAGACTTACTCGATGATCTTGGACACGACGCCGGCGCCGACGGTACGGCCGCCCTCGCGGATGGCGAAGCGCAGGC
>CAMLIZ010000120.1 GCA_946480245.1 uncultured Pseudomonadota bacterium
TCGCCGCCGGTGTTGGTCTTGCGGCTGTGGCCGTGGCCGAAGCCGGGGTTGATGCGCAGCCACAGCGCATGGCCGGGCGCGGCACGGCCCAGCTGCTCCACCATGTCGATCGAGCCGGCATTCACCGGGATGCGGTGCGCGATCACCGCAGCCAAGGTGGCGCGGTCGATCACGTCGGCGGTGAACACGATCTCGTCGCGCTCGGTGCCGGCCACGTAGCCTGCCGCCAGCGCGCGCTCGATCTCGCCCAGCGACACGGCATCCACCGCCACGCCCTGCTCGCGCATCAGGCGCAGGATGTGCGTGTTGGAGCAGGCCTTCTGGGCGAAGCGCAGAGTGTCGAAGGCGCGCAGCTCGGCAATGCGGGCGCGGATCGTGGCGGCGTCGTAGGCCCACAGCGGCGTGCCGTGGGTGCGCGCCAGCGCGGCGAGGGTGTCGGGGGCGAACGGAGACATGCGCGCATCGTGCCGCGAGCGGATCATTCACGCCAATAGTTGTTTGTGGGGCGCGCATGCGTTCCTGATATGGTGTGCGGATGAAGATCACACACCGGCACGTCGACATCTTTCGCGCGCTGATGAACGCCGGCAGCGTCACCGCCGCGGCGCAGGCGCTGCATACCTCGCAGCCCACGGTGAGCCGCGAGCTGGCGCGGCTGGAGCAGCAGCTCGGGCTGGCGCTGTTCGACCGCGTGCGCGGCCGGCTGCAGCCCACCGCGCAGGCCTTCGCGCTGTTCGAGGAAGTGCAGCGCTCCTACCTGGGGCTGGAGCGCATCGCCGCCACGGCCGCGCGGCTGCGCCAGTTCGCGCAAGGCCAGTTGAGCGTGGTGTGCCTGCCGGCGCTGTCGCACGCGCTGCTGCCCGGCGCCTGCGCGCGCCTGCTGGCGCGCCACCCCGGCGTGGTCATCGCGATAACGCAGCAGGAGTCACCGTACCTCGAAGAGTGGCTCGCCACGCAGCGCTGCGATCTCGGCCTCACCGAGAGCGAGGCGGCACCGCCCGGCACCACGCAGCAGCTGCTGCTGGAGATGGACGAAGTGGCGGTGCTGCCCGAAGGCCACGCATTGCTCGCCAAGCGCCGCCTGCAGCTGAAGGACTTTGCCGGCCAGCCTTTCGTGAGCCTGGCGCCGGGCGACCCGTACCGGCAGATCGTGGACCGGCTGTTCGAGCAGCAGCAGGTGCAGCGCGTGCAGGCGATCGAGACGCATAGCGCGGTGTCGGTGTGCGCGATGGTCAAGCATGGTCTCGGGTTGGGCATCGTGAACCCGCTCACCGCGATGGAGCAGGCCGGCCCGGGGCTGGCACTGCGGCCGCTGGCCGTGCACATCCCTTTTCGCGTGAGCCTGGTGCGGCCCTTGCACCGGCCGGCCAATCCGCTGGTGGACCGGCTGGTGGCGGCGCTGCAGGAGGAAGCGGCGGCGCTGAAGCGGCGCCGGCGCGCGTGAGCGTCAGCGCCAGCGGCGCCAGGCCGCGTCCAGCTGCTGCACGGCCTGCTGCAGCGCGCCGTCGTTGCGGATCGTGAGGTGCGGCGCCACCAGCTCGGCCTGGCGCGACAGCCGCTCCTGCACCGCCGGCCCGTGTTCACGCCCGCGCTGCGCCAGCCGCTGCGCACGCACCTCGGGGGACGCGGTGATCTCGACCACGTGCGCCTGCGGGGCCACGGCGAGCAGCTGCGGCAGGTGCTCGCGCGAGCCGTTCATCACCACCCACCGGCCTTCGGCCAACGGCTGCAGCTCTCGCCACGGGATGCCGTAGTGCAGGCCGTGCGCCTGCCAGCTGAACGCAAACTCGCCGGCCGCGCGCATCGCATTGAAGCGGCGCTCGTCCACGGCTGCATGCGCCTCCCCGCCGGCATCGGCAGGGCGCGTGATCGTGCGCTGCACCAGCCGGGGCGCCTCGTCGGGCGGCAGGCCGGCCAGCCAGGCGCGCAGCACCGTGTCCTTGCCCGCGCCCGAGGGCCCCACTAACACGATCAGCCGGCGAAAGCGATCCGCCTCACGCATGGCCGAACCCGAAACGTTGTGCCAGCACGAACGGGTGGCCCGGCGCAGGCTCGACGAACACGCTGAGCGCGTTGCACAGCAAGGGCAGCGAGAGCGCCGGCGCAAAGTGCGCCTGCGCCTGCTCGCACAGCGCCTGTACGTCGGCCTCGGGCACGCTGCCCAGGCTGTCGCTCAAGGTCATGTGGAAGCGCCAGTCGTCGAGCACGTGCGCATAGCCCAGGCGCTGCACGTGCTCGCGCTGGCGTGCGCTGTGCGCGGCGCGGCATTGGCGCTCGTGCTCGGGCGGCGTCAGCGGCGCGCGCCAGCGCTCCAGCTGCAGCACGCAGGCGTCGGCCAGCCGCCGCAGCGCGTGTGCCGCGTCGATGGCCTGCAGCGGCCGCAGCGCGAGAAAGTCACCCAGCATCGCCACCTGCAGTGCCGGCATCGGGAACGCACGCTGCTGTTGCGCCAGCGCCTGCACCGCGCCCAGCCAGTCGGCCTCGGTGACGCCGGGGGCAAGATGGCATGGCGCCTTCAGCGTGGCGTGAAAGCCGTAGCGCCAGGGCGACCCGAGGTGGCTGCGGGTCGGCGGCACGGCCGCCGGTTGCACGGCATCGCGGCCCAGCCATTTGCAGCCGGCCTGCCACAGCGGGTGGCCGGCATCGGGCGTGAAGTACACGGCGTAGCGCATCGCTCAGGCCTCGTGCGTGACGGTGAGCTGCACGGCGTCGGCCGCGAACAGCGTGCAACCGGCTTCCACCGGCGTGCCATGGGCGTCCACGCTGTGATAGCGCACCACCAGCACCGGCTCGGTGGCCGGGCGCGCGAGCGCGTCGGCCTCGGCCGGCGTGGGCAGGCGGCACGACACCGTGCTGCCGGCGCGCACGTAGTCCGCCACGCCCAGGCTGCGCAATGCCGCGGTGATCGAGCCGGTGGCGCGGAAGGCCTCGGCCACGCCGGCCAGCCGCGCGCTTGGGAACACGTTGGTCGCAATGCCGATCGGCCGGCCGCGCACCGTGGTGCGGGTGTACAGCAGCTCGACGCTGGCACGCGCCGACAACCCGAGCAGCCCGGCCCACTCGCCCGCCGGCCGGCGCTCGTGGGCCAGCAGCTCGCGCTGGCCGTGCTCGCCGGCCTGCGACAGGTTCTCGGTCATGCGCGTGCGGCGCTGCAGCGCGTAGTCGAGCACGAGCTCGCGCACGTAGGTGCCGCTGCCGTGCACCACCTTCAGGTGGCCTTCGTGCACCAGCTGGCGCACCGCCTGGCGCAGCGTGTGGCGATGCACGTCGAAGCGCGCGGCCAGCTGCTGCTCGTTGGGCAGGCGCTGGCCCGGCGTGAAGCGGCCGGCGGCAATGTCGGCGCGCAGCTCGGCCGCAATCTGCTCCCAGCGCCTCAGCGGGGCATCTGCCGAGGGGCCGTCGTGGGCGGGGGTGTTGTCCGTTCTGAGCATGCGGTCAAGAAACTGTCACGGTGTGTCGGTGATACTCTCGCATCATAAAGTCGTCTAGATGACATTGCCATGACCGAACAAGCTCCCGATGCCCGCCGCGCCGACTGGTTGCGCGTGCTGGCCGCGGCCCCGGCCGGCGAGCTGGCACGTCGTGCCGCGCCTGTGTTGAAGGACTATGCCTTCGAATGGCTGCGGCGCCCCGAGGCGGGCCTGGCGATGGTGCGCGCACGCATCGGCAACACCGGCGACCGCTTCAACCTGGGCGAGGCCACCATCACCCGCTGCGCCGTGCGGCACCGCACCGAGGACGGCCGTGCCTGCGCCGGTGTCGGCTACGTGATGGGGCGCGACGAGGCGCATGCCGAGCGCGTGGCCCAGCTCGACGCGCTGCTGCAGCGCGAGGCCTTGCGCCCGCTGCTCATGGGCAGCGTGGTGGAGCCGTTGCGTGCGTTGCTGGCCGAGCGCGGCCGCGTGCAGCGCGAGCAGGCCGAGGCCAGCCGCGTGCGCTTCTTCACCCTGCAACCGGAGCTCACATGACCGCGCTCGACCTGGCCGACGTCGGCGCCGGCTTTGCGGATGCGCCGCACGATGCGCAGCGTGTATTCCGCGCGGTGCTGGAGGCGATGTCGCGCCCCGGGCGCCTGCAGCGCGTCGCGGCGGACGTGCTCACGCCGCTGCAGGCGCCGGCGATGCTCGGCGGTGCGCTGTGCAGCACCTTGCTCGCGCTGCTGGACACCGACACGCGGCTGCACCTCGCGGGCGGCCTGCAGCATGCGCAGGCGCAGCGCTACCTCGGCTTTCACACGGGGGTGCGCTGGGCCGATGCGGCCGACGCCGACTTCGTGGCCTGCGTGGCCGCCGACGCCGCCCCCGGCCTGTGGCAATGCCTGCGCGACGGCAGCGACGAGATGCCGCAAGCGGGCGCCACGCTGGTCGTCGAGGTGCCATCGCTGGCCGTCGACGGCATCGGCCAGGCACTCACGCTGAGCGGCCCCGGCATCGAGCACACGCAGCACCTGATGGTGGCCGGCCTGCCGCGCGCCTTCTGGCAGGCGCGCGTCGAACGCGAGGCCGACTTCCCGCGCGGCATCGACCTGCTGCTCACCTGCGGCCACACGCTGGCCGCGCTGCCGCGCAGCACGCACATCACGCTGGAGGGCTGAACGCATGTACATCGCCGTCAAGGGAGGCGAAGCCGCCATCGCCGCGTCGCTCAAGCTGCTCGACGCCGCTCGGCGCGGTGATCCGGCGGTGCCGGAGCTGGCGCCGGCACAGATCAGCGAACAGCTGGCGCTGCTGGTCGACCGCGTGATGGCCGAGGCCTCGCTGTACGACCCCGAGCTGGCCGCGCTGGCCGTCAAGCAGGCGCGCGGCGACCCGATCGAAGCGGTGTTCCTGCTGCGCGCCTACCGCACCACCTTGCCGCGCCTGGGCTTCACCGAGCCGGTGGATACGGCGCGCATGCGCGTGCAGCGCCGCGTGTCGGCGATCTTCAAGGAGTTGCCCGGCGGCCAACTGCTCGGGCCCACGTTCGACTACACGCAGCGCCTGCTCGACTTCGCGTTGCTGCAGGACGGCGCCGCGGACGAAGCGCCGAGCGCGCCGATCGCCGGTGAGGCGGACGAGCCCTTGCCGAGCCCGCTGTCGCTGCTGGCCGCCGAAGGCCTGGTCGAGCCCTGCCTGCCGAGCCCGGGCGACCCGGAGCCACCGGACATCACGCGCGACCCGCCGGCCTATCCGCTGCCGCGCAGCGCGCGCCTGCAGATGCTGGCGCGTGCCGACGAAGGCTGGGTGTTGGGGCTGGGCTACTCCACGCAGCGCGGCTATGCCAACACGCACCCGTTTGCCGGCGAGATCCGCTTTGGCGCGGTGCCGCTGGAGATCGTGCCCGACGAGCTCGGCTTTGCGATCGAGATCGGCGAGATCGCGCTCACCGACTGCCAGATGATCAACCAGTTCGTCGGCAGCGCCGAGCAGCCGCCGCAGTTCACACGCGGCCAGGGCCTGGTGTTCGGCCACGGCGAGCGCAAGGCGATGGCGATGTCGCTGGTCGACCGCGTGCTGCGGGCCGACGAGTTCGACGAGCCGGTCACCAGCCCGGCGCAGGTGCAGGAGTACGCGCTGCCGCATGGCGACAACGTGGAAGCGTCGGGCTTCGTGCAGCACCTGAAGCTGCCGCACTACGTGACCTTCGAATCGGAGCTGCAGATGATTCGCGCGCTGCGCGAGGAGCGTCAGGCATGAATGGCTACAACTTCGCCTACCTGGACGAGAACACCAAGCGCATGATCCGCCGCGCGCTGCTGAAGGCGGTGGCCATCCCCGGGCACCAGGTGCCGTTCGGCTCGCGCGAGATGCCGCTGGCCTACGGCTGGGGCACCGGCGGCATCCAGGTGACGGCCGCGGTGATCGGCGCGCAGGATGTGCTGAAGGTGATCGACCAGGGCTCGGACGACACCACCAACGCGGTGAACATCCGCCACTTCTTCCGCCGCACGACCGGCGTGCGCACCACCGACCGCACGCGCGAAGCCACCTTGATCCAGACGCGCCACCGCATCCCCGAGGCGCGGCTCACCGAGGCGCAGATCCTCGTGTACCAGGTGCCGCAGCCCGAGCCGCTGTACAAGCTCGAGCCGCAGCGCGGCGAGACGCTCAAGCTGCACGCGTTCGGCGAATACGGCCTGATGAACGTGAAGCTGTACGAGGATCTGGCGCGCTGGGGCCGCATCGACACCAGCTACGACTACCCGGTGCGCGTGAACCATCGCTACGTGATGTCGCCATCGCCGATCCCGAGCTTCGACAATCCCAAGATGCACCGCATGCCGGCGCTGCAGTTGTTCGGCGCCGGGCGTGAGAAGCGGCTGTATGCGATCCCGCCCTACACCGACGTGCACAGCCTGGACTTCGAGGACCGGCCGTTCCGCATCGAGCCGCAGGGGCACGCCTGCGCGGCCTGCGGCTGCCGCACCAGCTTCCTCGACGAGGTGGTGCTCGACGGCGGCGAGCGGCTGTGGACCTGCTCCGACAGCGACCACTGCCGCGAGCAGCAGGAGGCGAAGGCGGCATGAGCAGCGACCTGACGATTCGCGAGGCGATGCGCGAAGAGGCCGCCACGGTGATCGGGCTGTACGAGCGGGCCGGCATCGATGCCGAGGGCGAGAACGACCGCGGTGCCGCAGCCGCGCTGTTCGAG
Organism: uncultured Pseudomonadota bacterium; assembly: GCA_946480245.1. Next base: position 6,631 of record CAMLIZ010000120.1, read on the forward strand.
CGCGTGCAGGCCGCCGGCGCCCGCGTGCTGGTGGCCGAGCAGGGCGGCCGCCTCGTCGGCACGCTGACGCTGTTCATCCTGCCGCTGATGGCGCATTGCGGTCGGCCCGAGGCGCTGGTGGAAGACGTGGCGGTCGATCCCGCTGCGCAAGGCTTGGGCGTGGGCCGTGCGCTGATGCACGAGGCCATGCGCCACGCGCGCGCGGCCGGCTGCTACAAGCTCGCGCTCACCTCCAACGTCAAGCGCGTGGCCGCGCACGACTTCTACGACCACCTGGGATTCCAGCGCCACGGCATCAGCTTCGTGGTGGCGCTGCACGACCCTCAAGGACCGGCAGCATGACGCTTTCGCCTTCTCCACCGGTGCTGCAGGTGAAGCAGCTCGGCCACCGCTTTGCCGGCGCCCGTGACGGCCCCTGGGCCGTGCGCGAGGCCAGCTTCGCGCTCTACCCCGGCGAGGTACTGGCGATCGTCGGTGAATCGGGCTCGGGCAAGTCGACCCTGCTCAACTGCATCGCCGGCCGGTTGCTGCCGGGTGAAGGCCAGGTGCTGTACCGGCGCGCCAACGGCTGCGACGTGGACGTGCACGCGCTGCCGGAGCGCGAGCGGCGCCTGCTGTCGCGCACCGAATGGGGCTTCGTCGAGCAGGCCGCGCACGAAGGGCTGCGCATGAACGTGAGCGCCGGCGCCAACGTGGGCGAGCGCCTGATGGGCATCGGCGAGCGCCGCTACGAGACCCTGCGCGACGCGGCCGCGCGCTGGATGCAGCGCGTGGAGCTGGACGCTGGGCGCATCGACGATTCGCCGCGCGCGTTCTCCGGTGGCATGCGCCAGCGCCTGCAGATCGCGCGCAACCTGGTCACGCGGCCGCGCCTGGTGCTGATGGACGAGCCCACCTCGGGGCTGGACGTGTCGGTGCAGGCGAAGCTGCTCGACCTGATCCGCCTGCTGGTGGCGCGCCTTCATCTTTCTGCCGTGATCGTCACGCATGATCTCGGCGTGGCGCGCCTGCTGGCGCACCGCACGCTGGTGATGCGCCAGGGCCGCGTGGTCGAGCAGGGCCTGACCGACCGCGTGCTCGACGACCCGCAGGACGCCTACACGCAGCTCCTCGTTTCTTCGGTGGTGACGGCATGAATCGAGACCCGCTCCCGCTGCCCGTGCTGCAGGTGCAGCGCCTGGGCAAGCGCTTCACGCTGCACCTGCGCGGTGGCCTGCAGCTGCCGGTGCTGCACGACGTGTCGCTGCACGTGAACAGCGGCGAATGCGTGGCGCTGGTGGGGCCGTCGGGCCAGGGCAAGTCCACCTTGATGAAATGCCTGTACGGCAGCTACGGCGCCGACGAAGGCGCGATCCTGCTGCAGCGCGACGGCGGCGAGGTGGTGGATCTCGCGCAGGCCGGCCCGCAGCAGATGACCGCGCTGCGCCGCAGCGACATCGCCTACGTGAGCCAGTTCCTGCGCGCCCTGCCGCGCGTGGGCGCGCTGGACGTGGTGGCGCAGCGCCTGGTCGATGCGCAGCCGCCGCTGCCCGACGCCGACGACCCGCTCGACGATGCGCGCCACGACGCAGCGCTGCACGCCGCGCGGGCTCAGGCCGAGGCGCTGTTCGCGCGCCTGAACCTGCCGCCCGGCCTGTGGCGCCTGCCGCCGGCCACCTTCTCCGGTGGCGAGCAGCAGCGCGTGAACATCGCGCGCGGCTTCATCCAGCCGGCACGCCTGCTGCTGCTGGACGAACCCACCGCGTCGCTCGACGCCGTGAACCGGCGCGTGGTGGTGCAACTGATCCAGGACGCCAAGCAGCGCGGCAGCGCCATCGTCGGCATCTTCCATGACGAGGAAGTGCGCCAGGCGGTGGCCGACCGCTGCATCCCACTCACCCACGCCTGAAGGCATTGCATGGCCGATCTTCTTTTCACCAACGCGACCGTGGTGCTCGCGAACGAACTGCTCGCCAGGGGCACCGTGCGGGTGCGCGACGGCCTGATCGTGAGCGTCGAGCGCGGCCTCACGCAGGTGGCCGGCGCTGTCGATTGCGACGGCGACCTGCTGCTGCCCGGCTTGGTGGAGGTGCACACCGACAACCTCGAGCGCCACGTGATGCCGCGGCCGAAGGTGATGTTTCCGATGCGCAGCGCGCTGCAGGCGCACGACGCGGAGATCGCCGCGGCCGGCATCACCACCGTGTTCGACGCGATCGGGGTGGGCGACCCCTACGGCGACGGCTTTCGCGCGCGCGACCAGAGCGCGCTGCTGCACACGCTGGATTCGCTGGACGCGGCCGGCCTGCTGAAGGCGGACCACTTCATCCACGTGCGCTGCGAGTTGCCGGCGTCCAACTGCGTGAGCCTGTTCGAGCCGTTTGCGCACCACGCGCGGCTGAAGCTGATCTCGCTGATGGACCACACCCCCGGCCAGCGCCAGTGGACCGACGTGGAGCATGCGCGCACGTACTACACCGGCAAGAAGGGCTGGAGCGACGCCAAGTTCGACGAGGAGGTGCGCATCGCGCCGCAACGCCAGCGCGAGTACGCCGAGCCGCATCGTCAATGGTTCGCCGCCTTCGCACGCGAGCACGGCGTGGCGCTGGCCACGCACGACGACACCACGCCGGCCCACGTGGACGAGGCGCTGACGCTCGGCGCGATGATGAGCGAGTTCCCCACCACGATGGCCGCGGCGCGCCACGCGCATGCGCAGGGCCTGCGCACGATCGCCGGCGCGCCCAACGTGGTGCGCGGCGGCTCGCACTCCGGCAACGTGGCGGCCGTGGACCTGGCGCGCGAGGGCGTGCTGGACGGCCTGTCGTCCGACTACGTGCCCAGCAGCCTGCTGCAGGCCGCGTGGTGCCTGCATCGCGACGCCGGCTTCTCGCTGCCCGAGGCGGTGAACGCGGTCAGCCGCGGGCCGTCGCAGGCGGCGGCGCTGCACGACCGCGGCGAGATCGCGCCCGGCCTGCGGGCCGACCTGGTGCGCGTGCGCGAACACGACGGCCACCCGGTGGTGCGGGCCGTGTACCTGAAGGGGCGGAGAACCGCTTGATCAGCGCGAGCGCAGCAGGCGGCAGCGCAGCAGCGCTGCGGCCTCGCTGCAACCGTAGGCCAGCGCGATCAGCAGCGTGCGCCATGACAGGCGGGAGTGCAGGGCGGTCATGCGGCCAGCTTGGCGACGCACGATGACAGCATGATGGCAAGCGCCTGTCCGCCGGAACTGCTGGAGTTGCAGGCCCTGCTCGATGCGGCGGGGCCGGCGGTGCAGCAGCGCGTGGTGTGCGAGGTCAGCGCCGGCGGCCTGCGCCTGCCGGTGCTCGCGGTCACGCTCGGCAACCCCGATCCCGCAGTGCCCGCGGTGGGCTTCTTCGGGGGCGTGCACGGGCTGGAGCGCATCGGCGCCGAGGTGGTGATCGCCTACCTGCGCAGCGTCGTGACCCGGCTGCGCTGGGACCTGGGACTGAAGCACCAGCTCGAGCGCCTGCGCATGGTGTTCATGCCGCTCGTCAACCCCGGCGGCCTGGCGCTCGGCACGCGCGCCAACCCCCAAGGCGTGGACCTGATGCGCAATGCGCCGGTCGAGTGCACCGAGCATCGCGTGCCCTTCCTGCTCGGCGGGCAGCGCATCAGCGCCGCGCTGCCCTGGTACCGCGGCGCGGTGGGCGCGGCGATGCAGCCCGAGGCCCAGGCGCTGTGCGAGCTGGTCACGCAGGAACTGCTGAGCCACCGCGTGGCGATCAGCATCGACTGCCATTCGGGCTTCGGCGCCGCCGACCGCGTGTGGTTCCCGCTCGCACACTCGCCGCGTCCGGTGGAGCATTTGCCCGAGCTGCACGCGCTGAACGCGCTGCTCGACGAGACGCTGGTGCACCACCGCTACGTGTTCGAGCCGCAGAGCCGGCAGTACCTGGCGCACGGCGACCTGTGGGACCACCTGTACCTGCAGGCGCTGCAGCGTGAACGCCTGCTGCTGCCGCTGACCCTGGAGATGGGCTCCTGGCTGTGGGTCAAGAAGAACCCGCGCCAGCTGTTCCGGCGCCACGGCCTGTTCAACCCGCTGATCGAGCATCGCCAGCAGCGCGTGCTGCGTCGCCATGTGCTGCTGCTCGACTTTGCCGCGCGTGCCGCCTTCAGCAGCAGCGAATGGCTGCCGCATGCCCGCGCACGCGAGGGCGAGCGCCAACGCGCGCTGGAACGCTGGTACCGCGGGAGGGCGCGATGAGCACCTGGGTGCTGTTGCGCGGCCTCACGCGCCAGGCCGGCCATTGGGGCGATTTCGCCGACCGCTTTGCGGAGGTGGAGCCCGGTGCCCGCGTGATCGCGCTCGACCTGCCGGGCGCGGGCACGCTGCACGAGCGGCAGTCGCCGGCCAGCGTGGAGGGCATCGTGCAGCACTGCCGTGCGCAGCTTGCCGACATCGCGCATTCCGAGCCTCTGCGGCTGTTCGGCCTGTCGCTGGGCGGCATGGTGGCCGCGCAGTGGGCACTGCTGCATCCGCAGCAGGTGTCGCACTGCGTGGTGCTGAACACCAGCATGCGACCCTTGGGTCGCCTGCACGAGCGGTTGCGGCCCGCGCGCTGGCCGATGCTGCTGAAGCTGCTGCTCGAGCGCGACGACTTCGAGGCCGAGCGGGGCATCCTCGAGCTCACCAGCGCCATGCCGGCGCGCCATGCCGCGCGCCTGGCGCATTGGATGGCCTTGCGCGGACACCAGCCCGTGCGTGCGGCCAACGCCTTGCGGCAGCTTCTGGCCGCGGCGCGCTATCGGCTTCCGCTGCAGCCGCTGCGCATGCCGGCGCTGGTGCTGTGCGGTGCACGCGACGCGCTGGTCGACCCGGTGTGTTCGCGCCGCCTTGCCTCGCATTGGCACTGCGATTTCGCGCAATGCGCCGAGGCCGGGCACGACCTGCCGCTGGACGCGCCGCAATGGGTGATCGAGCGCGTGCGCGACTGGCTGCGCAGCACGCCCTGCGCGCTCAGCGCCTGAACAGCCGCTCGCGCACGCGTTCTTCCTCGTAGCGCTCGCGCGCCGGCTTCACGAGGTCGCTGCGGCTCACGATGCCCAGCAGCCGCAGCGTGCGCGGCCCGTCGACCACCGGAAGCCGCTCCAGGCCGTGCCAGGCCATGCGCTCGGCCACGGCGCGACAGGTGTCGCCGGGCAGCGCCACGACGGGCCGGGTGTCGAACAGGTCACGTGCGCGTGCGGCCCCGGCGTGCGAGCGCGCGGCCCGCGCGAGGCTGTCGCGGTCCAGCATGCCGAGCACCGTGGCGTCGGTCGCCACCACCGGCATGCCGCGATGGCGCTGCTGCGTGCCGAACCACTCCTGCTGCACGCGCTCGAGTGGCGTATCGGCGGGGATGCTTTGCACGTCGCGCGTCATCACCTCCTCGGTGTGCACGCGCTCCAGCGGGTCGACACCGTATTCGCGGTGCACGTGCCGACCGCGTCGCGCGATGCGCTCGGTCATGATCGAGCGCGGCATCACCAGAATCGTGAAGCCATAGGCCACGCCGCAGGCAAGCAGCAGCGGCAGCAGCGCCTCGCCGTCGCCGGTGAGTCCGAACGCGAACACCGCCGCCGTGAGCGGTGCGCCCAGCACGCCGGCCAGCGTGGCGGCCATGCAAACCAGGGGCCACAGCAGCGGGTCGCCCCCTGGCAACCAGCCACCGAGTGCAACGCCCAGGCCGGCGCCCATCATCAACAAGGGCGCCAGCACGCCGCCTGACGTGCCGGAGCCGAGGGCCAGCACCCACATCACCGCCTTGGCGGCCAGCAGCGCGAGCGCGGCGCCCAGCAGCAGGTGCTGGTTGAGCAGGTCGGCGATCACGTCGTAGCCCACGCCGAGCGCGCGCGGCTGCAGCCAGCCGCCGATGCCCACGGCGAGGCCGCCGATGGCTGGCCACCACATCCAGTGCACCGGCAGGCGATGGAAGCCGTCTTCCACCGCGTAGAGGGCGCGCGACAGGGCCGCCGACAGCAGGCCCGCACAGGCACCTGCCACCAGGCAAGACAGCCAGGCCCAACCGCTGGCAGGTGCGGTGTGCAGCGGAAACAGGCGGTCGCCGCTGATCAGCAGCGGGCGCGCGAAGCCGGCGGTGGTGCAGGCCACCAGCACGGGCAGCAGGCTGCGCGGGCGCCACTCGAACAGCAGGAGCTCCACGCCGAGCAGCACGGCCGCAATCGGCGTGCCGAACACGGCCGTCATGCCGGCGGTGGCCCCGGCCACCAGCAACGCCTTGCGCTCCGATGCCGACACGTGCAGCAGCTGTCCGAGCAGGCTGCCGAGCGCGCCGCCCGTCATGATGATCGGCCCCTCTGCCCCAAACGGGCCGCCGGAGCCGATCACGATGCCGGACGACAGCGGCTTCAGCAGTGCCACCTTCGGCGACAACCGGCTCTTGCCGAACAGGATGGCCTCGATCGCCTCCGGAATGCCGTGCCCGCGGATCTTCTCGGAGCCGAAGCGCGCCATCACGCCGACAAGCAGGCCGCCGATCACCGGCAGCGCGATGACCAGCGGGCCGAGATGATGCGTGGCCGGCGAGCGGTCGGCCAGCGACAGCGTCTGGAAGAAAAACAGGTTCGTGAAGGCGCGGATCAGGTTCAGGAGCACGAACGCGCCCAGCGTTCCGAGCAGGCCGATCGGCACGGCCAGTGCTGCGAGCAGCAGCAGGCGTCGGTCGACCGTGAAGTCGCGCTTCAGGTGAAGGCTGGAAGGCATGAAGAGGTACGGGACAATGGGGATCCCGAATTACATCACAACGTGATATATCGGCTCCGAGCCATGCCTGAACGCGCGCCGCTGACCAAAGCCGACTTCGAGTCGCTGTCCGAGTTCCGCTACCAGCTGCGGCGCTTCCTGCGCTTCAGCGAGGAAGCCGCGCTGGCCGAGGGGCTGACGCCGCAGCAGTACCAGCTGCTGCTGCACCTGAAGGGTTTTCCGGGGCGCGAATGGTGCACCGTGGGTGAATTGGCCGAGCGCCTGCAGGTGCAGCACCACGGTGCCGTCGCGCTGGTATCACGCTGCGAGCAGGCGGGGCTGGTGACGCGGCGCCCCGCGCCGGAGGACAAGCGTCAGGTGCACGTGAACCTCACGCGCCGCGGCGAGGCTTGCCTGGCGCACCTGGCGGCGCTTCACCGCACCGAGCTGGAGTCGATCGCGGGGGTGTTCCAGGTGGCGCGCATCACGGCGTTCAACGACAGAGGTTGACGCGGTGCGCAGCCGGCGCTCAGGCCAGGCGCGCCGTGAGTTGCTTGCAGACGTTCTCGCCGACCGCGGTGAGGCGCAGGCCACCACCGTTCCACTCGAGCCAGTTCAGCGTGACGTAGTCGTCGATGTCGACTTCCGGAATGTCGCCGGCGCGGCGACGGCGCAGCAGCTCCATGTGGTCCAGCAGCGATTCGCGCAGCGCGTCGCGCCGCAGGGAGGGAAGACGTTGCGCGTTCATGCCGTACTCCTGGTGAAAGACCAACAATAGCAGCAATGCGTGAACGCGCGGCGTCCACCGCGCCTTAAGGCGCTCAATTGCGGCGCTTCA
>CAMLIZ010000121.1 GCA_946480245.1 uncultured Pseudomonadota bacterium
GCTGGAAGATCGACGACGTGCTCGGCGTGTGGCCGCTGCACGGCCTGTGCGGCGCGTGGGGCGGCATCGCGGCGGGCATCTTCGGGCAGAAGGCACTGGGCGGCATCGGTGGCGTGAGCCTGGCTGCGCAGCTGGCCGGCACGGCGATCGGCGTGGGCTGGGCACTGCTGAGCGGCTTCGTGGTGTACGGCGTGATCCGCGCAGTGCTCGGCCTGCGACTGTCACCCGAGGAAGAGTTCGAGGGCGCGGACCTGAGCATCCACCGCATCACGGCCACGCCGGAGCGCGAAGCCAACTGGTGATGCACCGCCTGGCTTTGGCGCCGCCTCAGCAGAGGTGGGCCATCGTCGCGCGCTCGATCACGGCACCGGGCTGCTGGATCACGCAGGCTGCCAGTCGGTTGCCGAAGGCCGCGGCGTCCACCGGCGCCGCGCCCGCCAAGCGGCGGCTCAGGTAGCCGGCCGCGAAGGCGTCGCCCGCGGCCGTGGTGTCCACCACGCGTGCCACGCGCTCGGTGGCCACGGGGTGCCAGGCACGGTCGGCGCCACGCACCAGCGTGGGCTCGGCGCCGCGCTTGATCACCACCTCCTTCGCCGCCAGCCCGCGCGCCGCCTCCACGGCATCGGCCGGATCGGCAAGGCCGAGCAAGGCGTGGTGGTCATCGGCGGTGATGAGCACGGTCGACGCCGCATCGAAGGCCCGGCCAAACCACTCGCGCGCTTCGTCCCGGTCGCTCCACAGGCGTGGGCGGAAGTTGTTGTCGAACACCACCGTCGCGCCGCGCGCCCGCAGGCCCTGCATCAGCGTCAGCAGCCGCTCGCGCCCGCGGATCGGCAGGATCGCCAGGCTGATGCCGCTGACGTACAGCGCGCTCCACTCCGCCGCACGCTGCTCCAGCGGGGTGAGGTCGCAGTCGAAGTAGGCCCGTGCGGCACTCGCGTCGCGCCAGTAGCTGAAGCTGCGCTCGCCACGCTCGTCCACCTCGATGTGGTACAGGCCCGGCAGGCGCCCCGCGATGCGGCGCACCAGCGAACAGTCGATGCCCTCGTCGGCCCAGCGGCCGAGCAGGCCGGCACTGAGCCGGTCGTCCCCCAGTGCGGTGGCATAGCAGGCGCGCTGGCCCAGCCTTGCGCCGCAGCGGGCCAGATACACCGCCGTGTTGAAGGTGTCGCCGCCATAGCCCTGCTGCAGCGCGCCGAACGCCGGGCCGCGCAGTTCGAGCATGCATTCACCGATCAGGGCAACCTGGTGCACGAGTGTGGTCATGACACGGCATTGAAACGCGGTGTCACGAGTCTAGTGCGGGGCCATTCGCGACGGCCGCGCGCGGGCCCGCTCAGGGCCAGGACGTCTCGCGCATCGGCAGCACCGTGACCTCGGGGATCACGGTCTCTTCCGGCTGCAGCAGCACGAACTTCACCGCGTTGGCCACGTTCTTCGGATCCTGCAGCAGGCCGGGGTCGATGTCGGGAAAGCGGTCCAGCAGGAACGGCGTGCGCATGCCGCCGGCGACGATGGCCGACACCTTGATGCCCTGCGACCGCAACTCCGCATGCAGCGCATGCGACAGCCCGAGCAGGCCCCACTTGGTGGCGTGGTACGCGGCCGCATTGGGCCAGGCGCGCTTGGCCGCCGTGGAGGCGATGTTCACGATGTGTCCGCCGCCGCCCTGCGCGGTCTTCGGGCCCATGGCGGCCACCGCATGCTTGGCCATCAGGAACGGGCCGGTGAGGTTGGTGCGCACCACGCGTTCCCAGTCGCTGGTGGCCAGCTCGCCGATCGGCACCGTGAAGTCGATGGCCGCGTTGTTGATCACCGCGTCCAGCCGGCCGAAGCGCTCGCGCGCCTGCGCGATCACGCGCTGCACCTGCTGCTCGTCACCCACGTCCAGCGGCACGGCCAGGGCTTCGATGTTGCGGTCGGCCAGCACCTGCGCACACTGCTCGGCGCGGTCGCCCGCAAGGTCGGCGATGACCAGGCGCGCGCCGGCGTCGCCCAGGGTCTCGGCGATGGCGGCGCCGAGGCCGCGCGACCCGCCGGTGATGATGATGGCCTTGCCCTTGAGCGTGGCTTGGCTGTCGGCTGCGTCTTGCATGAGAACTCCCTCTGGTGGGGGTGGAACAAAGCGGCCCGCGGGCCGCGCTGATGTCAGGCCGCAGCGGCTTGCTGCAGCCTTGCAAAGTGTTCGGAGCGGCCGGTCTTGTAGAGCGCGTACCAGGCCTCCAGCACCTCGTCGTCGTACACCTTCAGCAGCCTGAAGATCTCGCACGCGAATTCCAGCGGCGCCATGCCGCCGGCGGTGACCAGCTGGCCGTCGCTGAACGCCGGCACGTCCTCGTAGCGATCGGTGCCGCCATAGCCCGTGCCCTTGAGATACCCCAGCGCGTTGCTCGTATGGCGGCGCCGGTCGAGCACGCCCACGCGCGCCAGGCCGGCGGTGGCGCCGCAGATGGCGGCCACCGGCACGCCGGCATCGAGAAACTCCGCCGCCTTGCGCGCGGCCTCGAGGTGCTCGCCCTGGTCCCAGCCCGGGCCGCCGGGAAGGATGAGCAATGCGCTCGCCTGCGGCGAGAGCCGGCGCAGCTCCAGGTCGGGCAGCACCGCCACGTTGCCCATCGAGCGCACCAGGCCCTGCGTGACGCCCACCGTGCGCACCTGCCACGTGCCGGGCTGGCGCTGGAACTGCGGGTTGTGGATGCCGGCCACGGCAAAGGCCGGCTCCCAGTCGGCAAAGCCGTCGAACACGAAGAGATGGACAGTGCAAAGTTCAGGCACGGACGGCAGCAGGCGATTGACGAGGCGCTGCTCGCAGCAGGCAGCTGCCGTGCCTGCTGCTGCTTATTCTCTTGAAGGAATACTCCGCAAATATTCCTTATGTGTTATATGTTGCACTTATTCTTTCAAGAGCATAAAGTGCCGCGATGGACTACCCCATCCAGTCCCCGCAACAGCTGGCCAGCCACCTGCGCGCCCTGCGCCAGGCACGCGGGCTCAGCCAGCAGCAGCTCGGCGATCTGCTGGGCGTGGGCCAGAGCCGCATCGCCCGCATCGAGCGCGACCCGGCCTCGGTGAGCGTGGCGCAGTTCATCGCGCTGCTGGGCGCGCTGCGCGTGCAGCTGCTGCTGCGTCCGATGGAAGCCGCGGCCGCTTCCGCCGACGAAGCCTGGTAGGTGCCAATGGCCGAACTGGCGGTGTGGATGAACGGCACGCGCGTGGGCAGCTGGTTCACGCTGCGCACCGGCACGCCGGCGTTTCGCTATGAGCCCGGCTGGGTGCAGGCGCCCGAGGCGCGTGCGCTGTCGCTGTCGCTGCCCATCACGGCCGGCCTGGAGCATCGCGGCCCGGTGGTGACGCACTACTTCGACAACCTGCTGCCCGACAACCCCGCCATCCGGCGCCGCCTGGGCATGCGCTTTCGTGCGCGCTCGGCCGACGCCTTCGACCTGCTGGCCGCGATCGGGCGCGACTGCGTGGGCGCCGTGCAGCTGCTGCCGGCCGACGCCGAGCCCACCGGCTGGAACCGCATCGACAGCGAGCCGCTGGCCGACGACGAGGTGGAGCGGCTGCTGGCGGCCGTCACGTCCGATGCGCCGCTCGGCCAGGGTGCTGCCGACGATGACGGCTTTCGCATCTCGATCGCCGGCGCGCAGGAGAAGACCGCGCTGCTGCGCATCGGCGATCGCTGGCACCGCCCGCACGGCGCCACGCCCACCACGCACATCCTGAAGCTGCCGCTCGGGCTGGTGGGCAACCTGCGCGCCGACATGAGCGACTCGGTGGAGAACGAATGGCTGTGCGCGCAGCTGATGGGCGAGTTGGGCATTCCGATGGCACACACCGAGATCGCCCGCTTCGGGCGCCAGAAGGTGCTGGTGGTGCAGCGCTTCGACCGCCGCTGGCAGGGCGTGCCGGCCGGCGCCGAGAACGCGCCTGACTTCAAGCCGCCGCGCCGTGCCTGGATCGCGCGCCTGCCGCAGGAGGACTTCTGCCAGGCGCTGGGCGTGGCGCCGCAACAGCGCTACGAGGCCGACGGCGGCCCGGGCATGCAGGCCTGCCTGCAGGTGCTGGCCGCCGGCGAGCAGGGCGAGGCCGACCGCGCGACGTTCGCGCTCGCGCAGCTCGCGTTCTGGCTGCTGGCCGCCACCGACGGGCACGCCAAGAACTTCTCGCTGCACCATCGGCGCGGCGGCGCGTTCCGCCTCACACCCTTGTACGACGTGCTGTCGGCCTGGCCGATCGTGGGCACCGGGGCACAGCAGATCGCCTACGAGAAGCTGCGCATGGCGATGGCGCTGCGCGCAGGCAATGCGCACTACCGGCTGCGCGAGATGCAGCCGCGCCACTGGCAGCGGCTGGCCGCCACCTGCGGGCCCGAGGTATGGCCGCGCATGCTGCAGATGGTCGCGCAGGTGGACGACGCCTTGGCGCGCGTGGAAAGGCGACTGCCGCGACGCTTTCCGCAGGCCCTGTTCGAGGCGGTGCGGCGCGGCACACAACAACAATCCCGGACATTCCTTGGAGGAACCAAATGAACACGATCAACATCGACGGCATCGAGGTGCACATCGAGGGCGACGGCGAGCACACGGTGGTGATGATCCACGGCTGGCCCGACACCTGGCGCGTGTGGGACGCGCAGGTGGCGCACTTGGCGCCGCGCCTGCGCTGTGTGCGCTTCACGCTGCCCGGCTTCGACGTGCATGCACCGCGCCGGCCGATGTCGCTGGACGAGATGCTCGCGTTCTTCGGCAAGGTGATCGATGCCACCTGCGGCGGCCGGCCGGCGATCCTGCTGCTGCATGACTGGGGCGCGGTGTTCGGCTACCAGTTCGCGCTGCGCCACCCGCAGCGCGTGCTGAAGGTGATCGGCGTGGACATCGGCGACGCCAACAGCCCCGCGCACCTGAAGTCGCTGAGCGCCAAGGCCAAGCTCGGCATCGCCGGCTACCAGCTGTGGCTGGCCGCCGCCTGGCGCATCGGCGGACGGCTGGGCGACCGCATGACAGGATGGATGGCCGGCGCACTGAAGGTGCCCGCCGACCCCGCCGAGGTCGGCTCGTGCATGAACTATCCGTACGACATTGCCTGGACCGGCAGCCACGGCGGCTACCGCGGCCGCGTGCAGCCGGTGGCGCTGACCTGTCCCGTGTTCTTCGCCTACGGACGGCGCAAGCCGTTCATGTTCCACTCGCCGGCCTGGGCCGAGGCGCTGGCCGCGCGGCCCGGCTCGCGCGTGCTGGCGCTGCCCACCGGGCACTGGGTGATGCGCGAACAGCCGCAGGCGTTCAACGCGGCAGTGGACGAGTGGCTGGCCGCGTAGACCGCACTCAGCCCTGCGCCGCGGACGCGTAGAGCTGCCGATCATCCAGCGCCTGCTGCCAGCGGTGCTTGGCGACGGCCTTCAGGCAGGCCGCGATCGTGGTGGCAAACGCCTCGTCGTAATACGGGTGCGCGCCGCTGACGCCCACCACGATGCCTTCCAGGCACACGGCGCCCCACAGCAGGCTGTCGCCCTCGCGCAGGCGATACGGCTGAAGCGCCTGCAGCGCATGGCCGCTCACGCCGTGCTCCCAGCTCGCCTTGGCCTTGGCGCGCGCAAACGCCGCATAGTCGGCGTCCCACCGGCTGCGGTCGCCCACGGCGTGCTCCAGCAGCACGGCATCCTCGAAGCGCACCTGGCCCGGCTGCTGCGCGGGATCCATCACCACGATGTAGAGAAAGCCGCTGCCGCACACGCTCTTGTCGCTCATCTGCGGCTCGATCATCGGCAGCGCCATCGCCAGCGCCTGTCGCGCAGCATCGGCATTGGCGAACACGCTGCCCAGGGGTTTGGAAGTCATCGAAGCTCCTTGCGTGAATGAAATCGGTGGCCGCGTCAGGCCGCGGCCACATGGCCGCCACCGCCACGGCCGGCCAGCGTCATCAGCGTGCTGACCAGCTCGTGCGGGTCCACCGGCTTGGCCAGGTGCACCTGGAAGCCGGCCATCAGCGCGCGCATGCGGTCGCCCGGTTCGGCCAGCCCTGTGAGCGCCACGGCGGGCAGACGGTCGTCCAGCGTCACGCCGCGCTGCTGCTCGATCTGGCGGATGTGGCGGATCACCTGGTGGCCGTCCTCGTCGCCGAGCGCGATGTCGCTGATCAGCACCTGCGGCCACTGCGAGCCGGGCTGGTGCTCCAGCCACTCGATGGCCGAAGCGCCGGTGGCAAAGGCCTTGACCTCGGCGCCCTCGCCTTCGAGCAGGTCCTGCAGCGATTCGCGCGCGTCCACGCGGTCGTCGATCGTCACCACGCGCAGGCCCTTCAGCGGCGAGTCGGCCAGCAGCGGGTCGGGCGCACCGTCGGTCGCGGGAGGCGCAGGCGGCTTGACCTGGCTGCTGCCCACCGCGCGCAGCGGCATCTCGAGCACGTAGCACATGCCGTGCACCGAGCTCGGCGGCTCGATGCGGAACTCGCCGCCCTGGCGCTCGACGGTGGAGCGCAGCTGCAGCGGATCCAGCGGCGTGTCGGTGCCGCGCGGCAAGACCACCGGCTTCGGCGCAAGCGGCACCAGGCGCAGCCGCGGCGCGTCGGCCGCGCGCTGCGCCGCCGGGCTGGGCAGCGCGTCGTGCCGGCCATCGACGATCGACAGCCGGGCGTTCGCCTCATGCCGCTCCAGCGTCAGCTCGACGCGGCCGTTTTCGGGCGTGGCGTGCACGGCATGCGCGAGCATGTCGGTGAGCGCCTGCGACAAGGTGCTGGGGTCGCCGGTGACGCGCGCGTTGTCCAGGTCGATGTTGCTGTAGAGCTTGATGCCGCGCGCGTCGATCGCCTCGCGCAGGCCATCGATCACGTTGGCCATCAGCACGGCCAGGTTCACCGGCTGGCGCGCCAGCCGCCGCTCGGTGCGCTCCACCTGGGCCTGCTGCAGCTGCAGGTTCCACAGCTGGGCGTACAGCCCATCGCGCTCCAGCAGCTCGTCGTGGCGGCCGCGCTCCACGATGCGGCCCTTGTCCATCACCACGATCTCGTCGGCGTTGACGATGGTGGACAGGCGGTGCGCAATGATCATCGTGGTGCGGCCCTGCGCAATGCGGTCCAGCTCGCTCTGGATGGCGCGCTCGGCGCGCGTGTCCAGCGCCGACGTGGCCTCGTCGAAGATCATGATCGGCGGGTTCTTCAGGAAGGCGCGCGCGATCGCCACGCGCTGTTTCTCCCCGCCCGACAGCTTGAGCCCGCGCTCGCCCACGGTGGTCTCGTAGCCGTTGGGCAGCGACAGGATGAACTCGTGCACCTGCGCTGCCTTGGCCGCCTCGATCACGTCGGACATGCCTGCGCCATGGCGGCCGTAGGCGATGTTGTAGGCGATGGTGTCGTTGAACAGCACCGTGTCCTGCGGCACCACGCCGATCGCCTCGCGCAGCGAACCCAGCTTGACGTGCCGCACATCCTGCCCGTCGATCAGCACGCGGCCGCCGTTGGTGTCGTACAGGCGCAGCAGCAGGCGCGCCAGCGTGCTCTTGCCCGAGCCGCTGCCGCCCACCACCGCCACCGTCTTGCCGGCGGGGATGCCGAGGCTCACGTCCTGCAGGATCTGGCGCCCCGCCTCGTAGCCGAAGTCGACATGGGCGAACGCCACCTCGCCCTGGCGCACCTGCAGCGGCGCGGCCTCGGGCCGGTCCTCGATGTCGGAGCGCTGCTCCATCAGGCCCACCAGCTTCTCGGTGTTCACCAGCGCGTCGCGCGCCTCGCGGAACACGAAGCCCAGCGTGTTCAGCGGCAGGCAGATCTGGATGATGTAGCTGTTCACCAGCACCAGGTCGCCCACTGTCATGCGGCCGGCCAGCGTCTGCTCGGCCGCCAGCAGCATCACCAGCGCCACGCCCACCGCGATGATCGCGCTCTGGCCGATGTGCAGCACCGACAGCGCCTTCTGGTTCTGCACGCTGCCTTCCACCCATTGGTCCAGCACGGTGCCGTAGCGCTGGCGCTCGAACTCCTCGCGCGCGTAGACCTTCACGGTCTCGTAGTTCAGCAGGCTGTCCACCATGCGGCCGTTGGCGCGCGAGTCGAGTTCGTTCACGCGGCGCTGCTTCAATTCACGGCGGCTGGTCATGAAGGTGGTGTAGCTGGCATACACCACGAAGGTGAGCATGATGACCAGCGTGAACCACAGGCTGTAGCCGCTGATCATCACCGCCAGCACTGCGCCGAACTCCACCAGCGTGGGCACGATCGTGAACAGCCCCGTGCCGAGCAGGAAGCCCACGCCGTTGGTGCCGCGCTCCACGTCGCGGATCAGCGTGCCGGTGTTGCGCTGCACGTGAAAGCGCGGGCTCAGCGACATCAGGTGCGCGAACGCACGCTCGGCATAGTCGATCACGGTGCGCTGCGTCACGCGCGCGAACACCAGGTCGCGCAACTCGTTGAACAAGGTGCCTGCAAAGCGCAGCAGCGCATAACCCAGCAGCAGGAACACCGGCAGCACCAGCACCGCGGGGTGGGTGCCGGGCGCACTGCCGTCGCCGAACGGCGTGATCAGGTCCTGCGGCTTGCTGAAACGGTCGACGATCGCCTTCAGCAGCAGCGGCACGAACACCGCCGACACCTTGGCCATGATCATCAGCACCAGGGCCACGAAGGTGCGCCGGCGATACCGCCACACCGCGGACCACAGCCCGGCGAACACCTTGTGGCGGCCGGAGGGATCGGGCTCAGTTGCCATCCCAAGCGCGGGCGCAAGCGCCGTGCCCGCGCATGCGCGCTGTGCCCGCGGCGCGCGCCGATGCAGCGCGGCAAGAAGTGCGGGAAGAAGTGCGCGAACGTTTCTGCCGGGTTGAAGCGGAATCGATGCGCGTCGCCTTGCGGTGACGGTGTGCGGGCACGCGCTCTTCGCACCGCGTCCTTTCAATCCATTGAAGCAAAGCGCAGCAGCGCGAGAAGCGGCACAGCAATTGCCCAGGTCGGGAACCACTTCCCCCGAGGACCCGAGTCATGAGAATCGCGCTGATCAGCGAGCACGCGTCCCCCCTCGCCGTACTCGGCGGCGTCGACGCGGGCGGCCAGAACATCTATGTCGCCCACGTTGCGCAATGCCTGGTGAACGAGGGCCACACGGTGGACGTGTTCACGCGCCGCGACGATCCGCACCAGGCGCCGGTGGTGTACGTCAAGCCCGGGCTGCGGGTGCTGCACATCCCGGCCGGGCCCGCGGAATTCGTGCCCAAGGAGCAGCTGCTGCAGTACATGCCCGAGTTCGCGGAGGCCTGCATGCGGCTGTGCAACGCGGGCCTGCACTACGACGTGGTGCACGCCAACTTCTTCATGTCGGGCTGGGTGGCGCTGCAGCTGAAGCGCAAGCTGGGCACGCCCTTCGTGATCACGTTTCATGCGCTCGGGCTGGTGCGGCGCGAATACCAGCGCGAGGCCGACGCGTTCCCCGAGGAGCGCGTGGACATCGAGCGTGCACTCGTGCGCGAGGCCGACGCCCTGGTGGCCGAATGCCCGCAGGACCAGGCCGACCTGGTGCGCCTGTATGGCGCCGACCCCGCCAAGATGACCATGGTGCCCTGCGGCTTCGACCCGCAGGAGTTCGCGCCGATGAGCCGCGTGGAAGCGCGCGAACGACTCGGCCTGAGCCTGGACGAATTCATCGTGCTGCAGCTGGGCCGCATGGTGCCGCGCAAGGGCGTGGAGAACGTGGTGCGTGCGATGGCCGAGCTGCCACGCGACATCCATCCGCGGCTGCTCGTGGTGGGCGGCGAATCCGACACGCCGGACGCGCGCGCCACGCCCGAGATCGGGCGGCTGCAGCGCATCGCCTGCCAGTTGGAGGTGGACGACATCGTCACCTTCACCGGACGCCGCCAGCGCGACCAGCTGCGCGCCTACTACTGCGCGGCCAACGTGTTCGTCACCACACCCTGGTACGAGCCCTTCGGCATCACGCCGCTGGAGGCCATGGCCTGCGGAACGCCGGTGATCGGCAGCGAGGTGGGCGGCATCCAATACTCCGTGGTCAACGGCCTCACCGGCTACCTGGTACCGCCGAACGACCCGAAGGCGCTCGCCGAACACCTGGTGTACCTGCAGGCACACCCGGCGCTCTCGCGCGCACTGGGCCTGGCCGGCGTGCGCCGCGCACAGACCATGTTCACCTGGGAGCAGGTGGCCGCGCAGCTCGCCCTCACCTATCGCGAGCTGGCACCTGCGTATGCCGCCGCGCCGCGCCGCGCGCGCGGGCCCAAGCTGCGGCTCGTGCACAGCGGTGCCGACGCGCAGAGCGCAGCCAACGGCGCACATGCAGCGGCCGCGGGCTTCGTCGCCGCCAAATGAGCGCCGCTCTCGGCTCCTCCCGACAACCGATCGCCGCTGGGCGGCGCGCGGTGTTCCTCGACAAGGACGGCACGCTGGTCGAGAACGTGCCCTACAACGTGGACCCGGCGCTGCTGTGCTTCACACCCCACGCCATCGACGGGCTGAAGCTGCTGCAGCAGCACGGCTACCTGCTGATGGTGGCCACCAACCAGCCCGGCATTGCGCTCGGCCACTTCGACCGCGCTGCGCTGGCACGCCTGCAGGCCGGCCTGCAGCGCATGCTGGCCGAGGCGGGCATCACGCTGCATGGCTTCTACGCCTGCCCGCATGCGGCCTCCGCCGACCCCAAGCGGCCCAACTGCCTGTGCCGCAAGCCCGCACCTGGCCTGCTGCGCCAAGGTGCGCAGGCGCACGGCGTGGACCTGTCGCGCTCGTGGATGGTGGGCGACATCCTGCACGACGTGGAAGCCGGCCGCCGCGCCGGCTGCCGCACGGTGCTGCTCGACGTGGGCAACGAAACCGAGTGGCATCTGTCACCGCTGCGCGAGCCGCATCACCGCTGCCGGGATCTGCTGGAAGCGGCGCAGACGATCGTGCGCGCGGGCCAGGCCGCGGGAGTGGAGGAGCCGAGCTGCGATGTCGTCGATGAAGGCGCTTGAAGAAGCAGCAATGAAAGTCCTTGCGATCCGCCTCGACAACCTCGGCGACGTGCTGATGACCACGCCCGCACTCGCAGCCATCAAGGAGAGCAACCCCGGCGCCGAGCTCACGCTGATGGCCTCGCCGGCCAGCGCCGTGCTGGCGCCGCACCTGCCGATGGTCGACCGCTGGCTGCTGCACCGCGCCTCGTGGCTGAAGCATGAGCAACCCGCGTCCGCGCTCGACGAGTTCCGGCTCGTGCAGACGATGGCCGAAGGCAGCTACGACGCAGCGGTGATCTTCACCGTGTGCACCCAAAGCGCGCTGCCCGCCGCCACGCTCGCGCGCCTGGCCGGCGTTCCGCTGCGCGCCGCGCATTGCCGCGAGAACCCGTACCACCTGCTCACCCGCTGGTGTCCGGAACCCGACGTCGACCTGGCGCACGCACGGCACGAAGTGCAGCGCCAGCTCGACCTGGTGGCCGCGCTCGGCTGGCGCACCGCAGACGAACGGCTGCGCTTCGCCTTGCGCGACAGCGACGTCGAGAGCCTGCACGCCAAGCTGCGCCTGGCGGGCCTGCCGCCCGGCGCCGCATGGACCGTGGTGCACCCCGGTGCCAGCGCGCCGTCGCGCCGCTATCCGGCGGACCGTTTCGGCATCGCGGCCGACGCGGTGGCCGCCGCCAGCGGCTGCAGCATCGTGTTCACCGGCAGTGCGGCCGAGCAACCGCTCGTGGCGCAGGCCCAGGCCAGCATGCGGTGCCGCTCGCACAGCCTCGCCGGTGCATTGAGCCTGGGCGAGCTGGCCGCGCTGATCGCCGGCGCACAGACCCTCGTCTCCAACAACAGCGGGCCGGTGCACCTGGCGGCCGCCCTCGGCACGCCGGTGGTGGATCTCTATGCGCTCACCAACCCGCAGCACACGCCGTGGCGCGTGCCGGCGCGCGTGCTCAACCACGACGTGCCCTGCCGCAACTGCCTGAAGAGCGTGTGCCCGCAAGGCCACCACGATTGCCTGCTGCAGGTGCCACCCCAGGCCGTGGCCGATGCCGCACTGGCACTGGCCCGCGAACACCGCACCACCACAGCGGAGGCCGCATGATCACGCTCGGCATCAACGCCGCCTTCCACGACAGCGCCGCGGCGCTGGTGATCGACGGCCGCCTGGTGGCCGCCGCCGAGGAAGAGCGCTTCACGCACATCAAGCACGCCAAGCGACCGGTCCCGTTCAGCACCTGGGAGCTGCCGTTCCACGCCATCGAATACTGCCTGCGCGAGGCCGGCGTGAACCTGGTCGACGTGCAGCACGTGGCCTACAGCTACGACCCCGCGCGCTTCATCCGCGAACGCATCACGGGCCACGGCGTCACGCTGCCGATGCAGCCATCGGCACAACCCGCGGCCGAGTGGGAGAGCGTGTGGGACCCGCTGTTCGCCAGCTACATCGTCAACGCGCCGCGCCAGCTGGCCGCGGGCGCGCCGCACCACCTGAAGCACCGCTTCGCCGGCGCGCGGCACGACGGGCCCTACCGCTTTCATTTCGTCGACCACCATGCGGCACACCAGGCCAGCGCCTACCTGGCCGCGCCGTTCGAGCGCTGCGCGGTGATGACGCTGGACGGTCGCGGCGAGGAGGCCACCACCACCTACGGCCGCTATCGCGACGGCCGCTACGAGCCCATCGGTGAAGTGCTGATGCCGCACTCGCTGGGCATGCTGTACGAGCGCATCACCACCCACCTCGGCTTTCTGCATTCGAGCGACGAGTACAAGGTGATGGCCCTGGCCGCGCTCGGCCGCCCGGTGCACCTGCAGACCTTGCGCCAGCTGGTGCAGGTGGGCGCCGAGGGCAGCTACCGCGTGGAAGCCTTCGACCCGGTGGCCTTGTTCGGCCCGGCGCGCGAGCGCGGCGGGCCGCTGGAGCAGCAGCACTTCGACCTCACCGCATCGCTGCAGGCGGTCCTGGAGGAGACGGTGCTCGAGCTCGCGCGCTGGCTGCGCCTGGCCAGCGGCGAGACGCAGCTGGCGATGGCCGGCGGTGTGGCGCTGAACTGCGTGATGAACGCGCGCCTGCGCGACGCGAGGATCTTCGACGAGGTGTGGGTGCAGCCGGCCGCCGGCGACGCAGGCACCGCGCTGGGTGCGGCGCTGCTGGTGGACGACGAGCAGCGCGGCCATCCGGCGCGCACCTGGACCATGGACCACGCCTACTGGGGCCCGGGCTACAGCGACGCCGAGATCGAGCAGCTGCTGCGCTGGGCCAAGCTGCCCTACCGCACGCTGGGCAACGTGGCCGAGGAAACCGCGGACCTGCTGCTGCAGGACAAGATCATCGGCTGGTTCCAGGGCCGCATGGAGTTCGGCCCGCGCGCCCTCGGCGCCCGCTCGATCCTGGCCTCGCCGCTCAAGGCCGAGATGCAGGCCCGGCTCAACGAGCTGAAGGACCGCGAGGATTTCCGCCCGGTGGCGCCGGTGGTGCCGCAGGAGGACCTGGCCGCCTGGTTCATGCCCGCCGACGCGAACCGCGGCGAAGCGCCCTTCATGCTGTTCATCTACGACGTGCGGCCCGAGCAGGCGCACAAGATCCCCGCGGTGTGCCACGCCGACCACACCGCACGCGTGCAGACCGTGCGGCGCGACACCCACCCGCGCTACCACGATCTGCTGAAGGCCTTCGGCGCCAAAACCGGCGTGCCGGTGCTGGTGAACACCTCGTTCAACGTGCGCGGCGAGCCCATGGTGTGCTCGCCCAAGGATGCGATCAATGCCTTCTACAGCACGCCGCTGGACGCGCTGGTGGTCGGCCGCTTCGTGATCGAGAAATCGTGAACACGGAGATTCCGATGGGCCGCTTCGACATCTCCGTTGTCATCCCCACCTGCCGCCGGCCCGACCTGCTGCAGCGCTGCCTGGCGCCGCTGCTGCGCCAGAGCCTCGACCCCTCGCGCTACGAGATCGTCGTGGTCGACGACGGGCAGACCGAGGACACGCGTGCGCTGGTCGA
>CAMLIZ010000122.1 GCA_946480245.1 uncultured Pseudomonadota bacterium
GCCGCCTCAACGGCGTTCAGACTCTACCGTGCTGGTCTGGTTTAAACATACAAGCACTACCGGCGCGGCGGACACCGCTGGTCGCGCGAGATCAGAAGTACAGCGACTCCATCGTCTTGCCGTTCACCTGCATGTCGCACTTGTCGCCCGCCTTGTTGTGGGCGGCCTGCACCGCGCCCGCCACGATGCCCATCACGCCGCCTCGGCTGCCGAGCACCGACCCGAAATAGCACTCGCTGCGCAGCTGCAGACCGTGGTACTCGGCGTTGAGGTTCAGCGTGGGCGTGTACGGCGGGAAGGTGCCGTTCATCACCGGGTCGCCGTTCACCGTGAGGGTAAGCGCGGTGCGCGCGGTGTCGTAGGTGCCCCCGAAGACCAGCTTCTGGCCGGCCACTTCCACGGTCTTGTTTTGCGCCACTTTGGGCGGGGTGGCGCAGCCGGCGAGGAAGGCCGCGGCCAACGCCGCACACAGGGAGAGGGATCGACGCATCAATGGTCCTTTTCTTTTGAAATGAATGAGAAGAAATGAAGCCGGACACCCAGGCGCGAGCGGCGTCGCTCCATTAAGCCGGGTCGCTGAAAGCAGAGGCGGGCACGGACACGGACACGGCGGAAGAATTCTGAGGCGTTGTCGACGAGTCGCTCCCGTCCCCGCCCGCACCATCGCTGCCCCCAACTCCGCTGCCGGACACCGCCGTTGGTGCCACCAAAAGGGCCGGCGCCACCTTTGCGCGCATCACCTTCGTTGCTCCCTTGTCCACGGCTTTTTTGCGAAGGCGTGACGCTACGCACAAGGCCGCGGAACGTCAATCTTCAAACAAGGGGGCGTGGGCGCCAATCCGTGCGCCACGCTGGCGGGGGACTCTTTCGCACGGCGGGAAGCCGCTTCCCTTCTTCGACCGAAAGAACCTCGTCAGGTCGCGCGAGCGCAGCCTTTGGCTCAGAGGAGCTTGCCGGTGGCGAGGTACACGTTGGCCAGGGCTGCGGCCAACATGACGAAGAGAACCACGCGCCACGCGCTCGACAGATGGGCCCAGCGCGTGATCCGGTCGCTGCCGTGCTCGCGCTGGAGCCGCTCCACGTCC
Source organism: uncultured Pseudomonadota bacterium (assembly GCA_946480245.1). The sequence goes on from CAMLIZ010000122.1 coordinate 1,086, forward strand.
ATCGGGAACAGCACCAGGCCCAGACCCATCACCGCAAAGGCCGGCAGCAGGAACAGTCCGGCCCTCAGCACGTGCGCCTGCTGGGCGGGGTGCATCCAGTGCCAGGCGACGAGCGTCGTGCACAGAGCGCACACGGCCGCACCGATCGCTCGCTGTCCCCACATGCTCCGGACCATGGGGCCGCCAGCGGGGCGCTGCGCGCGCGCCACCGGTTGCTCGACCGGATCGTCGCCCTGCCCCGCGCCCTCGTAGTCGGGCCCCGCGAGAAAGACGTCCCACGCCTTGCCGTCGGCATCGGCCGGCAAGGGGAAGTGCTTGCGGTACCGTTCCGACACCTCCTGGCCCACGACCTTCAACATCGCCCGCAGTTCCTCGGCCCACTCGGGGCCATCGGCCACCATGCTGCCGATGTCCCAGGTATCCAGCACCACGAAGCGCTGCCCGGTGGCGGCCAGGTCTTCGGACAGCGCGTGGATCAGCCATCCGACGCGCCGGCCGAAAGCGGCGACCAGGTCGGGGCGGCGCGCCTGCAATCGCGCCAAGGCTTCGTCGGTGCCGCAAACGCAGTACGGCCACACATCGCCTTCACCGTCGCGGTCGCACATCCGCAGGTCGGCTTCGTCGAACAGGGCCAGCCATAGCATCGGCAAGTGGTAGGAGGCGACCCATTCGCGGCGCGAGATGCGATCGTCCCGCCCCGACAATTTGGGCTGCGGGTCGTCGAGGGTATAGAGGAGGGCCTGGTTGCTCATTGCAGGTTCCACATCTGCAGACGCCCGAATGTCGCGCGCTCTGCCAGGTACTCGGCGCCGGGCGCAGTCTGGACCTTGCGTTCGATGTACCTGCACACCGACACCGGTACTCGCGGCGTGAGGCTCTGGCAAGTCGGCTCTGCGCCCACTGCCCTTTTGATCGCATGCCACAACGCCACCGTACCGCCCGCCGTTTGCATCACACGGCGGTTAGCTCGCGGCGCACGCGGTCCATCACACCTTGCAGCAAATCGTCCTTCAATGCCAATCCGATCGCTTCAGCACGTTCGTCCGCCGCCAGCGAAACCACCGGCGGCGAAAAAAGGACGGGGACCCCGCCCCCCGAACCGACCAACGCTGTTCATCGCGCAACTCCTGCCGGGCGGCAGCCAGCGCCCGCTCCGCTCGCTTTGCCAGCTACTCCGCGGCCGGCGCGGTTTGCACCTTGTTGCGTTCGACGTACCGGCACACCGAGATCGGTATGCGCGGCGCCAACGGCTCGCGTGTCGGCGAGAGGCCTACTGCCTTCTTGAACGCATTCCACAAGGCAACCGCCTCTCGCCGCTCATCTTTCGCTTCACACGGTGGGCCACTCGCGGCGCACTTGGTCCATCACGCCCTGCAGCAGGTCGTCTTCGTAGAAAGGCATCACCGGCGGCAATACGCCGAGCGGGGTATGCAATAGCGGATGGTCGAACTCTTCCGGCCTCGGATTGGCGAGCCCGCGCCGCTCGCGAAGGCGCAGTACCGACAGCACTTCGAACGGCACATACCATTCATCTATCCGCGGCAGGTCGTGCCATTCTTTGGCGCTGTCCACCTTCGCCTCCCGTGCGTGGCGCTCGCAGACGGCGAGCAGCAATGGAACCAGGGTCGAAGCCTCAGGCTGCTGCCAGCGTGCGATGAGTTCCTCAAAGACGGGCTCGTCGAACGCACATCGGGGAGACGCGCGCTCGGGCCACCCCCGGTCGTCCGACACCAGCCTGACGACGAAGTGATCGGTCCGCCGGTGCGCCACGTCATCACCGTCGAAGAAGCCTTCGATGTCCAGCGTGGCCCGGCAACGACGCACCAACTCGAACGCCTGGTCGAACCAGCCGAGGTTCAGTGCGTTCGCGGCATTGAAGACAGCACCATGGAAGGAGGCGAGCGGCATGTACTGCGGCCGCCTTCCGTTCCGGTAGTCGTCGTCGTACACCCGGTGTTGAGTGAAAAGCTCCAGGCGCACACCCCAATAGCCATATGCGGTGGCTCGACTCCAGGAGTCGAGCCAGTCCTTCTCACCCGACAGCGCTCCTTGTATGGCTTGCCAACGAAGCGCATTGGAAACGCCGGTGAGATCGCCCGCGGCATTGGCGGCGTTGTACGGCTGGCCCTCGAATTCCGGGGAATACCTGAAGTCGAAACTGCCTTCTCGGGAAAAGCGCTGAAGTCGAGGCAGGTCCTCGGTCTCCCAGTTCTCGACTCCTAAAACGAAGGATTTCAGGTAAGCCTTCACCCCCGGAAAGGAGGACTTGCTGGAAGGACGTATGGAGGTCATCGTTCTCTATCCCCGACAACGCTCTGCATGCTATGAAGGGAAGAGTTCGGCGATCGGCTGGCCAGCGGTGTGCAGGTTGCGCATGGGGTATGCCTCGGCGTTCGATCGGAAGGTGGTTCGCATGATGGCGCGGGCTTCGTTCTCCCAAGGCTCACACGACGGGCCGCCTCCCCCACAGTCGCTTTTGCTCTTCGACCAGATCGTGAACGATGAATCGCAACATCTCATCCTCAGAGGGGAAGCGCCAAAGTTCGTACGGGCTCGAACGCCTTTCGGTGTCCACGCGGCGACCACAGCTCCAGCGCCCTTCATGCGGCGGGAGAATGAAGAATCGCCAGTCCCAGCTGACCTTCTCGGGGTCGTCTGGTAACGACTGGATCCGATGCACGACTCTGGCATCCCAACCATGTTGTCTGACGTACTCGGCGACGTCGTCCTCGCTGACCGAGAAGACTTGGTCATAGGGGACGTCACTCAGGCCTTGACCCGCGCGCAACTTCGACTTGGCCCATGGATCCTGCCCGACGAAAAAATAGGACAGGATGGCCTTGATCTGCGATCGTTCATCCGGATTCCAACGAGTCACGGCAGTATTCCTCCGATCGGTGTTAGGCGGTCCAGGTACCCACCCACCTTGACCAGCCAGGCAATGCCGCCGCCAGGATAGGAGCGAATGGCGCTTACCGTCGTGCCATTGTCGGCCGCCACCTTCGCCCAGTCGATCAGGTACTGTGTTCCACCGCCAGGCTGGTCGAACGCCGGAGCGATTCGGCCTGACTGGACCGGCAACGGCTTCTTCACGCGATAGACGTAGTAGGGCTCCTTCAGGGACGAGGGGGCCAACGCTCTCATCTCGAAGGGTGTCCCCTCTGGGGATAGGAAGGAGCCGGTCTCGCCGCCAAAACGGTCGATCAGCGTGTCCTTGGGCAAGGTCCCGCTCACCCTCGCGCCAGCAAAGCCATCGTCTGGCGGCCAGTCCCAGTCGCCGTTGGGCTTCTTGTATTTGGCGTCGGGCCCATAGTGGGCCTTGGTCGTGTCGGGCCTGACGATCTTGGTGACCGGGGGCGTGGCGGGCTTCTTGATTTGCCGCTTGCCGAACTCCACAAGTGATTTGATCCCCTCCGCGATACGCGTTAACCCACCGCTCTTGGCGATGCCCCAGGTCCCCGCCAAGCCGCTGGCCAGTTCACCCGTGCCGGTCACGAAGCCCTTCGACAACCGCTGCGCCGCGGCCGTCAAGTCGGCGTCGCACCGGGCGGCCTTCACGTCCGAATTGAGCGAGACAAAGACCTTGACGAGGTCGATCACTCCCGCACCCGCATACCAGATGCCCATCCCGAGCAGCGCCAGGTCGGCCACCCACCCCACCGGCGTGAACTGTGACCCCGCCCAGATTGCGAAGATGCCGCCCATCACCGCGAGGTTGGCGGGTTGCACCAGTTCCAACAGCGCATTGCCAATCTCGCTCGGCAACATCGGCACCGCCCGGGTGATGATCTCCTTCAGCTTGTCTTCGTAGGTCGCCTTGCTCCAGTCCTTGGGCTGCAGCCCCAGAGGATCCACATACCGGTGCGGCCGCCCGAGTGCGAACTGGTACAGGTCCGGCCCTACTGCCAAGCCCATCGGATCGGGGCTGATGTAGCGGCCGCGCCGCGCGTCGAGATAGCGGTGGATGTTGTAGTGCAGCCCCGTCTCGGCATCGAAGTACTGGTTCGACGCCCGCAGCGGCATCTCGACCGTGGACGCAGGCGCCACACGCGTGAGGCCGTTCGCGCCCACGCTGGCCTGCCATACCACCGTGCGGTCCTTATCGGTCACCGCGATGGGCGCGAACCGGTGGTCGGTGTGGATCGCGAGGATCGCGCGGCCTTGCAGCATCGCCACCGGCCGTTCGTCGAGGTAGACGTATTCGCGCGTCACGCGCCCCGAGGCATCGGCCTCGGCACTGAGTTGGCTGCCTTCGTAGAAGAAGTAGGTGATCTTCCGGCCCTGGGCGCCGTACGCGACCTTGGCGATGCGCTCTCCGAACAGGTTGTAGCGGTAGCGTGCGACCGCGCGCTCGGGCTGGCCGTCGGCGGCCTTGGCGCGCACCTCCACCAGGCGGTCCATCCCGTCCCACACGTAGCGCCGCTGCGCGTCCTCCACCAGGCGGCCGCGCTCGTCGTAGCGCTGCTGCGCCGATTCCAGCAGCGGCAGTTCCTCCGCACGGCCTGTCGGCAACGGCGCAGCGCCCACTTGCGACAGGTGAAACGAGGCCTGCTGCATCCACGGCAGCTGCCCTTCCGCGGCCGCGCGTCCGCCGGCGCGCACCGCCGCGTACGCGGGCTGGGGCTCCGCCGCATCGCGCCGCCAGCGCAGCTCGCTGTACGCGGCCGCGCGGCTGCCCACGCTGACCAGCTGACCGTCCACATCCAGCAGGCGCCGGTGCACGAGCCCGTTGCCATAGGTGAAGCCGCGGTCCTCGAAGTTTTCTTCCGCGGTGTTCAGGCCGGTGACGATCGGCGCGTCGAGCAGGCCGTCGAGCGAGATGCCGGCCAGCAGGCCCGGCTTCGGGTGCTGCGTGCCGTTGTAGTGGTACGCGAGCCGCTGGTCGTCCGGCAGGGTGCGGCTCACCATGCGGCCCGCCGCGTCGAAGGCATAGCGCACGGTGAGGGTCTTGCCGTCGACCACCTGCACATGGGCCACCAGGCGCGCCAGCGCGTCGTATTCGAAGCGCTCCTCGCCTTCCTTGTAGCGCACGCGTCCCGGCCGGTTCGCCTTCGCCCATTCGATGCGCGCGTCTTCACCATCGGCCACGACATGCACCGCGCGGCCCGCAGGGTCGCGCTCGATGCGCACCCGGCCGCCGTCGGCCGCCACGCGCTCGGTCAGCTGGCCCGCCACGTCGTAGCGGTACAGCGTGCGCCCGGTGTCCGGGCTGTGCTGCACCACCAGCCGGCCGAAGTCGTCGTAGCGGTACTCCGTGGGACGCCCCTTGGCGTCGAGCGCGAGGCGTGCGGCCTGCACGTCGCCAGGCATCGCCGGCACGCGGGTCAGCGCCACGTCCACCTCCGCCGGCAGCGGCGGCATCGCCTCGGGCGACGCTGGCATCGGGAGGGGCTCGGTCGACGTGGCCGGCAGCGCGGCCCGGCGCTGGCTCAAGCTGCCATCGGGATTGAGCAGCCGCATCTGGCGTGCGACCTCGCCGTCGTAGTCCCACACGATGCGGCGGCCCTGCGGATCGCGCACTTCGGCGATGCGGCCGGCAGCGTCATGCTGCAGAACTAGGTCCTGCCCTAGCGCATCGTGAATGCCGGCCAGCTGGCCCATCGCGTCGTAGCGCAGCTGCAGCAGCACGCCGCCGCGGTCGAAGCGTGTGATGTGGCCGGCGGTGTCGTAGCCGATGCGCTCCGGCACGCCGTCCACGCCCACGCGCAATGCGACGCGACCGGCCTCGTCGTGTTCGAAGCGCGCCCGCAGCGCCGCCGGGTACATCACCTTGCTCACCTGCAGGCCTTCGGCATCCCACTCGATACGGGTGATGTCGGAGTCCTCGGGGCTGTTGGTCGGGCCGTTGGGCAGCGGCCCGTCGATTTCCGCCAGCACCGTGCGACCGCCAATGGTCTTGTACCGGTAGGCGCTTGTGCGCGCGATCGGTGTCACTGCGGCACGACCTTGCGCATCGATCGGGCTGAACCCCTCTTCCGTCACCTGCGTGGGCAGCCACTGCGCGTTGTACGCAATGCGCGTGACGCGCTCCTTGCCCGGCACCACGCTGGGCTGCGCGATCACGCTGGGCTTGGGCGCGCGGGCAATGCTGCCGTCGGCGTACTTCACGTCGGCGTATTCGTAACGCCGCGTCCATTGCACGGGCTGCTGCTGCTGTTGTATCCCTTCGCGCGCCAAGCGCCCGTAGGCGTCGTAGCGCCACACCCGGCTCGCACGCGGCTGGCCTTGATCGTCCAGCTGCGTGGCCTTCAGCAGTTGGCCGTTGGCGTCGTACGCATAACGCATGTTGGCCGGCCCGCAGGTGCCGCAGCCCGGACCCTTCATCTGCATCAGCCGGTAGTGCCCCGCGATCACCGCGCTGAGCACTTCGCTTTTCTGGCCCTGGCTGTTGGTGAGGATCGTCTTGCCGTATTGCTGCGGCACCGCCTCGCCGTCCTTGCCGATCTTCGGCTGGTGCGGCAGGGGCTTGTCCACGTACTGCACCTCGATCTGCTCGATGCCCGTGCCCTGCACGACTTGGCCGTCCTTGACTTGCTTGGCCTCGCCCTTGGTGCTCAGGATCGCCAGGCCGTAGCGGTCGTAGGCATAGGTGGACAGCCGTTGCACCGTCAGTTGACCGCTTGCATCGCGTGTCTTCAGGCTGATGCCGGTCAGCGCGTTGGGGTGGCCGCCGTTGTAGCGCTCTTCGTAGTGGTACTGCCGGCTGTACGCGGGTTCACTCGCACCGCTGTCTTGCCAGCTCGCTTCCACCAGCCGGGCCTGGGCATCCTGTGCGTAGCGGATGGTGCCGAGCGGGGTGTCCACCGACTGCAGCCTGCGCCCCGCGTACGCGAAGTTGAGCTTGCGGCCCTGTGGGTCGCGCACCTGCACCAGCTCGCCCGCGGGGCTGTAGGTCAGGCTCACGCGTTCGCCGGTGGCCGCGGTGATGGTCTGCAGCGGGTAGCCGCCGTTGGAGCCGCCGCCGAAGCTCAGCGTCCTGCCGTCGGGCCAGCGCCAGTGGTAAGTGCGCTGGCCATCGCGCTCTTCGATGCGCACCTGCCCGTCCTGCGGGCTGGGGCCGGTGCACAAGGCCGCGTGCGCTCCGACTCCTCGCTCGAACATCAGCCGGCGCCCGTCGGCCTGCACGATCTGAAGTTGGCTGCCCACGTCGTACAGCACCGTCTCGTAGCTGATGCGCCAGTTCGCACCGACCAGGCCCGAGTGGCTGCTCTGGCTGTTGTAGTAGCGCTTGAGCTCCAGCCCCAGCACGCCCGGCAGCGGCGCCAGGTCGGTCTCTTCCTGGTACTTGTTGCCGGTGACCAGGTTGATCGGGTTGCCCCCGCCCACTTGCACGCCACCGCCGCTGCCCCCGCCTTGGGCTGCCGGGCCGCCGCCGCCGCAGCTGGGGTTGCCTCCAGGGTTGGGTTTGCACATCCCTCCGCTGCCACCGCCACCGCCCGGTGTGCACAGGCCGAGGTCTGCTTTCCATTTCGGGCAATCGCTGCCCGGCTGGCAACTCGTCTTGGTTGGATCGCAGCCGCCCGAGCCGCCGCCTCCAAACCCAGTGCCGTCGAGCACGCCGGCTCGCACCGGGATCGGCTGCGTCTGCAGCACGAAAAGCGCAAGCAGCAGGCACAGCTGCGCCATCGTTGCGATAAGTCGCTTCATCGTCGGCCCTTCCCTGAGCGCTATGTCTTGTCGTTCACTGTTGCGGCAGGCTTGACAGCCCGTCTGCGTCCTGCGGAATCGATTGCGAGGCCGGCAGCAGACGCCGGGCCTCTTCGAGCAGCCAGCGGATCCGGGCCTTCTCCTGCAGCGGCTGGTCCTTCTCGCGCGGCGACGCCTGCGATGGCGCCGCGCTCGTCATCCCTCGTGCAAGGGCCATTGCAAGCGTCTGTAGCACCCGCCCCTTTTCGGGGCCGCCATTTCGGTCCACGTCAGCTCAGGCAAGGTGCCCGGCACGGTCTGCTGCCATGTGGGCGCCTGCAGCACCCGGATGTTCTCCGTGCCGACCGCCATGTCGTCGCCGACATCCGAAGCACGAGCGGCCTCGACATACACCCTGCGTCCGTTTGTGGAGTCCAGCGCATAGGGGAAGTACTTCAGTTCGGTCACGAAGGGCTGCCAGGCACCCTTGCGGAACGCCAGGAAGCGGTGATCCAGGGTTCTCATGCCCGGCGAGTCGCTTCCCTCCAGCCGCTCGACCCACACCTCCATCAGCTCGCACACGCCATCACCGTCGAGATCGAGCCACCGCCGTTGCGCGTTGAAGCGCCGTCCCGAGTCGGCAGGCAGGCCGGCGGGCGCCTTTGCCGGCCTGCTGCACCGGGCGAGATCGACCCACTGATAGCCGCCGGCCGTCTGGCCGCTCGGCATTTGCGCAATACAGACCGGGGCGAGCAGCGCCAGAGGCATCGCGATCCAGACATGAAACATGAAACATGTCGTTCCTTCATCCGCTGATCGGAACGTAGTCTTCTTGAATTTAGGCCTCACCGTGCCGCGGCTTCGCAGCGCGATAGCAACTCCGGCGGCACCGGCCCATACAGTGACGGCGATGTGCGCCAAGGTCCGTCCAAGTCGCAGGCTTCCCGCAACTCCAACGCCTCCACGGAGGGATCGAAGCGGACATCTCCGTCCCCGCTTTCTGGTGCCGATCCCGGCGCATAAGCGCCGTGTGACTTGAAATACGCGTACACGGCGGCGGCCTTCGAATTCGGCTCCCACTTGTCCAACTCGACGAGCGTCTGTCGTTCGGGAGCCCAGGCGTAAACGTGATATCCAGGGCGGGGGCGCTGCAATTCATTGCGATCGTAAAAGGCGCTGATCAAGTAGTTCACGTTTGCCTCTTCGTCGCGAACCACTGCCACGTCCTCACCGAACGCGAAGCGATCTTCCTCTTGCGGCGACCTGTCTAGACCAAGCACGTCTGGCTTGCCGGCAGGGATGGGAACACCGATCCGCCGCCATCCTTTCGAGCCGCCCAGATAGAGAGTATTCAGCGACCTCCGATCGCCCCCTGAGGACGTAGGAGCTACCGCGTTGACAAACCAATCGCAGTAGCCGTCATTGTTGAAATCCACCCTATAGAAGTCGAACCAGTCGAACATCCCCGAGCCTTCGACCCGCTCCCAACCCTTGCCGCTCGCCACCGCATCCTGCTGCTTGACGTCAGCCAGCCATTTGAAGGACTTGTCAGTCTTGGCCAACTGCAAGTAGCGAGGTGGAAGTACACCCGATCCCGGTGCGCGACAGGCGGGGACCTGGTCTGTCAATCGCGGCGCTTGGGCAGCAGCGCCGGAGACCAAAATGGCAAAGCCCAGACAAAGCATCGATCTCAGGAGATTCCTATTGCAAGGTGAGCGGCGTCATTTCGAGACCGCCGATACCCTTGCCTTGCGTTCCCGGTTTGAGGGTGTCGGGGCCGAAGCTTTCAGTGCACCTCAGCGCATTCCAGTCGCCCTTGCTGCGGTAGCCCGTTGTTCCGACGAAGTTCTTCACGTAGTCATGCTGATCGTTCGATATCAACTGCTGGTACGTGCGCCGCCACCGGCCTCCGTTGTGGGCGCGGGCGACCATGGCGGCCAAATAGGACTCGGAGGCACTCGGTTGATATTGCTTGGCGTTGGTCAAGTTATCACCCATCAATGCATGACTCATGACGGTGAACTTGTCGAAGTCCTTAAATATGCCCATGAGAAAGGATTCGGCCGACGAGTCGCTCATGATTGCAGTCGTCACGAAGGCCTGCTTGGCATCGCCCGAAAGGTCGACACCATGCGAGTTGGTGGGCGGCTGTGTCTTCATCCTCACCATGTCTGTGTACGCTCTCTCGCCAAGCCCGGTTTCCGCGGTGAACTTCGCTTGGTCGGCCGCGGACAAATGCGCCCAAGCGCCGTTCGCTGCCGTGTAGTTCGACGCAGCCCCGGTGTGGTCCCACCACCAGGTCATCTTGTCGGCCCGCTTCTTTGCTGCCTCTAGTGTCGGCTTGATAGCGGCATTCAAGCCGAGTTGATTCAGGTCGTCGGCTGAGAACGTGTTGTACGCGGCCAGCAGCTGGGCCACGAGCGTACTGCCGATGAACTGAGATCTGCCGTATGACGGCGTGTACACGGGCTCCGTTGTATGAGGCGGGCCGTAAGCCAACTGATCTCGCGGTGGATAGCACCTTGTGGCATCGCAGTAGTAGGCAATGCCCGGGCAGCCATCGCGGGAGCAATCTCGGTTGATGCGTGCGGTCTCGTTGACCTCTGCAGCCGCCTCGTACTTCGCAACACGCCGCTTGTCGATGTCTCCGGCCGATCCATCACCACACGCCAGGATCCTTTGCTTGTCTGCGTTACCCGAGGTGGCCGACGTCACGCTGATTTGCGGCTCTTCGGATGCAAATTTGATGGGTGGCAGGAACAGCGATCGAGCCGGACACCCGTTGGGGTAAAGCGCCTGACGGTCGGCCTCAATGTAGCTGGCAATGAGACGCGTCGCGTCTGCGTCGCTCATCTCCAGCGTGAACTGAGAAATGCTGATCAGATTGGAGCCGTAGTGCTCCTTGAACATGTCGGGTATGCCTGAACTGCCGCCTTGCCACGTCACTGCCGCTTGACCGGCGGAAAGGAAGTCTCCCTTCGCGTCGAACAACAACCCCTCGCCTCGGCTCGCATACTCGTTCTGCAACTTGTCCAGCGTAGCGTCGCCGCTCGCCGAACTTACGGCCTGAATATCGTCGACGATGAAGGCCCAGCGTCCCTTTGTGTACCCTTGGTTCATGCCGAGCGCTTTCCCGTCGGCACCGGTGGTCACTGCAAAGTAGCGAATCCTTGCCGCACCGTCCGGATCGAAATATTTCTCTGGCTGCCCTGCTGCATAGGCATACAAGTCCAGTAGATTGCTCGCCGGGACTTGGTTTACTGCATCGGCAATACCACGCGGATCGGGACTTATAAATCGACCAATGCTCGGCTCGTAGTACCGAGCACCGTGGTAGTCGAGGCCACTCTCGTCGTCGTGATACTGCCCGATGTAGCGAAGTGGCTGGTGGGCCGAGGAGGCAGCGGTCGTCCACGATACCCTTAGTAGACCGGCCCGCGTTGGCGAAGGCAGACGCCACACTTCAGCACCTGCGCGGGTCATACTGAGCACGCGGCCGACGCGATCGGAATGTAGCGCTCGCGCTTCCACGCCGAAGAGGCGATCCTTCAGCGCTCCCCACCAGCCCGAGTTCACTGCCAACTGCGCCACCGGACGCCAGCCGATGTATGCATAGACGTATGAGGTCTGACCGTGTTGGTCGGCTTCGAGCAGCAACCGACTGTCCTCATACAACGCCACGGTCGCACGTGTCTGCCCTTCGGCATTGCTGGTGAGCTTCACGACACGTCGGCCCCGGGCATCGTAGACATAGTTGCTGGAGCCTCCGTCGGCACGTCGCGACTCGGTCAGTTGTCCGGCCGCGTTCCAGCGCAGACGCTGCTCTCCGGCGGCCGTGTCGATGGCGGCCGGCAGCCCGGCAGCGTCAGCACCTCGGCCCGGCACGCCCAAATCCATAGAGGGCCTGTTCCCGCTTGCAGACACGGCATGCGACAACGCCTGGGCGGCGCTGCCCGTCGGCGTGAGCGACCCGAAGCGGTCCTCCGTGTTGTCGCTATGGAGCAAACTCGTGACCCACTGCACTACGCCAAGCGACTGCCATTCGATGTGCCGGGCGAAGGGCTGCTGGCCACCCAGCCAGGTCGGAAGCCAGCCCGGGGCGCTCATCTCGACAGGCCGCCCCCTGTTATCAAGGGTCTGAACCATTGTCACCTCCTGCCCCCGGGCGTCCGACACCTTGCGCTCGATCAGTCTGCCCTGAGAGTCATATCGGTAACTCACCTTGAGCACGAGCGAATGCAGGATGCCGGCCAGCCGGCCCGCTGGTTCGAGTTGCAGCGTCTCTCGCACTGGAGATCCAAGGGCGTTGCGCTCAGTTGCCGTTCGGCGGATCCCATCGGAGTCTGCGATGCTCTCCTCGCAGACCCAGGGGCCGCAATACTTCCACTGCAATACCTGCTCAGGTGCAGTAGCCCCGGGCGCATGGCGCTCCAAGCGCGTGAGCCGGCCCGCTGGATTCCATGAGAGCGATTGCCAAGCACCTCGCGGGTCTCGGAGGTCCACGGGGCGGCCGGCAGCGTCGTAGCGCGCCGTCTGCCAGCCTTGTCCTGGATTGCGAATGGCGACGACGCTACCGAAATCGTCTTCCAGCCTTAGAGCCTGCGCAGTCGCAGTGTTCAGCGAAAGGAGGTCCTTCTCGGCCACGGTCCCCATCGCACCCCATTTCGCAAGCAGCATCAGTCCACGGTCAGCCGATTTCCACGCCACCGAGCGGGCGAGTGGGTCTCGCTCGACTGACAGCCCATACCGTTCATTCACATCGGTGAGTTGCCAAGCTGTGGCGTCGCCGATGGCCGCACGTACTTGATCCACGAAGACGATGTCGTAGATGTCGTCAGCCATTTGGACATCAACAAGCTGTCCCTGTTGGTTCTTGCGGAAGGCCACCTTTCGGGAAAGCTCGGCGGCCGTCGCAGAACTACCTCCCGCGGTCACCATGGAGGCTGTCTCGACAAGAGCGGCTGGCATCCAATCGAACGAACCGCTGTAGCGCAGTGTTCTTCTGACGCTGCGGAAGTCGTCCGAAAACAGCACCCCCTGCCGTCGGCCCGCAGCATCGAACTCGAACCGAGCCGTTCCGACGGGCAGCACCAGAGCAACTGGCCGATCGCCCTGAGCATCCCACTCGATACGGGTGATGTCGGAGTCCTCGGGGCTGTTGGTCGGGCCGT
>CAMLIZ010000123.1 GCA_946480245.1 uncultured Pseudomonadota bacterium
ACGCTGTCGGCGTCCAGCACCACCATGTAGCGGTAGGCGCGGCCCCAGCGGCGGCAGAAGTCGGCCACGTTGCCGGCCTTGCGGCGCGTGCGCCGCTGGCGCCAGCGATAGTGCACGCGGGCGCCGTCGCCGAGGGTGGCGCGCAGATCGCGCCATGCGGTCAGCTCGGCGTCGCGCAGCGCGGGGTCGCTGGTATCCGAGAGCACGAACACGTCGAACAGCTTGGCTGCGCCGGTAGCTGCCATCGATTCGCAGGTGGCGCGCAGTCCGGCGAACACGGTGTCGACATGCTCGTTGCAGATCGGCATCACGATCGCGGTGCGTGCGTCGCTGCGGATCGGCTGGTGCGCGACGTCGGCGGCCGACAGCGCGTGCCGGTCACCGCGCAACAGCACCCACATGCCCATCAGCGCGGTGAAGAAGCCCGCCGACACCCAGGCAAACAGCAGCGTGTACAGCGTGACCTGTGCCACGCGCAGCGCCGTGTGCCCGGACTCCGGCAGCACCTGCGTCAGCAGGATGCAGGCACCGGTGCTGGCCAGCGCCACGAGCAGCAGCAAGGCCCAGCGGCGCCGGCGCGCGGCGTATTGCCAGGAGGCCTGCAGCGGCGCCTTTGCATCGCTGGCCTGGCGGCGCGTGCCGAACACGGCGGCGGCCAGGCCCCGATAAAAGCCGGTCCAGGGTTGCGGCACCATCGAGCCGCGCTGCAAAGGCGGCGCGGTCTCGGTGCAACGGGCAAAGTTCACTCGGGCGCGATCAGGGTGGTCCATGTCTCAGTGAGCGCATCGGCGCCGTGTTGAAGGAACGCGCGCAGCTCCACGGGCTGCGCAGGATCGAGGCGCACGCCACGCAGGCTCATGCGCCAGGTGCCGGTGGCCTCGTTGCGATGGGCGATCGCCTCTTCGAGGCGTGCGTTGCCGGCGCTGGCCACGGCCTGCACCTCGGCGTCGGCCGCCAGGCCGGCCAACGCCGGACCGGTGAAGTCGACGACGTACTGGAACTCGCCCTTGCCCAGCGGCTTGAAGCCCTGGCCGGCGCGCGACTGCACGGCCCATCCCGTGGGCGGGCGCTGCTGCGTGTCACCCTGCCAGGCGATGCGGTACGCCAGGTCCAACGGCTGGCCGGGTGCGGGCTGCCGTGCCGGCACCCAGTACGCCACCGCGTTGTCGTTGGTCTCGTCTGGCGTGGGCAGTTGCATCAGCTCGACCCGGCCGGGGCCCCACTCGCCGATCGGCGACACCCAGGCGCTGGGGCGCAAGTCGTAGCGCGCCTCGGTGTCCTCGTAGCTCGCGAAGGCGCGATCGCGCTGCATCAGGCCGAAGCCTTCGAGCCGGCCCACGTTGAACGACGACACCTGCAAGCGGCGCGGGTTGGTGAGCGGGCGCCAAAGCCATTCGGTGGCGCCGCCCGGCGCGCCTGAGACGGCGAGGGAGAGGCCGTCCGAGTCGTGCACCTCGGGCCGGAAGTGGCCTGGCCGCGGGTCGTTCTCGCCGTGGTGGAACATGCTCGTCAGCGGCGCAAGCCCGAGTGTGGCCACGCCGGCGCGCAGGTACAGCCGGGCCCGCACATCCACAAGCGTCTGCGCGCCGGGATGCAGCACGAAGCTGTAGGCGCCGGTGGCGCGCGGTGAATCGAGCAACGCGAAGATCGTGAGCGTGCGGGCGTCGGGCGCCGGCCGCTCGATCCAGAACTCCTTGAAGCGCGGAAACTCCTCGCCGGCACCACCCAAGGTGTCGATGGCCAACCCTCGCGCCGAGAGTCCGTAGCGCTGGCCGGCGCCGAGGGCCCGGAAATAGCTGGCGCCGAGGAACACGGCCACCTCGTCCTTGCGCGGGCCGTTCAACGGGTACAGCACGCGAAATCCGGCGTAACCCACGTCGCCCCAGTGCGATGGCGTGAGCTGGTGGTTCTTGCCGTAGTCGAAGGCCGACGGATCGAAGCCGAGGGTGCGCACGCCGGCAGGCGTTACCTCGTGCAGCTGAACCGGGTCGGTGAAGAAGCCGCCCGGGTGGAAGAACATCAACTCGAACGGCAAGCCCTCGCTGCGCCACAGCGCCTTGGGCTCACGGAAGCGGATGTCGCGGTACTGGTCGTAGGTAAGCGCGGCCAGCTCGCGCGGCAGCCGTGCGGCTGGCGCGACGTAGGCGGTGGCCGCCTCGCTGCGCGCCCGCGCCGCCACGTCGTCGAAGCCGAATGCCGCTGCGCCGCTGGTGGTGGCCGCCGCGCAGCACAGCAGCAGCCACTGCAGCAGGCGCACCCACAGGGCAGTGCTTGGACAGGCGGGACGAGATGGCGGCAATGCAGCGTTCCTCCGCGGCACCATGCCGCGGGGTGCGCTACTGCAAGCTGCGGGCCAAGAGAAAAACGCGTTCTAGATCAACCACTTGCGCCCCTGGGGCGGTGAAAGTCCGCGACCCGCTGGTCAAATGCGTCGCCGATCGGCGACAAGGTGCGTGGTCGAGCCCCGCAAGTGCTTGTCGCGACTGGGAAAACGCGCGTCGCTAATCGGCGACAGCGGCATCCGGCGCGCCGGGCTCGGCGCGAAACAGTCCCGGCGTGAGGCCGTGCTTCTGCAGCAGGCGGTAGAACTCGGTGCGATTGCGGTCGGCGAGCCGCGCCGCGTCGGCAACGTTGCCGTCCGACAGCTTCAGCAGCCCGACCAGGTAGTCGCGCTCGAAGCGCTGGCGCGCCTCCGACAGGCTCAGCACCTCGACGCTGGGCACGCGCAGCGCGCGTTGAACCAGCGCCAACGGCACCAGCGCTGTGGTGGCGAGAGCGCACACCTGCTCCACCGCGTTGTACAGCTGCCGCACGTTGCCCGGCCACGAGGCCGATGCGAGCGCCTTCAGCGCGTCGGGGGCAAACCCGTTCACGCGCTTGCCGTACTTGCGGCCCAGCTTGGCGAGGAAGTGGTTGGCCAGAAGCGGGATGTCCTCGCGGCGCTCGGCCAGCGACGGCAGGTGCAGGGTGACCACGTTGAGGCGGTAGTACAGGTCCTCGCGGAACTCGCCCTGCGCCATGGCAGCCTCAAGGTCACGGTGCGTGGCCGAAATGATCCGCACGTCGACCGCAATGGCCGCCGTGGCACCTACCGGCCGCACCGACCGCTCCTGCAGCACGCGCAGCAGTTTCACCTGCAGCGGCGGAGGCATGTCACCGATCTCGTCGAGGAACAGCGTGCCGCCGTGCGCGGCCTGGAACAGCCCGCGGTGGTTGGCCACGGCGCCGGTGAACGCACCCTTGGTATGCCCGAACAGCTCGGATTCGAGCAACGCTTCCGGAATGGCGCCGCAGTTCACCGCGACGAACGGCCGCTCGCCGCGCGGGCTGGCGAGGTGGATTGCCTTGGCCAGCAGCTCCTTGCCGCTGCCGCTTTCACCGCGCAACAGCACGCTCGCGTCCGAGCCGGCCACCAGCTTGGCCTCGCTCAGCAGTTCGGCCATGCGGTTCGAGCGGCTGACGATGGCCTCGCGCCACGCGCCGTTGTCATGCGGCCCGGTCTGCGGGGGCGCGGCAAGTGCGAGCGCCTGCGCGATGGTGTCCAGCAATTGCTTGCCGTCGAAAGGCTTCGTCAGGTAGGTGTAGACGCCGCGCGACGTGGCCTCCACTGCATCCGGAATCGTGCCGTGCGCCGTGAGCAGGATGACCGGCAGCGCGGGATGGCGGGCGCGGATCTCGTCGAACAGCCCCAGGCCGTCGCGGCCCGGCAGCTGCACGTCGCTCAGCACCAGCTGCGGTCGATCGGCCGCGATGCGCGCCAGCGCGGCCTCTGCCGACTCGACCGCAGTCACGCGGTAACCCGCCGCGCCGAGGCGCATCGACAGCAGCCGCAGCAGGTCCGGGTCGTCGTCGACCACCATCACGTGAGCCGGCGGGGTCATTGCGTGGTGCCCTTGCTCGCGGCGCTGGCCGGCGCGGCCACGCCGCCCGGACGGGTGGTGAGGCTGCGCTCGATCGCCTTCAGCGCCTCCAGTTTCTCGTTCAGCTGGTCCAGCCGGCGCTGGCTCTCACGCGCCTGCTGGCTCTGGCGCTCCACGGTTTCCTCCAGGCGGCGCTGCTCGGCCAGGCGCGCGGCGATCAAGCGGGCGATGGGCAGCCAGGGAGCCGCGTCAGGCGTGCCCGCGCGCTGCAGCGCGTCCAGAAGGCCAAGCGCGCGCGCGGTGTCACCGGGGTTGTGGGTCTGGCCGAGCACCAACGCCAGGTCGACCGTGGCCTCGGGGTTCGCCGGCGGATCGCCGAGCCTTGCCAACTCGCGCGCCAGGTCCGTGCCGGTCATCTGGCGCAGACGCTCGCTGTAGGCCAGTACCTGGCGCGTGGCCAAGTCGGCCGCAGTCACGGCGGGAGCCTGCGGCGGCGGCGGCGCGAGTACCGGCTGTGCCGCGGGCGGGGGCGGCGGCGGCGGCGTGGCCGGCACTGCCGGTGGCGGCGGCCAGTTGGCGCAGCCCGCCACGAGCAGTGCGCTCAGCAAGGCGGCAACGCGCGGTAGCGGAACTTCAGTCGCGAACGGCATGCGGCAATTCGATTCGAAAACGGGCGCCCGGACCTTCGGGCAACAGCGTCACGCGCCCGCCATGCGCGGTCACGTATTCCTGAACGATGGACAGGCCGATGCCGCTACCGCGCACCGCATCCTGCGGCTGGCGTTCGCCGCGATAGAACGGCTCGAACACGCGCTCCCGGTCGGCTGGCGCCACGCCCGGGCCGGCGTCCGCCACGTCGATGCGGGCGCTGCCCCCCTGCTGCGACATGGCGACGGCAATGGTAGCGCCCACCGGACTGAAGCGAATCGCGTTGGACAGCAGGTTGCCCAGCGCCACACCCAGCTTGGCCGGGTCGGCCTGCACGTAGACCGGCGCGCCTGTCACTTCGATGCGCAGCTGTCGTGCTTGCCATTGCAGACGCTGCTCGTCCACCAGCGTCTGCACCAGTTCGCCCAGCTCGGTATTGCGGCGCGCCAGATGACGCGCGTCGAACGCCGCGGCGTTGAAGCGCAGCAGCTCCTCGATGCGGCTTTGCAGCTGGTCGGTGTTCTGGCGCAGGATGCCGGCCACCTCGCGCTGGTCGGCATTGAGCGCACCGGTCACGCCGTCCTGCAGCAACGCCACGCCTTCGCGCAGTGCGGACAGCGGCGTCTTCAGCTCGTGCGACACATGGCGCAGAAAGCGCGCCTTGTCGGCATCGATCTCGGCCAGGCGGATGCGCAGCCCATCGAGCTGGCGACCGAGGCGGCGCACGTCGGCGGGGCCGCGGATCTCGATCGGCTCCGCCAGCCGGTTCTCCCCGAGCCCGGCGATCGCCACCTCGAGCCGCTTGAACGGCCGCGCCAGCCAGAGCCCGAAACCGGTAGCCAGCAGCGCGGCAAGCGCCGTGGCCCCGATCAGCTGGCGCCGCAGATCGAGCCGGGCAGCGTCCAGCTCGGTCAGCAACGACTGGCTGCGCGCCTGCATCTCGCGCCGCAGCTGCTCTGCGATCAGCGTGTTGATGCGCGCCAGCTCACGAAAGTCGGCCGCCAGCGCCGGCTCGCGCAGCCGCGCGCTGGCGCGCGGGCCGTCCAGCTCGTCGGTGATGGCGGCCCGCGTTTGCTGCCAGGCCTGCACCATGGATGCGGGCAGCTGCCCTTCGCTCAGGCGCTCCAGCACCTGCGCCGCGTCGTGTGATGCCACGTCAAAGCGATCGCGCAGGCTGGGGTCGTCGAGCACCACATACTGCCGCGCCGCGCGCTCCATCGTCATGCTGTAGTCGGCGAGCATCTGCGCGGCACGCGTGGCCGCCACCGCCCGCTCGGCCCCTTCGCGGCTTTGCGCCAGCAGCCGCTCCAGCGAATACACACCGCGCAGCGAAGCCGCGGCCAGCAGACCGGCCACCAACAAGAACGCCAGCAGCAGAAGCTGGCGAAACGAGGCGCGATGAAAGAGGGAGAGCATGCAGGATCAGCAACGGCGGCCGCCGCGCGACCGCCGGGTATTCTGCATGGCCAGGTCCACGCTGGGACAATCGCTGCCGTGCATCACGACCCGTACCCCGCTACGCATGCCTGGCGCCTGTCCGTCGCCCCGATGATGGATTGGACGGACCACCATTGCCGCTACTTCCACCGCCTGATCACGCGGCACGCACTGCTTTACACCGAGATGGTCACCACGGGCGCGCTGCTGCATGGCGACGTGCCGCGCCACCTGGACTACAACGACGAGGAGCATCCAGTCGCACTGCAGCTGGGTGGCAGCGAGCCGGAGGACTTGGCCGCCTGCGCGAAGCTGGCCGAACGCTGGCGCTACGACGAGGTGAACCTCAATTGCGGCTGCCCCAGCGAGCGCGTGCAGCGCGGCGCCTTCGGCGCCTGCCTGATGAACGAGCCGCAGCTGGTGGCCGACTGCGTGAAGGCGATGCGCGACGCCACCGCGTTGCCGGTGACCGTGAAGCACCGGATCGGCATCGACCGGACCGAGAGTTACGCGTTCGTGCGCGACTTTGTCGGCACGGTGGCGGACGCCGGTTGCGAGGTGTTCATCGTGCACGCGCGCAACGCCTGGCTGCAGGGTCTGAGCCCGAAGGAGAACCGCGAGGTGCCGCCGCTGCGCTACGAGTTCGTGCACCGGCTCAAGCAGGATTTTGCTCAGCTCACCATCGTGCTCAACGGTGGCGTGAAGACGAACGATCAGGTGGACGAGCAGCTACGCCACATCGATGGCGTGATGCTGGGGCGCGAGGCCTATCACAACCCCTGGCTGATGGCCGAGTGGGACGAGCGATTCTTCGCAGCCGCGCCGCGCACCGAGGCACGCGTGGCGATCGAGGATCGCATGGTGGCCTACATGGAGCGGCAGGCCGGCAACGGCGTGCCGTGGTCGCACGTGTCGCGCCACATGATGGGCCTGTGGAACGGCCTGCCCGGCGCGCGACGCTGGCGCCAGGTGTGGTCGGACCACAGGCTGAAGGCGTTGCCTGCACGCGAGGTGCAGGCATTGGCGCGCCAGGCGCTGCAGGGCAGCGCGCTGGCGGCCTGACGCGAATGCGTCAGAACTTGTAGCGCAGCCCCATCTGCAGAGCGCTGGCATTGCGGCCAGCACTCACGGCAGCGCCGGCACCGGTGGCGGTGTCGGTCGTGAAGGCCGTGTTGTCGCCGTTGCGGATCGTCGTGGCGACTGCGTACAGCGTGGTGCTCTTGTCCAGTGCATGCAGGTAGCCGAGGCTGCCTTGCGTGGCACGCGAGCCGTCCACGTTCTTCGTGCTGCTGCTGCCCGCACCCACCCACAACTCGTCGTTGCCCAGCGGCACGTGCACGCCCACGAAGTACTCGTTGCGGTTGTCTTCCACGTTGGCTGCGCGCGTCGCGTTGCGCACCACCTGCACGCCGCCCATCAGCGAGACGGCGCCGAAGTCGTAGGTGCCGGCCAGCAGCGCCGAGCCCGCGTTCGCGCCGGTGTCGTCGGCGCGGTTCTGGCGGGCCACGGTCAGGCCAACGCCCAGCGGACCCGACGCGTAGCGCAGGCCGGCACCGTAGAACGCGTTGTTGGAGCTGGAGCCCGTGCCGGGTTCACCGGCGGCATACATCATGTTGACCTTCACCGCGCCGAAGGCGGGCAGCTCCCAGGCCACCGAGTTGTTGGCGCGCGAACCGCCAACGATCGACACGATGCCGCTGGAGATCGCGCTACCAGCGCCGGTCTCGAACGGATCATCGTTGTCCAGCGCGTTGAAGGTCGGGGTGTACTGCCGGCCCAGCGTCACGGTGCCGAAGCCACCCGACAGGCCCACCCAGGTCTGGCGACCCCACACCTTGCCGCCTTGCGTGGCGTCGCCGGAGTCGGCGCCGACGCCGGCTTCGAACTTGCCCAGCACCTTCAGGCCGCCGGCGAGGTCATGGGACGCGTTGAAGCCCAGGCGCGAGCCGGACAGACCGCCCGAATCCACCTTGAACTCGCTGCGGTCGCCCTTCTGGTAGGCGACGTAGACGTCGGCCACACCGTAGATCGAAACGTCGGTGCCGGCCTGGGCCAGCGGCGTCAAGGCAAAGCCGGCCACAGCGGCAGCCAGCACGCGGAAACGGAGGTTGAATGTGTTCATGTCGTGGTGTTGTATGAATGAAGCCCGACGCCGGCGCGGGCTTCTCCACTGCACCTTCCCGCCCCGGCGTCCCTGAGTGCGCCGGGCGCCCCCTGAGGGGCGCGGCAGCGCCGCCGAAGTGTTAAGGCAGGGGCGCCGAATGACTGAGCGATCGGCACTGGCTGCACCGGCGCCTTACTCGCTTGTGAACGCGCGCAACCGTGACTTTGAAAGACTGCCTTGCGGTATTTCCGGCGTGTTCCGGCGCCGCGGCGGTCAGCCGGCCAGCAGCGGCTCGGCCGCCTCGCGCCAGCCTCGCGGCACGCGGCCGGCCAGAGCGAGCGAGGCGCCCGCGCCGAGCATCTGCTCGAAGCTGCGGCGCACGGCCTCGGCCGACACCGCCTCCACCCGCACCTGCCATTCGCCGTGTGCGCGCACGCGGCCGTGCACCAGCAGATCCTGCGTGGCGTCCTCCAGCCGCCGGAAGGGCCGCTCCTGCACCTCGAGGGCGCGCACCGCCAGCTGATTGCGGGCGCGCTCCAGGTGCACCGGATCCACCTCCGCCGCCTGGGCATGCAGCAGCTGCGTCACCTCGTGCAGGTACTCGTCCACATGCTCGGGCGCCATCGAGGCCTCGACCACGAACTGCCCGGCCAGGGCCGTCAGGTCGGCCGAGCAGGCGGCGTAGTAGGCCAGGCCGCGGCGCTCGCGGATCTGGTCCAGCAGCGGCGAACTCATGCCTTCGCCAAACAGGGCGGCGGCCACCGCGGCAGCCGGGTCGTCGGCCGTGAGCGGCGGCACTGGAAAGCCGAGCACCACATGCGTCTGCTGCACGCCATCCAGCCGCCGTGCGGCCGCGCCGCCGCGGTAGGCCGGCGGCGCCACCTGGTTGGGCGCGCCCCCGGGCAGGCCACCGAAAGCGGCTTCGGCCTCGCGCGCCACGGCCTGCGGGTCGATCTGCCCTGCCACCGCGACCACCAGGTTGGCCGCGCTGTACTGACGCTGCACGTAACCCAGCAGCTCGCGCCGCGTGAAGCGCTCGATGTTGCGCCGTGCGCCGATCACCGGCTGCGCCACCGGGTGCGTGCCGAAGCACAGCTTGTCGAACAGCTTGAACGCGTTGGACAAGCCATCGTCGTCGTCCTCCAGGTACTCCTGCAGGATCACCTGGCGTTCGCGCTCCAGCTCGGCCTCGGGAAAAGTGCTGTCCTGCACGATCTCGGCCAGCATGCGCAGCAAGGTGCCGGCATGCTGCGCCAGGCCGCGCATGTGGTACGCGGTGTGCTCCTTGTCGGTGTGCGCATTGACCTCGGCGCCCAGGCGTTCGGCGTCCAGGTTGATCTGCTGGCAGTTGCGTGCGCGCGTGCCCTTGAACGCCATGTGCTCCACGAAATGGCTGATCCCGTTCAGGCGCAGGCTCTCGTGTGCGCTGCCGGTGCGCACGAACACGCTGATGCATACGCTGCGCAGGTGCGGCATCGGCAGCGCGAGCACGCGCGCGCCGTTGCCGAGGGTGGCCACGAGGGGAGCGATTTCATCCATCGCTCCCTTCTATCACAGCCCCGTCAGGCCTCGCCGCGCACAGGCGGCTCCGCCAGTGCGCGCAGGCCAGGCGCGTCGAGCACGCTGATCGCGTAGCCGTGCACGCTGATCAGGCCGCGCCGGCTCAGCTCACGAAGGGTGCGCGAGAACGTCTCCGCGGTGGTGCCCAGCTCCAGCGCGACCGCGCGCTTGCGCTGCTGCAGCTGCAAGGTGCCGCCCGTGCCGCCGGCGTCGAGCTCGGCATGTTCGAGCAGCCAGGTGGCACAGCGCGCCAGCACGTCCTTCATCACCAGGTCGCGCGTACCGTCGATCAGCTCGTGCACGCTGCCGGCCAGGCGCACGGCGAGGGCCTGCATCAGGTCGGCGTGCAGCGGCGCGCAGCGCAGCACGGCGTTGACCGGCAACTCCCACAGCACCGAATCGCTGTCGGCGATCGCGTCCTCGGCATGCGCGCCGCCCAGCAGGCCGCTGGCCAGGTCCAGCCAGGCCGCGGCGCCGACCGCGGTGCGCTGCTGCAGCAGACCCGCCGGCCCGCGCGTGCCGAGTGCCACGCGCCCTGTCTGCACCAGCCACAGCGCGGTCGCCGGCTGGCCGCGCAGCAGCACGACCTCGCCGGCACCAAAGCGCCGCTCGCGAGCCACCGCGGCCAGCGCGGACGCGCTGCGGGCATCCAGCACACCGGGCTGGCAGGCCTGGATCAGCGCCGCCTCTTCGGCCGGCGCCACGCAGGCGCGGCGGGGGCGGGCGCTTGAAGGACGCGTCGCGCCGGAAGGAATGTGCATGAGGGCCTGTGTCTCCATGGTTGCCTCGCGGGTGAGATCGTTCATGCGCACTGTGAGCAAGCAAAGCGCGAAGGGATTTGAGGTGCGACAAGCACCGCCACCCGGCGGCCTTGACCTGGATCAGCCGCAGGCTACCGGCCCGCAGGCGGCCCGCACTTGACCGGCATCAAGTGCTTCGACGGCATGCACCGATAGATTGCCGCCACTGGCCTGCTGCCGCGCCCTTCCCTCCATGACCACCCTTGCTGCCGCCTCTTGCGATCCCGTGCTCGACGACCCGGTGGAGCTGGCGCGCTTCACGCGCTTTGCAGCGGGTAGCGGCATGGCCGAGTCGTCGCTGCAACTGGGCGGCATGCATTGCGCGGCGTGCGCCGGCTTGATCGAGCAGGCCTTGCACAGCACCGACGGCGTGCTGGAGGCCGAGGTGAACGCTGCGGCCGAGCGCGCCCGCGTGCGCTGGGACCCGCGCCGCACGCGCGCGTCGGCGCTGATCCGCGCCGTGCGTGCCGCCGGCTACGACGCCGTGCCCGACACCGCCGCCGACGTGCGCGCCCTGCGCTTGGCCGAGCGGCGCAAGCTGTTGTGGCGGCTTTTCGTCGCCGGCTTCTGCGCCATGCAGGTGATGATGTTGGCCACCCCGTCCTATGTGGCCGGGCCGGGCGAGCTGGCGCCGGACCTGCGGCAGCTGCTGGAGCGCACCAGCTGGCTGCTCACGCTGCCGGTGCTGCTGTTCTCCGCCGGCCCGTTCTTCAGCGGCGCCTGGCGCGCGCTGCGCGCCGGCCGCATCGGCATGGACGTGCCGGTGGCGCTCGGCATCGCGGTGGCCTTCGTCGGCAGTAGCGGTGCCGCGTTCGACCCGCAGGGCCCGTTCGGCTCGGCGGTGTACTTCGATTCGCTCACGATGTTCGTGAGCTTCCTGCTGCTCGGCCGCTTCCTCGAGCTGAGCGCGCGCCACCGGGCGGCCGACACGCTCGAGCGCGCGATGGCCACGATGCCGCGCACCGCCCAGCGCCTGCGCGAGGACGGCAGCACGGAGAGCGTGAGCGTGCAGCGCCTGCAGCCCGGCGACCGGCTGCGCGTCGCGGTGGGCGACGGCTTCCCGGCCGACGGCGTGCTGCTGGCCGGCAGCACCGAGGCTGACGAATCGCTGCTCAGCGGCGAGGCGCATCCCGTGCCCAAGCGAGCGGGCGACACGGTGATCGGCGGTAGCCTGAACCTGCAGTCGCCGGTGATGATGCAGGTGGACCGCGTGGGCGCCGACACGCGCTACGAAGCCATCGTGGCATTGATGCGCGATGCCATGTCGCAGCGCCCCGCGGCACTGGCGCAGGCCGATCGCTGGGCCGGCCCCTTCCTGTGGGCCGTGCTGCTGCTGGCGGCCGGCGGCGCCGTGGTGTGGCACGCCATCGACCCATCGCGCGCCGTGTGGGTGGCGGTGTCGGTGTTGATCGTCACCTGCCCGTGTGCGCTGTCGCTGGCCGCGCCCGCCGCGCTGCTCAGCGCCGCGTCGGGCCTGGCGCGCCGCGGCGTGCTGCTGCGCCGCATCGATGCACTCGAAAGCCTGGCCCGCGTGACGCAGGTGTTCCTCGACAAGACCGGCACGCTCACCGACGCGCAGCCCACTTTGAGCAGCGTGCAGGCGCTGCCGGCCGCGGAGGATCGGCGCAACGAGTTGCTGGCCGCCGCGGCGGCACTGGCCGGCTGGTCGCGCCATCCGCTGTCGCAGGCCTTGGCCCAGGCCGTGCCGGAGGCGAACTCGGGCATCGCCTGGCAGCAGGTGGAGGAGATTCCGGGCTGCGGGCTGCAAGCGGTCGACGCACAGGGGCGCAGCTGGCGGCTGGGCGCGCCGCGCTGGGTGGGCGGTGACGCGCAAGGCCCCGCCCTGCCACTGCAGGTGGCTTTCGGGCCCGCGGGCCAGCCGATGCTGCTGCTGCAGTTCGACGAGACGGTGCGTGCCGACAGCGCGCAGGCCGTGCAGGCCTTGCAGGCGCAGGGCGTGCAGGTCACGCTGCTGTCGGGCGACGCGCCCGAGCGCGTGGAGCGTCTGGCGCAGCGCCTGGGCGTGCCGCGCGCCATCAGCCATGCGACTCCCGAGCACAAGCTGGCCGCGCTGCGCGAGGCACAGGCGCGCGGCGAATGTGTGGCCATGGTGGGCGACGGCATCAACGACGCGCCGGTGCTGGCGCAGGCCGACGTGTCGTTCGCGATGGGCCGAGGCGCGGTGCTGGCACGCGCGCACGCCGACGCGGTGGTGCTGTCCGATCGCATCGGCGACGTGGTGGCCGCACGCGCCCTCGCGCTGCGCACGCTGCGCGTGATGCACCAGAACCTGGCCTGGGCCGCGCTCTACAACCTGGCTTGCGTGCCGCTGGCGCTCGTGGGCCTGCTGCCGCCGTGGGCCGCCGGGCTGGGCATGGCGCTCAGCTCGCTGCTCGTGGTGGCCAATGCAATGAGGCTTGCGCGCTGATGGACATCTTGTACCTGCTCATCCCGCTGTCGGCGCTGCTCGTGCTGGGCATCCTCGGCATCTTCGGCTGGGCCGTGACGAACGGCCAGTTCGACGACCTGCAACGCGAGGGCGAACGAATTCTTGACGAGGACGCTCAGGCTCTTGAGCCTGGTCAAGCCGATGTTGATCACCGTCAACGGTGAGAACAGCCCCCTCGCGAAGAATGCTTAAGGAACGAACAACCTGCCCTAAGAAAGAAAGGACGCGAACGATGGCTGCTGCTCCTGCAATCGCTGCGCCCAGTTACGACGACTTCCCCGTGCGCAATTTCGCCCTCGCAGCTGTGCTGTGGGGCGTGGTGGGCATGACGGTCGGCGTACTGATCGCCGCGCAACTGATCTGGCCGGATCTCACCTTCGGCATTCCCTGGCTCAGCTACGGCCGCCTGCGACCGCTGCACACCAATGCGGTGATCTTCGCCTTCGGCGGCTGTGCGCTGTTTGCCACCTCGTATCACGTGGTGCAGCGAACCTGCCAGGTACGCCTGTTCGCGCCCGCACTCGCCCGCTTCACCTTCTGGGGCTGGCAGGCGGTGATCGTGGCCGCCGCCATCACGCTGCCGCTGGGCTACAACCAGAGCAAGGAGTACGCGGAGCTCGAGTGGCCGATCGACATCCTGATCGCGGTGGTGTGGGTGGCCTACGCGATCGTGTTCTTCGGCACGATCGGCGTGCGCAAGGTGCGCCACATCTACGTGGCCAACTGGTTCTTCGGCGCGTTCATCCTCGCCGTGGCGCTGCTGCACATCGTCAACAGTGCCGCGATTCCGGTGAGCTTCATGAAGAGCTACTCGGCCTACGCCGGCGTGCAGGACGCGATGGTGCAGTGGTGGTACGGGCACAACGCGGTGGGCTTCTTCCTCACGGCGGGCTTCCTCGGGATGATGTACTACTACATCCCCAAGCAGGCCGAGCGCCCGGTGTACAGCTATCGCCTGTCGATCGTGCACTTCTGGGCGCTGATCTTCACGTACATGTGGGCGGGCCC
>CAMLIZ010000124.1 GCA_946480245.1 uncultured Pseudomonadota bacterium
GAGTGCATGTAGCGGATCAGCCAGCCCCACGGCACGTCGCGCATGATGTACTCGACCGAGGCGAACGCGAGGTTCGCATCGGGCTTGTAGTTCATCACCAGGAAGATGCCGGTGACGATCTGGAGCACCAGCACCAGCAGCGCAAGCGAGCCGAAGATGTACCAGAAGTTGAAGTTCTTCGGCGCGTAGTACTCGCCGACGTGCTCGTTGTAGAGCTTGCTCAGCGGGAACCGGTTGTCGATCCAGTTCAGCAGCTTGGCTGCGGCCGGCGCGTCGGGGGAGATCTCTTTGTGTTCAGCCATGGTTCGTCACCTCGCGTTCGCTCAGGCCTTCTTCTCTTCGCCGATCAACAACTTGGTTGCCGAGAGATAGGTGTACGGCGGCACTTCGAGGTTGTCCGGCGCCGGCTTGTTCTTGAACACGCGACCGGCGAGGTCGAAGGTGGAGCCATGGCACGGACAAAGGAAGCCGCCTTGCCAGTCATCAGGCAGCGAGGGCTGCGCGCCGGGCTGCAGGCGGTCGGAGGGCGAGCAGCCGAGGTGCGTGCAGATGCCCACGACCACCAGGTACTCTGGCTTGAGCGAGCGCCACTCGTTACGCGTTGCCTTCATCGGCGTGAACTCGTCCGGGTGACGCTCGGAATTGGGATCCGCCACCAGAGGATCGGTCTTCTTCAGCGACTCCAGCATCTCCGGCGTGCGACGCAGGATCCACACCGGCTTGCCGCGCCACTCGACCGTCTTCTTCTGACCCGGCTTGATGTCGCTGATGTCGACCTCGACCGGGGCGCCGGCCGCGCGCGCGCGCTCGGACGGCTCGAAGCTGGAGACGAAGGGCACTGCGGTGGCCACGCCACCAACGGCGCCGGCACCACAGGCGATCGCCACCCATGTGCGGCGGCCCTGGTCGACTTGCGGCTTACTCATGAAGAATCCTTGAAAGGTCTTTTCTGATCTGGGGCAACCGAGAATTCTAGCGGACGCGTCAAGGGGCATACTGCGCAGCATCAGAACGCACTGGAGGGTCCGAGATGAGCTTCTTCTCCGAGTTCAAGCAGTTCGCGGTCAAAGGCAACGTGATGGATCTCGCCGTCGGCGTGATCATCGGCGGCGCATTCGGCAAGATCGTGGACTCACTGGTCGGCGACGTCATCATGCCGCTCATCAGCCGTGCGTTTGGCGGTCTCGACTTCTCGAACTACTTCATCCCGCTGGCCGGCCAGACCGCCGCCACGCTGGCCGAGGCGAAGAAGCAGGGCGCAGTGTTCGCCTACGGCAACTTCCTCACCGTGGTGCTGAATTTCCTGATCCTGGCGCTCGTGATCTTCGTGATGGTGCGCCAGATCAACCGCCTGCGGCATGAAACGCCCCCGCCGCCCCCTGCTGAAGCGCCCGAGGACGTGCGCCTGCTACGCGAAATCCGGGACGCGCTGCGCAAGTAGCCGCTCGGCGGCGCCCGGCCGCCGCCGGCCCCCGCGCCGCGCCGCCGGGGCCGGATTTGGCCGCATACTCCTGAAGTCCGCGCGCGACCGGCCGATAAAGGGAACAGCGCGCCGTGCGTCCGACCACGACCGTCTGGCCCGATGAATCCGCCGCTTCCCCGTCACCAAGTCGTCTTGCAGGCCGCGTTGCAGCGGGTGAAGCAGGCCGCGCGCCTGGCGGCGGAGCGCTCGGTCGACAGCCTGGGCCTGGCCGCGTTGTCGGCCATGAGCATCCGTGAACGCGACGACCTGCTGTCAGCCCAGTTCGAGTTGAACAAGCGGCTCGCCGCATTCGCCACCACATTCAACGACACCCTGGACCGTCGCGCCGTACGGACGCCTGCCACCACTGCACCCACCACGGCAGGGTCGGGTCGCCTGCCATGGGAGACCTTGAGCCTGGTCGAAGACCACGAGATGGACGCGCAGGTGCTGGCTGACCGCTTCAGCCTCGCCGTGCAGCACGAGGCCGAATGGGAGTTGCGCGAGCTCGATGCCTACATGGGTTCGCTGCTGCGGCTTGCCCAACCCGACCGCGAACGCAACCCGTTGCGACCGGAAGTGATCGGACTGGCGCTGGTGACTGCCGCCGATGCGGTGTCGGAGCGCCCCGAGGTGCGTCGCGTACTGGTCAAGGAACTCGGCCGTGCGTTGACCAGCCTGATGCGCACCGCCTACGCCGACGTGCTCACCGACTTGCGCGGTGCCGGCGTGCAGCCGCTCAGCCTGGCGCTGCGTACCAGCACCGGCGGCCACAGCACGAACTCCGGCTACTACGCGGGCGATCCGAACGCCGGGGACACGTTGGGCCTGCCCACTTCCGGAGACATGCCGCTGGACACGCACGGCGGCGGCGGCGGGTTTGCTGGCTCCGGCGGTTCCAGCGGTGGCAGCCACTTCGGCAGCACCGGCCGGCCCGGCTTCGGACCCACCAGCCGCTCAGGCCAGGGCAGCCAGTGGGGCGGCGGCGGCGGCGGACCACGCGGCGCCACCTTTGGTCAGGTGGATCCGCAGCTGATGCACCTGATCCGGCGGCTCGCCTTCGTCGGCAACGTGGAGGCCGCCAGCACTGGCAGTGGCGGCGAGGCCTTCCGCGGCAGCGGCCTGGGTACCCATACGCAGCCGGCCGGCTTCGTGCTGCCGAACCTGATCGTGCAGCACCGCGACGAGCTGCGTCAGGCCAGCAGTGGCGCGCTCGATCACATGGTGATCGACGTCGTCGGCAGCCTGTTCGACCAGATCCTCTCCGACCCCAAGGTGCCGCCACAGATGGCGCGCCAGATCGCGCGGCTGCAGCTGCCGGTCCTGCGCGTGGCGCTGGGCGACGTCACCTTCTTCTCGTCGCGCCGCCATCCGGTGCGGCGATTCGTGAACCGCATCGCTTCGCTGGCGTGCGCGTTCGACGACTTCTCGGAAGGTCCTGGCCAGCATTTTCTCGGCCTCGTGAAGGAACTGGTGCAGGAGATCGTCGGCGGCGACTTCGACCAGATGGAGGTCTACGAAGCCAAGCTGCAGGCGCTCGAGGATTTCATCGCCAAGCAGGCCGAGGAGGAGGTTCAGGAGCACGGCAACCCGGCCGAGCTGCTGGAACGCAAGGAAACCGAGCTGCTGCAGCAGCAGCGCTACATGCAGCAGCTGCAGGCCGCGCTGGCCGCAGTGGAGATGCAGGATTTCCTGCGCGACTTTCTCTCGCAGGTCTGGAGCCAGGCCATCGCGCAGGCCCAGCGCAAGGACGCCACGGGCAACTTGGCCAACAAGCTGCGCCGCGCCGGACGCGACCTCGTGATGAGCGTGCAGCCCAAGGGCA
Source organism: uncultured Pseudomonadota bacterium (assembly GCA_946480245.1). Next base: position 3,288 of record CAMLIZ010000124.1, read on the forward strand.
CGCCGGCCGAGCGGAAGGCCTTCCTGCTGCAGCTGCCGCAGATGATGAAGGACCTCAACGAGGGCCTGGCCGCCATCGGCTGGCCGGAGCCCGCGAAGAAGGCCTTCTTTGCACAGCTGCTGCCCGCGCACGCGGAGTCGCTGAAGGGCCAGTCGATGCGTCAGCTCGACTACAACCTGCTGGTCAAGCAGCTCGACGCCATCCTCGGCGCACCGATGCCCAAGCCGGGCGAGCTGCCGCCTGCCGGCGTGCTGCCCGTGCTGGACCAGGTGGTGCCGGACATGAGCTTCACGCCCGAGGAGGCACAGCGTGTCGGCCTCGTGGCAGAGCAGGCGGTGGACTGGAGCGGCGAGGTCGACATCGACCTCACGGCCGAGCCCGAACTCACCGAGGTCGACATCAACATCGACGGACTGCCGGCGCCCGAACCGGTAGAGCCGACGCGCGGCGCATCGCTGGTCGACCACGTGCAGATCGGCTTCGCGTACCGCATGCACATCGAGGGCCAGTGGCAGAAGGTGCGCCTGAGCTACATGAGCCCCGGGCGCGCGTTCTTCGTATTCACGCGCGGACGCAAGCACCAGCAGACGATCTCGCTCACGCACCGCATGCTGGTGCGACTGTGCGAAACCGGACGGCTGCAGGCCTTCGAGAACGCCTACCTGATCGAGCGCGCCACCGCACGCGCGCGCCGCCAGCTGGCCGAGCTGGGCGCCGCACGCACCACGCGCCACTGAAGCATCATGCCTGCGCCAGACGGCGCGCCATGCGCCATGCCGCCTGCAAGCTTGCCGGGTCGGCCTTTCCGGTACCCGCGATGTCGAACGCCGTGCCGTGGTCGGGGCTCGTGCGCACGAACGGCAAGCCCAGCGTCACGTTCACGCCCTGCTCCACGCCAAGGTACTTGACAGGTATCAAGCCGTGGTCATGCGTCATGGCCACGACGATGTCGAACTCACCCGGGTGCGCAGGTGGCGCATTGCGTGCGCGCATGAACACGGTGTCGGGTGCATAAGGCCCACGGGCGTCGATGCCCTCCGCGCGTGCGGCCTGCACCGCAGGCCCGATGATGCGCACCTCCTCGTCGCCGAACAGCCCACCCTCGCCGGCATGCGGGTTGAGCCCGGCCACCGCGATGCGCGGCGCGCGCTCGCCCCAGGCTGCGGCAGCGCGGTGCGCGATGTGCAGCGTCTGCAGCACCGCATCGAACGTCACGTGCTCGATCGCGCTGCGCAGCGACATGTGGATCGTCACCAGCACAGTGCGCAATTCGTCGTTGGCCAGCATCATGCGCACCGGTGGCGCCTCGGCATCGTCACCTGCAGCGAGGGCCTGCAACATTTCCGTATGGCCTGGATAAGGCACGCCGGCTGCGGCCAGGGCCTCCTTGTGCACTGGCGCAGTGACGATGCCCGCCACTTCGCCCGCCATTGCCGCTCGCGCCGCCGCCTCGATGCAGCGTGCGGCGGCGGCTCCTGCTGACGCTGCCACCTGGCCCATCGGCAGCGCGTCGAGCCCGTGTACGAGGCCCGGTGGCTGCCATACCGGCAAGCTGCCCGCCGGGGCTAGCGCCGCTTCTGAAAGACTGTCGAGCTGCAGCACAGGCAGCTGCAGGCCCAGCTGGCGCGCGGCACGCCGCATCACGCCCACATCGCCCACCACCACACTGCCCGGCGCCTGACCGGCTGCCACGCTGCGCAGCACGATCTCCGGCCCAATGCCACAGGGATCGCCCATGGTGATGGCCAACAAGGAAGCGGCGGCGGGGCGAGCAGTCATCGCGGCATTGTGCGGCGCGCGCACGCTGCTTGCAGGACCACTGCTCAGGTCACCCCCGTGGCGCGGCATCCGTTTGATCGTCAGAAGGAGCAGTACATGACGAAACATTTCCCCTTGCGAGCTTCTCGTTTCCTGGCCGTGCTGGCACTTGGCGCGGCCACGGGACTACCTGTTTGTGCCCAGTCAGGCGAAGGGCTGCAGGCGCCGCATGCCTACGCCGGTGTCAGCGCCGGAAAACCCGACTGGCAGGCCAACAACTTTGGCAGCGTGCTCGATGGCTCCAACGGCGGTGCCGGCTACAAGCTGTATGGCGGCTATGCAATCACGCCGAACTTTGGGGTGGAACTGGGCTGGGTCTGGCTCGGCCGGCTGAGCGGCAATGGCGCCGACGCCAAGGCCGATGGCCCCTTCCTGGACGCGGTGGCTACCTTGCCAGTGAACCCGAAATGGTCGGTGCTCGGCCGCCTGGGCGTGGCCAACGAGCGCGTGCGCCTGCCCGAAGGAAGCGAGCGCGGCACCGACGTGACGGGCGGACTGGGCGTGCAGTACAACTTGTCATCCACCATGGGCATACGCGCGGAGTGGGAGCGCTACGGCCTCAAGGCCTTTGGCGAGAAGCCCAAGGTCGACCTGTACAGCGTCGGCCTGAACGTCGCGTTCTGACACTCCATAATCTGCGGAGCGCTCACCGCCAGAAGCGGGTTCAGGTTGGCATCGGGTTCGATGCAGGCGACTGGCATGGTGGAAGAGGCGCTCCAACATGCGCAAGATCTGGCTGATTTTTTCCCAAGCGGTCACGGTGGCGGTGGCGCTGCTGTTCGTCGTGGCCACCTTCAAGCCGGATTGGCTGCAGCGCAGCCCCCTGCCGCGCGCACTGCCGGCCGCGCCATCAGCGATGATGCTGCCCGCCGTGGTGGGTCCGGCGCCCAGCAGCTACAGCAGCGCCGCGAAGGCCGCGGCGCCTGCCGTGGTGTCCATCGCAGCCAGCAAGGCTGGCGGGCGCAACCCGCACGCCCAAGACCCGTGGTTCCGCTTCTTCTTCGGTGAGCGCGGCTCGGAGCCGGCCCAGCCGCAGGTGGGGCTGGGCTCCGGCGTGATCGTGTCACCCGACGGCTACCTGCTCACCAACAACCACGTGATCGAGGGCGCGGCCGACATCGAGGTGCAACTCGCCGATGGCCGCCAGGTGCGCGCCAAGGTCGTCGGCACCGACCCGGAGACCGACCTCGCCGTGCTGCGCGTGCAGCTCGACAAGCTGCCGGCGGTACGCCTGGCCGACGTGGGCAAGCTGCAGGTGGGCGACGTGGTGCTGGCGATCGGCAACCCGTTCAACGTGGGGCAGACCGTCACCTCCGGCATCATCAGCGCGCTTGGTCGCAATCAACTCGGCATCAACACCTTCGAGAACTTCATCCAGACCGACGCCGCCATCAATCCGGGCAATTCGGGCGGCGCACTGGTCGACGTGAACGGCAACCTGGTGGGCATCAACACGGCGATCTTCTCGCGTACCGGCGGCAGCCTGGGCATCGGCTTCGCAATTCCCGCGGACACCGCGCGCCAGGTGATGGACAGCCTGATCCGCGAAGGTCGCGTCACGCGGGGCTGGATCGGTGTGGAGCCGCGCGACCTGACGCCGGAGTTCGCGGAGAACTTCAAGCTGCCGATCGAGCGCGGCGTGCTGATCACCGGCGTGCTGCAGGACGGCCCGGCCAGCAAGGGCGGCATGCACCCGGGCGACGTGGTGGTGAAGGTGGGTGACACGCCGGTGACCAACACCGCCCAGTTGCTGAACGCGGTGGCCGCCCTCAAGCCCCGGAGCGAGGTCACGCTGGGCGTGCAGCGCGGCAGCAAGGCAATGCAGCTGAAGGTGCAGGTGGCGCAGCGGCCGCCGCCGCAGCCGCTCGGCCGCGCCGACTGACGAGCGCCGCGGGCGGCGCGATCAGGCTTCGGCGTCTTCCGGCGCCTTGGTGTGCTTGATGAAGATCTGCGCGGCCCAGATGCCCACCTCGTACAGCAGCACCATGGGGATCGCCAGGGACAGCTGCGACACCACGTCGGGCGGCGTGAGCACCGCCGCCACAATGAAGGCGAGCACGATGAAGTACGAGCGGAAGCTGCGCAGCTTCTCGACACTGACGACGCCCACCCGCGCCAGCACCACCACCGCCACCGGCACCTCGAATGCAGCGCCGAAGGCGAGGAACATCGTGAGGACGAAGCCGAGGTAGGCCTCGATGTCGGGCGCCGCGGTGATGCTTTTGGGTGCGAAGCTCTGGATGAAGTGAAACACCTTGCCGAACACGAAGAAGTAGCAGAACGCCACGCCGAGCAGGAACAGCAACGTGCTGGAAACCACCAGCGGCAGCACCAGCTTCTTCTCGTGGCTGTACAGGCCAGGCGCCACGAACGCCCACAGCTGGTAAAGCACCACGGGCAGCGCCAGCAGCAGCGCCGCCAACAGCGTGATCTTCAGCGGCACGAGGAACGGCGAGATCACGTTGGTCGCGATCAGCGTGGCGCCTTTGGGCAAGGTAGCCACCAGGGGCGCGGCCAGCAGGTCGTACAAGCCACCGGGCGACGGCCAGATGCACAGTACCGCAAAGGCAATGCCGATCGCGATCACCGCGCGGATGAGCCGGTCGCGCAATTCGATCAGGTGCGCGACGAAAGGCTGCTCGGTGCCCTCGAGTTCGTCGGGGCCGGGGTTGGGTGCGCTCATCGCTTCAAGGCCGGCGCGGCGGACGGAAACGGGCCACACGCGCCGCCCCGGACTGCGCGTGCGTGCGCACGCCGTTGCGCTGCTTGTACCACTGCGGCACCGCTGCGCGCTTGACGCGCCAGTTCTTCTTGGGCCGCTTGTAGGCCGTGCCGGCGCCGATGGAAGGCATCGGCTCGAAAGCACTTGCCTCGTTCCAGGTCTGTTGCATGTCGCTGGCGGCCTCGTGGATCTCGCGGCTCACGTTGTTGTGCACGTCGCGCGCGGCGTCCTCGAACTCGGTCTTCATCTTCTTCAGCTCTTCGAGTTCGATCGAGCGGTTGACCTCGGCTTTCACCTCGGCCACGTAGCGCTGCGCGCGGCCGATCATGTGGCCGACGGTGCGCGCGACTCGCGGTAGCTTCTCCGGCCCGATGACGATCAACGCCACCGCGCCGATCAGCGCCAGCTTGTCGAAGCCGAAATCGATCACGACTTCTGCTTGGCTTCCACGTCGACGGTGTTGGGGTCGCTGGCCTTCGGTGCGGAGGTGCTCACCTGCTGGTTCGGGGGCAACGGCTGCTGCCCGCCATCGGCGGCGCCGCCCTTCATGCCCTCTTTGAAGCCGTGTACGGCCGAGCCGAGGTCGCTGCCGATGTTCTTCAGCTTCTTGGTGCCGAAGATCAGCACAACCACCAGCAGCACGATCAACCAGTGCCAAATGCTGAAGGAACCCATGACGTCTCTCCTAGTAGGACCAATCCGCGATTTTATGAGTTGGGGTGCGTCAGGCCTTTTTCCAGCCGCCCAGAACGTGAATATGCAGGTGATCCACCTCCTGTCCGCCGTCGCGCCCGGTGTTGATGCCGGTCTTGAAACCCGATTCGAGCCCGTTTTCCCGTGCCAGGCGCGGCACCAGCGCCATCAGCCGGCCCAGCATCGGTGCGTCAGCCTCCTGCACGTGCGCCAGCGACGCGATGTGGCGTTTCGGAATCACGAGGAAGTGCACCGGTGCATGCGGGCGGATGTCGTGGAACGCGAGGAATTCGGCGTCCTCGTGCACCTTGTTCGACGGGATTTCGCCGGCGGCGATCTTGCAGAAGATGCAGTTCATGTCAGGCGACGGGTCGGTTGTCCTTGAGGCTGAGCCAGCCCCGCACGATGCGGTAGAGGAACCAGATTGAAATGGCCGTCCACGCGATCCACCCGGGCACGAAGAACAGCAGCCACAACGGGGCGGTGATCAGGTAAAGCGCGCCGCACCACAGCACCGTGCGGATGCGCCAGCGAAAGTGGGATTCTTGCCAGGTGCCGGCGGCGTCGTCCTTCTTGACCAAGTCGAGGATGAAGGCGATCACCAGCAGCAGCACGCTGGCTTGCAGGGTGGGCAGCACGGCGCCCACTGCCACGATGGTGTGCAGCAGGTAGCTCACATGGCCTATCGTCTTCAGCGAGCGGTCGCGTTCGTCCAGGTCGATCACGTCGTTCATTTCGATTCCTCGCCGTCGCGCTGCCGGGCCTTGCGCAGCGCGAACTCCTCCAGCCCCGACAAGCCTTCGCGCCGCTCCAGCTCGGCCAGCACGTCCGCGGGCGTCAGGCCGAAATGCGCAAGCGCCACCATCGAGTGGAACCACAGGTCGGCCACTTCGTACACGATCTTGCGGGCGTCACCGTCCTTGGCCGCCATCACGGTCTCGGTGGCTTCTTCGCCGATCTTCTTCAGGATGGCGTCGGTGCCCTTGTGGAACAGGCGAGCCACGTAGCTGCTGTCGGGGTCGGCGCCCTTGCGCGACTCGATCACCGCGCCCAGCCGTGCCAGTGTGTCGTTCATCTGTAGATCGCTTCCGGGTCCTTCAGGACAGGCTCGACGGCATGCCATTGCCCGTTCTCGTAACGCTGATAGAAGCAAGAGTGGCGCCCGGTGTGGCAGGCGATGCCGGGCTCGTGGCCGCGCTGCGAGACCTTGAGCAACACCACGTCGTTGTCGCAATCGAGGCGGATCTCGTGCACCTGCTGGGTGTGGCCCGACTCCTCGCCTTTGTGCCACAAGCGAGCGCGCGACCGGCTCCAATACACGGCCTCGCCCAGGGCCGCCGTGCGCTGCAGCGCCTCGCGGTTCATCCAGGCGAACATCAGCACGTCGCCCGTGCCCTGCTCCTGGGCGATCGCCGGCACCAGGCCGTCGCGGTCCCATTTCACGGCGTCGAGCCAGCTTGTATCCATCGTGGGAGTGTAATCAGCCGGCATGCGTGCGCCCCTGGAACCCCTGCTCCGCAGCGAACCACTGCAGCACCGGCACAGTGCCTGGCAGCACCGGCTGCACGACCACCGGCAGCGTGCACCAGGCCATCTGCTGACCCTCGCGCATGTCCAACTCGCCGGCCCACGCGAACACCTTGCAGAAGTTCAGCCGCACCAGCGCGTGCGGATAGTCGAACATCTCCACCTTCCAGGGCGTGGCCGTGCCGATCGTGATGCCCAGTTCCTCGTGCAGTTCGCGGCGCAGCGCCTGCTCCACGCTCTCGCCGGCCTCCAGCTTGCCGCCGGGGAACTCCCAGTAGCCCGCATAGGGCTTGCCTTCGGGCCGGGAGGTGAGAAGGAAGCGGCCCTGCCGGTCGACCAGCACGCCCACGGCCACCTCCACCGGCACCCGCTCAGCCACCGTGCCGCCCCGCGTAGTCGCGTGCGAACTGGTAGGCCACCCGGCCCGAGCGGGAGCCGCGCTCCAGCGCCCACACCAGCGATTCCTGGGCCGCGGCACGAATGGCGGCCTCGTCGATGCCGAAGTGGCGCAGCCACTGCGCCACGATGGCCAGGTACTCGGGCTGACTGAATGGGTAGAAGCTGATCCACAGCCCGAAGCGCTCGGACAGCGAGATCTTCTCCTCCACCACCTCCCCCGGATGCACCTCGCCATCGTCGGTGTGCGTATAGGAGAGGTTCTCCTTCATGTACTCCGGCAGCAGGTGGCGCCGGTTGCTGGTGGCATAGATCAGCAGGTTCTCGGTGGCTTCCGCCACCGAGCCGTCGAGCACCGATTTCAGCGCCTTGTAGCCCGGCTCGCCCTCGTCGAAGCTGAGGTCGTCGCAGAACACGATGAAGCGCTCGGGGCGCGCCGCGACGAGGTCGACGATGTCCGGCAGGTCGACGAGGTCGGCCTTGTCCACCTCGATCAGCCGCAGCCCCTGCGGCGCGAACTCGTTCAGGCAGGCCTTGATCAGCGAGCTCTTGCCGGTGCCGCGGGCACCGGTGAGCAGCACGTTGTTGGCACGTCGGCCCCGCACGAACTGCTCGGTGTTGCGCAGCATGCGCTCTTTCTGCGCGTCGATCTCCTGCAGCGCCTGCAGGCGAATCGCCGCCACGTGGCGTACCGGCTCCAGCGTGCCACTGCCGGCGCGCTTGCGATAGCGGAAGGCAATGGAGGCGTTCCAGTCGGGCGCCGTCGGCGCGTGCGGCAGCACGGTTTCGAGGCGCGCCAGCAACTGGTCGGCGCGAGTCAGCAGCGATTCGATCGAGGCAAGCATGCTCATGGCGGCGGCAGTTTAGACGGCAGGCCTTCAGGCCACCGGCAGCACCTGCTGGTCCGCGATGGCATAGAGCCGGTCCCCATCGCCGGGGCTGACGTGGTGCATGCCGGTGAAGGCGCCGAAGGCCGGCAGCACGCCGGCATGTTCCCCGAGCCAGAAGCACGGCAACCGCAGCCGGTCGAGGCCCCGACCGATGCTCACGCAGGGGTGCAGGTGGCCGGCGAGCACGTAGGCGCCGGGCACCTGCTGCGGGTGATGGCACAGGGCCAGCGCGCCGAGCACCAGCGGCTCGTCCACCACCGTGAAGCCGAGTCCGGAGGGCGGATCGCCGGCGCGGTTGTCATGATTGCCGCGCACCAGCGTCAGGCGCAGTTCGGCGTGCTGACGGCGCCACTCGGCCAGCACGGCCAACGTGGCCGGCGCATGGGCGCGCTCCGAATGCAGGAAGTCGCCGAGGAACACCACGTGCTGCACGCCGTGCCGCCGCACCAGAGCCTGCAGGCGCTGCAACGTGTCGCTGGTGGTGCCGCGCGGCACCGGCACCCCCCAGCGCCGGAACGACACCGCCTTGCCGAGATGGGCGTCAGCCACCAGCAGCGTGCGCAGCCGGGGCACGAATACGGCCTTCTCGGGCAGCAGCCACAGCGGCTCGCCGCCGACGTCGACGGTCAGCATGGGAACTGCGGATTCAGGCGGTCAGCAACTGCAGCGCGGCGTCGAGCTGCTCGGTGGGATTGCGCTTGAAGCCCGAGCGCGCGTAGCGCTGCAGGCGGCCGACGATGAACGCGGTGATCACCGACGCCTGGGCATTCGCTTGCACGGTGGGCATGGCGGCGGCCGTGGCCTCGGCGTGCAGGCGCAGGCTCTGGCGCAGCGCCGACTCGATGCGCTCGAAGAACTGGTTCATGCGCACCAGCAGCCGCTCGTTCTCGAACACCAGCGCATCGCCCACCATCACGCGCGTCATGCCGGGGTTCTTCTCGCCGAACTGCAGCAGCACGGTGACGATCTTGCGGGCCTGCTGTATGCCGTCGGTGTCGCGCTCGGCGATCTGGTTGATCAGCGTGAAGAGGCTGGATTCGATGAAGTCGATCAGCCCTTCGAACATCTGGGCTTTGCTCGCGAAATGGCGGTACAGGGCCGCCTCGGAAACTTGCAGCTTGGCGGCCAGTGCAGCGGTGGTGATGCGGTCGGCGCCCGGCTGTTCGAGCATCGAGGCCAGCGTCTGCAGGATCTGCACGCGGCGCTCGCCCGGCTTGGGGCGCTTGCGGCTCGTGGTGCCCTCCGCCTCCGGCGATTCGGTGACGAGCGCCTGGGGGTCTTGCAGCCCGTCGCCTGGGCCTTCGGGATCGGTTGGGTCGATCATCGCCGCACGCGCTTTGGCAATTGTTGTAGCGAAGTGATTCTGGCACACACGTATGCGGGCCGCCGGTGCAGGTAAACACGAACTTCAGGTCCATGTTGCCCTTGTCGCAGCCACCTTTGCATCCAAACCGTGCGAATTCCCACACCTCGCGCAGCCTTCTGGTGCGCGAGCGTGTCTTCGATCAGCACGCAGCGGCCCGGCGTGGTTCGCAGCCGCGCCACCAGGCGACGGAACATCCGCGCATCGGGCTTGGGCCGCCAATGGCCGAACATCCGCATGTCCTCGATGGTGATCACCCCGTCGAACACATGCGCGATGCCGAGCGCGCGCAACACCCGGGCGGTGTAGCCCGCTGGCGCGTTGGTGAGGATGAGCTTGCGGCCGGGCAGCCGCTCGAGTGCGGAGAAATCGTGCGGATGACCGTGCACCCTGCCCTCGAGACCGGGAAGGCGGTGGGTTTGCTCCAGGAAGTGCAGCGGCCGCACGCCGTGATGCCGCTGCAGGCCGAGCAAGGTGGCGCCGTAGCGGGCCCAGTAGTGGCGGCGCAGGTAGTCCGCCTCCTCGGCGCTTACCGCCAGCTCGCGCTCGATGTAGTCGTTCATCGAGCGGTCGACCATGCGGAACGCCGCATGCGCCGCGTTGTGCAGCGTGTTGTCCAGGTCGAACAGCCAGACCGTCTGCGCTGCCGGCGCGCGCTGCATCAATGGGAGCGGATCATCGTGCCGTAGGCCTGGTCGGACAGCACTTCGAGCAGCAGCGCATGTGGCACGCGGCCATCGATGATGTGCACCGTGTTGACGCCGCTCTTGGCGGCATCGAGCGCCGAGGCGATCTTCGGCAGCATGCCGCCGGAGAGCGTGCCATCGGCGAACAGCTCGTCGATCTCGCGCGCCGACAGGTTGGTGAGCAGCTGACCGGACTTGTCCAGCACGCCGGGAGTGTTGGTCAGCAGCAGCAGCTTCTCGGCGCGCAGCACTTCGGCCAGCTTGCCCGCCACCACATCGGCGTTGATGTTGTAGCTCTCGTTCTCCTCGCCGAAGCCGATCGGGCTGATCACCGGGATGAACTGGTCGTCCTGCAGCGCCTTCAC
>CAMLIZ010000125.1 GCA_946480245.1 uncultured Pseudomonadota bacterium
GGCCGTCGACGCACTGGCCATCCTGCGCTACCTGAGGAACCTCGGGTGGGTCGCCGATGAAACAGTGGGCGACGTGCAATACGGCTACGAAATCACCTCGTCGTCCGGCGGGATGGACTTCCACTCGACCAACTTCACGGTCACCGCGTACTGACGGCCGGGATGATTGCCTACAAGCCCAGCTTGTCGAGCTTGGGCTTCTCATAGGCCGCGTCCTCCGGTGGATGACGCAGGCCGGCAAGATGGTCGCGCCGCGCCAGCGCCCACAGCACGCCGTCGCCTGCCGGCAGCGTGTCCACCGGATGCTGGTACAGCGGGTCTTCGTAGGCCTGCAGCGGCGACACGAAGGTCCACCCTCGCGACTGGAACATCTCGATCACCTGCGGCAGGAAGGCTGCGTTGATCGCGTTCAGGTGCAGGCGCATCACATGCGGCACGTGTCGCCCGAGCAGGCGCCGCGCCAGGCCATCGTAGTACTGGGCCCGGCCCCAGAGGTGCTCGAGGTAGGCGTGGCGCCAGCGCGTGGCATCGGCATGCGCATGCTGCTGGCGCCAGGCCACGAAGCGCTGGTTGTAGTAGGCGTCGCTGGTGTCGATGCTTACCGGCGCACGCTCGTAGCCGTGCAGTTGCAGCCAGTCGCGCAGCCCGTCACGCTTGTCGGCCGACTCGCCCTCGTGCAGATACGGGAAGCGCAGGCGCGGCCTGAAGCCGGGCATGTCGCGCAACAGCGCGTCGGCGGCCAGCACGTCGGCGCTGAAGTCGGGCAGGCTGACGCGCGGCGAGTTGAAGTTGCGATGGGCGTAGGTGTGGTTGCCGATGGCGTGGCCGGCCTCGCCCCAGGCACGCACCAGCGCCAGGCCCTGCGCGCTGTCGACCACCTTGCCCGTGGGGAACAGCATCGCCTGCAGGTGCACTTGCTGCAATGCCTGCAACACGGCCTGGTTCCATTCGGCGGCCTGTGGCTGCGTGCGCGGATCCAGCCCGTCCTCGAAAGTGAGGCTGAGCGTCTGCGCCAGCGCGCACAAGGGTGCGAGCAGCAGCGCCAGCAGCGCGAACGCGCGCCTCATCGTGCAGCGGGAGCGCGCGCGCGCCGTGGCGGCCGCACCCGCAGCTCGGGCAATTGCTCGCCCACCGCGCGCACCGCGCCGGAGCCGGTGGCGTCGTAACCCGGCAGTTCGTTCACCGCACGGCGATAGGCGTCGTCGCGCAGCATGGACAGCACTTCCATCATCAGCGGCGTCTCCAGCGCCGGGCGCGGGCACAGCAGGAAGTAGTTCTCCGTTTGCAGCGGCAGGAACTCGAGCCGGAAGCGTCGCGCCGGCGTCTCCACGCCCAGGCCCACGTCGGCCATGCCGCTGGCCACGTAGGCCGCCACGGCGGCATGCGTGTATTCGCACTGCGTGTAGCCAGTGATCGTGGAGGGCTCGATGCCCTCGCGCGCCAGCATCAGGTCCAGCAACAGGCGCGTGCCCGAGCCCTGTTGGCGGTTGACGAACCGCACGCCCGGCGCCGCCAGATCCTTCAGGCCGTAGATGCGCTTTGGATTGCCCGGTGCGAGCATCAGCCCCTGGCGCCGCGTGGCCACGTGGATCAGGCAGTGCACCTGCGGGTCGAGCCAGCGCCGGTAGTGCTCCACCACCGGCCGCTCGTATTCGCCCACGGGCACCGGGAAGCCGCACACGTCGCATTCGCCGCCGTGCAGTGCGATCACCGCCTCCTCGCTGCCCACGTACTTCAGGTCCACCGGCACTTGTGCCCGGTTCAGGATCTCGTGGAGCTTCTCCACCGCAAAGCCGTGGTTGGCCTGGATGCGCAGGATGTCGGGCACCGCGCACAGCACCTTCTCGATCTCCACTTCGAGCTCGGAGGCCAGGCTGTCGAGCACCGGCGACAGGCGCGCCGCGATGCGCCGGTCGGCCCACACGAGCTTCTCGCCCAGAGGCGTCAGCGTGGAGCCCTTGCCGCGCTCCATGTGGAGCAGCGGTGCGCCGAACATGGCCTCGCCCTGGCGCACCAGCCCCCAGGCGTGGCGGTACGAGGTGCCCGCATGCTGGCATGCCGACAGCAGGCTGCCGTCTTCATGCACCTGCACCAGCAGGTCCACCAGGCGCGGCACCAGCGTGCCGCCCTCGGGGTGGCGAATCGTCCACTGCGGCTTGATCGTGACGGCGTGTCGCATGGCGCCTCCGGACTTTAGGCGTTGCTCAGCATAAGGCATCGGCCGATGCGCTCATATTGAGCACACGGCCTTTGCCCGGTAGATTCAGTGTGAGCCGCCAGAGCTCTTATGTCACTCGGTGCATATACCGCGTGACCGCGACACAGGAGACATCAGTGACGCACCTTGCCGTCCTCGGTGAGCATCGACAGATCTACGAAGTTCGACGCCATGTGCCGCCGGGAGCCGAAGTTGACGTTGAAGCCGCCGAAGTCCATGTTCTGCATCGACTCCAGCCCGGCAATCAGCGTGTCGCGCGTGGGGTTGGCGCCGGCGCGCCGCAGGCCTTCGACGAAAACCTTGGCGTCCAGGTAGCCCTCGATGCTGGAGTAGTTGGGCTTGTTGTCGCCTCCGGCCTTGCGGATCGCCTCCAGGTACTCCCGCGAGATCGCGATCGAGGTGGAGAACGGGAACGGCATCACCTGGCTGACGACCACGCCGTTGCCGGCGCGGCCGAGTTCGTCGGCCAGCGCCTGCGTGCCCACGAACGACACGTTGAAGAAGGTGCCGCCGTAGCCGGCGCTGCGCGCCTGGCGGATGAAGGCGGCGCAGGACTTGTACGCGCTGATCTGCACGATCGCGTCGGGCCAGTGCGGCACGATGTCCTTCACGGCCTTGGCCACGTCCACGCTGTTGCGCACCACCGTGCCCAGCGCCACCGGCTCCAGGTTGCGCCGCTTCAGCGCGCGCCTCACCCCTTCGTAGCCGGCCTTGCCGTAGGCGTCGTCCTGGTAGAACACCGCGATCTTGTGCAGGCCCAGTTCGGTGAGCTGCTTGACGATCAACTCGGTTTCCTGGAAGTACGAAGCGCGCAGGTGGAACACGTAGCGGCTGAACGGGTCACGCAGCCCTTCGGCGCCGGTGAACGGCCCGAAGAACGGGATCTTGGCTTCGTTGATCATCGGCAGCACGGCCAGCGAGGTCGGCGTGCCCACATAGCCGAACAGCGCGAACACGTTCTCGCGTATCAGGCGCTCGGTGTTGGCCTTGCATCGGTCGGGCTCGTAGCCGTCATCCAGCGACACGAGCTCGATGCGATGGCCGTTCACCCCGCCGGCCGCGTTGATCTGGTCGAAGTAGGTCATCGCGCCGGCTCGCAACTGGATGCCCAGCTGCGCGGCGGGCCCCGTCAGCGCGCAGGATTGCCCCAGGACGATGCGCTTTTCCTGCGCCAGCGCGGGAAGCGCCAGTGTTGCGGTCGAGGCCGCAAGAAGTTTCAGTGACTCGCGTCGCTTCATCATGGTCCCTGTTGTTTGTCATGCCGCCGCCGCCCCATTTGTGCAGGCGTGCGAAGCGCACGATTGTGCGCAAGCGCGCGGCGCCGCGCGTGCCGCTGTCACAAGCATGTACCCCGAGTTCGTGAAACTGTTGGTGGTTCTCTGATTACAAGCGGAGAACAAAACCACCTCGAAGGCCAGGGAGGCATTGGCAGGAGACAACACCGTAGCGCGTTTGCAAAGTGGGCAGTACATTGCGGCGCCAGCACGGGAGTGCATTCTTAGACAACTTACGAAAGGGAACAGCATGTCGGCTGTGATGGGATTAGGTGAGGCGCCGCACGCAGGCGCCCCAGGGCTGCTCGACAAAGAGCGCACGGTGGCGGGTCCCGGATTCAATCGCTGGCTCGTGCCGCCATGCGCATTGGCAATCCACCTGTGCATCGGCATGGCGTATGGCTTCTCGGTGTTCTGGTTGCCGATGACCAAGCTGCTCAACCCGGCCAACGCCGCGGCCTGTGCAGGCCAGGGCTGGATGCAGGAGCTGGTGAGCACGCAGTGCAACTGGACCGTGCCGTCGGTGAGCTTCACGTTCACGCTGTTCATCATCATGCTCGGCGTGTCGGCCGCGCTGTGGGGCGGCTGGCTCGAGCATGCAGGCCCGCGCAAGGCCGGCTTCATCGCCGCGCTGTGCTGGGGCGGTGGCATGGCGCTGGGTGGCGTCGGCGTGGCCATCCACCAGCTCTGGCTGGTGTGGCTGGGCTGCGGCATCCTGGGTGGCGTTGGCCAGGGCTTGGGCTACATCACGCCCGTGTCCACGCTGATCAAGTGGTTCCCTGACCGTCGAGGCATGGCCACCGGCTTTGCGATCATGGGCTACGGCGGCGGTGCGATGATCGGTGCGCCGATCGCCGTTGCGCTGATGAAGGCGTTCTCGCCGGCGGGCGGCAATGGTGTGGCGACGACGCTGATCGTGATGGGCGGCATCTACTTCCTGGCCATGTCGATCGGTGCCTTCGGGTTCCGCGTGGCCCCCACGGGCTGGAGCCCGCGAGGCTGGAGCGCGCCCGCGACCGCTGGCGCCGCGATGATCACGCGCAAGCACGTGCACCTGTCCAAGGCCTGGAAGACGCCGCAGTTCTGGCTTATCTGGGGCGTGCTGTGCCTGAACGTGACGGCCGGTATCGGCGTGATCGCGATGGCCTCGCCGATGCTGCAGGACGTGTTCGGTGCCAAGCTGATCGGCGTGGACACGGGCGGCGCCGCGATGACACCCGAGCAGAAGGCGGCCGTTGTGGCCGCCGCCGCCGGGCTGGTGGGCCTGATCAGCTTGTTCAACAGTCTGGGGCGCCTGTTCTGGGCCTCGGTGTCGGACTTCATCGGCCGCAAGAACACCTACTTCACGTTCTTCGTGCTCGGCATCGCGCTGTACTGCCTGATGCCCACGCTGGGTCACATGGGCGCAGCCGGCCTGTTCGTCATCGTGGTGTGCGCCATCCTCACGATGTACGGCGGCGGCTTTTCCACCGTGCCGGCCTACCTGGCCGACATGTTCGGCACGCAGATGGTGGGCGCCATCCACGGCCGCCTGCTCACCGCATGGTCGGTGGCCGGCGTGATCGGCCCGATGCTGATCGCCAACCTGCGCCAGGCGCAGCTGGACGCCGGCGTCGCCCGCACCCTGGTGTACGACCGCACGCTGTACATCCTCGCCGGCATGCTGCTGGTGGGCTTCATCTGCAACCTGTTGGTCAAGCCGGTGGACCCGAGCAACCACATGACCGACGAAGAGCTGGCACGCGAGCGCGCGCTGCAGCACGAGTCGCTGGCCACCACCACGGCCGACGCCGAGTCGGCCGCTCGTGGCGGGTTCGGTGCACTGGGCGTGGTGGCCTGGGCTGCCGTGGGTATACCGTTCCTGATCGGCGTGTGGATCGCGCTACAGAAGGCGGCCGTCCTCTTCCATTGACCTTTGACCTGCGCATGACACCCTCCCCTGTTCCGGACCTGGCCGCGGTTGACCGCGTCATCGAGGAGCGCCGCCATCTCGACGGTGCCCTGCTGCCCGTGCTGCACGGCATCCAGGAGGCGCTCGGCCATGTCCCGGAGCAGGCGGTAGGGCGCATCGCGCAGGCGTTGAATCTTTCGCGCGCCGAAGTGCATGGCGTGCTCACCTACTACCACCAATTCCGCACCGAGCCGGTGTCCGGCCCGGTGCTGCAGGTATGTCGCGCCGAGTCGTGCCGCACGATGGGCGGCGAGGCGCTGCTGGCGCAGGCGCGCCAGCACGCAGGCTGTCACGTCGAGCCCGTGTACTGCCTGGGCCTTTGCGCCATGTCGCCGGCTGTCATGCTCGACGGCCGGCCGCATGCGCGAATGACGAAAGA
This sequence comes from uncultured Pseudomonadota bacterium, assembly GCA_946480245.1. The sequence goes on from CAMLIZ010000125.1 coordinate 5,823, forward strand.
CAAGCTCGACGCGCTGCTGCAACAGGAGACTCGGGCATGAGTCTGCTCACGATCTTCGTGCCGCGTGACGCCGCCGCGCTCGCCGTGGGCGCCGACGACGTGGCCACCGCAATCGCGGCGGAGGCCGAGCAGCGCGGGCTGCAGTTGCAGATCGTGCGCAACGGCTCGCGCGGGCTGCTGTGGCGCGAGCCGCTGGTCGAGGTGTTGGCGCCGCAAGGCCGCCTCGCGTTCGGGCCGGTGCAGGCCAGCGACGTGGCCTCGCTGTTCGAGGCCGACTGGGGCACCAACCATCCGCTGGCGCTCGGCCCCATCGACGAACTGCCGGCCCTGCGCAAGCAGCAGCGCCTCACGTTTGCGCGCTGTGGCCTGATCGATCCACTGTCGCTGGCCGACTATGCCGCGCACGGTGGCTGGGCCGGGCTGAAGGCCGCACTCGCGCTGCCGCCCGAGGCGATCGTGCAGCAGGTGCTGGACACCCAGCTGCGCGGCCGCGGCGGCGCCGCGTTTCCGGCCGGCATCAAATGGCGCACCGTGGCGCAGACGCCCGCGCCGCAGAAATACGTGGTGTGCAACGCCGACGAAGGCGACTCCGGCACCTTCGCCGACCGCATGCTGATGGAAGGCGACCCGTTCTCGCTGATCGAAGGCATGGCGATCGCCGCACTCGCGGTCGGCGCCAGCAAGGGCTTCGTGTACATCCGCTCCGAATACCCGCATGCGATCGCGATCTTCAATGCCGCCCTGGCACGTGCGCGCCAGGCCGGCGTGCTGGGTGCGTCCGTGCTCGGCAGCGGCCGCGCCTTCGACATCGAGACGCGCGTGGGCGCCGGCTCCTATGTGTGCGGCGAAGAAACCGCGATGCTCGAAAGCCTGGAGGGCAAGCGCGGCATCGTGCGAGCCAAGCCGCCGGTGCCGGCGGTGGGCGGGCTGTTCGGTCAGCCCACGGTGGTGAACAACGTGCTCACCTTCGCGGCAGTGCCCACGATCCTTGCCAAGGGCCCCCAGTTCTACGCCGGCTTCGGCGCCGGGCGCTCGCGCGGCACGATGCCGTTCCAGCTCGCCGGCAACATCAAGCACGGTGGGCTGTTCGAGCTGCCGTTCGGCGTCACCCTGCGCGAGCTGGTGTTCGACTGGGGCGGCGGCACGGCATCGGGCCGGCCGGTCAAGGCCATCCAGGTCGGCGGGCCGCTGGGCGCCTACGTGCCCGAGGCGCAGTGGGATCTGCCGCTCGACTACGACACCTACACCGCTGCCGGCCTGGTGCTGGGCCACGGCGGCGTCGTGGTGCACGACGACCAGGCCGACATGGCGCAGCTGGCGCGCTATGCGATGGAGTTCTGCGCCATCGAATCGTGCGGCAAGTGCACGCCGTGCCGCATCGGTGCCGTGCGCGGCACCGAGGTGATCGACCGCATCGTGGCCGGCACCAACCGGCCGCAGCAGGTGCACCTGCTGCGCGAACTGTGCGACACCATGGTCAACGGCAGCCTGTGCGCCATGGGCGGCATGACGCCCTACCCGGTGCTGTCCGCGCTCGACCACTACCCGGCGGATTTCGGGCTGGCCGCGGGCGACCGGCAAGCCGCCTGAAGGAGTTTGTGATGTTGTCTTTCAACGAGCCCGATTTCGGCACGCCGAAGCGCGAATCCGAACAGCAGGTCACGCTGGAGATCGACGGCCAGAGCGTCACGGTGCCGGCCGGCACCTCGCTGATGCGCGCCGCCGCCGACGTGGGCACGATGGTGCCCAAGCTGTGCGCCACCGATTCGCTGGAGCCCTGGGGCTCCTGCCGGCTGTGCCTGGTGGAGGTGGAAGGCCGCCGCGGCTTCCCGGCGTCGTGCACCACGCCGGCCGAGGCTGGCATGAAGGTGCGCACACAAAGCCCCAAGCTGGCGGAACTGCGCCGCAACGTGATGGAGCTGTACATCTCCGACCATCCGCTGGACTGCCTGACGTGCAGCGCCAACGGCGACTGCGAGCTGCAGGACATGGCCGGCGCGGTGGGGCTGCGCGAGGTGCGCTACGGTTTCGAAGGCGCCAACCACTTTGCGGACACGAAGGACGAGTCGAATCCGTACTTCAGCTACGACCCTGCGAAGTGCATCGTGTGCAATCGCTGCGTACGCGCCTGCGAGGACACGCAAGGCACCTTTGCGCTGACCATCAGCGGCCGCGGCTTCGACTCGCGCGTGTCGGCCGGTCAGGACCAGCCCTTCATGGACAGTGAGTGTGTGAGCTGCGGCGCCTGCGTGCAGGCCTGCCCCACGGCCACCTTGCAGGAAAAGAGCGTGGTCGCGCTCGGCATGCCGAGCAAGAGCGTGGTCACCACCTGCGCCTACTGCGGCGTGGGCTGCGGCTTCAAGGCCGAGGTGAAGGGCGAGCAGGTGGTGCGCATGACGCCGTGGAAGAACGGCCAGGCCAACGAGGGTCACTCCTGCGTCAAGGGCCGTTTCGCCTGGGGCTACGCCACGCACAAGGACCGGATCACCACGCCGATGATCCGCAAGCGCATCAGCGATCCGTGGCAGGAGGTGAGCTGGGACGAAGCCATCGCCTACGCCGCCAACGAGTTCAAGCGCATCCAGGCCCAGCACGGCCGTGGCGCGGTCGGCGGCATCACCTCGTCGCGCTGCACCAACGAAGAGACCTACATCGTGCAGAAGCTGGTGCGCGCCGGCTTCGGCAATAACAACGTGGACACCTGCGCCCGCGTGTGCCATTCGCCCACCGGCTACGGCCTGGGCCAGACCTACGGCACCTCGGCCGGCACGCAGACCTTCAAGTCGGTGGAAAAGAGCGACGTGATCCTGGTGATCGGCGCCAACCCCACCGACGCCCACCCGGTGTTCGCCTCGCGCATGAAGCGCCGCCTGCGCCAAGGCGCCAAGCTGATCGTGATCGACCCGCGCCGCATCGAGCTGGTGCAGTCGCCGCACATCCGCGCCCAATTCCACCTGCAGCTCAAGCCCGGCACTAACGTGGCGGTGCTCAGCGCGCTGGCGCACGTGATCGTCACCGAAGGGCTGGTCGCGGCCGACTACATCGCCGAGCGCTGCGACGACACCAGCTTCGCGCAATGGCGCGAATTCGTGGCGCGGCCCGAGAACTCGCCGGAGGCGATGGAAGCCGTCACCGGCGTGCCGGCCGCGCAATTGCGCGGCGCGGCGCGGCTGTACGCCACCGGAGGCAACGCGGCCATCTACTACGGCCTGGGCGTCACCGAGCACGCCCAAGGCTCCACCGCGGTGATGGCGATCGCCAACCTCGCCATGGCCACGGGCAACGTGGGCCGTGAAGGCGTGGGCGTGAATCCGCTGCGCGGCCAGAACAACGTGCAGGGCTCGTGCGACATGGGCTCGTTCCCGCACGAGCTGCCCGGCTACCGCCACATCAGCGACAGCACGGTGCGCGGCGATTTCGAGGCCGCCTGGGGCGTCAAGCTCGATCCCGAGCCGGGCCTGCGCATCCCGAACATGTTCGACGCCGCGCTCGACGGCAGCTTCAAGGGCCTGTACTGCCAGGGCGAGGACATCGTGCAGTCCGACCCCGACACGCAGCACGTGGCCGAGGCGCTGATGGCGATGGAATGCCTGGTGGTGCAGGACATCTTCCTCAACGAGACCGCCAAGTACGCGCACGTGTTCCTGCCCGGCTCCTCGTTCCTCGAGAAGGACGGCACCTTCACCAATGCCGAGCGCCGCATCTCCCGTGTGCGCAAGGTGATGCGCCCGCTTGCCGGCCTGGCCGACTGGGAGGTGACGCAGCGCCTGGCCAATGCGCTGGGGCTGCCGATGAACTACGCCCATCCGCGCGAGATCATGGCCGAGATCGCGGCGCTCACGCCCACGTTCCGCGGCGTCACCTACGAGAAGATCGACCGCCTGGGCAGCGTGCAATGGCCCTGCAACGAAAGCACCGGCGAGGCGGGCACGGCCATCATGCACGTGGGCCACTTCGTGCGCGGCAAGGGCCGCTTCATCGTCACCCAGTACGTGGCCAGCGAAGAGAAGATCACCCGCAAGTACCCGCTGCTGCTGACCACCGGCCGCATCCTCAGTCAGTACAACGTGGGCGCGCAGACCCGCCGCACCCCCAACACGATGTGGCACGACGAGGACCGGCTGGAGATCCACCCGCACGACGCCGAGGAGCGCGGCATCGCCCACGGCGACTGGGTGGGTGTGGCCAGCCGCGCCGGCGAGACCGTGCTGCGCGCCGAGCTGACCGACCGCGTGGCGCCCGGGGTTGTCTATACAACCTTCCACTTCCCCGAGAGCGGCGCCAACGTCATCACTACCGACAGCTCCGACTGGGCCACCAACTGCCCGGAGTACAAGGTGACCGCGGTGCAGGTGAGCAAGGTGGCGCAGCCGTCCGAATGGCAGCAGCGCTACACCCGCTTCAGTGATGCCCAGCTGCAGCTGCTGGCGCAGCGCCGGCACGGGCAGGAGGCTCCCGCCAAGTGAGCACGCCGGGCGCAAGCCGACTGCCCACCCTCGCCTGCCACGCCGGCACCCTGCGCGAAGCCGACGACTGGGTGGCCGACGAGGTACCGGTAGCGCTGCAGTACAACGGCATCTCGCATGCGGTGATGCTGGCCACGCCGCTGGACCTGGAAGACTTCGCGATGGGCTTCTCGCTCAGCGAAGGCCTGATCGACAGCGCTGCCGACCTGCATGGCGTGGAAGTGCTGCCCGAAGCGCGTGGTGTGGTGCTGGAGATCGAGATCGCCAGCCGCTGCCTGGTGCGCCTGAAGGAGCGCCGCCGCACCCTGGCCGGCCGCACCGGCTGCGGCCTGTGTGGTGCGGAAAGCCTGGAACAAGCCCTGCCGGCGCTCGGCGAGCCGGTGCAGCCGATCACCGTGAAGCCCGAGGCACTGAATCGCGCGATGCACGATCTGCGCGCGCGCCAGCCGCTGCAGGCCGCCACCGGCGCCACGCATGCGGCCGCCTGGTGCAGCGCGAGCGGCGCATTGCAATGCGTGTGCGAGGACGTCGGCCGCCACAACGCGCTGGACAAGCTGATCGGCGCGCTGGCGCGCGAGCAAAGGCGCGCAGCCGACGGCTTCTTTGCGATCACCAGCCGCGCCAGCTTCGAGATGGTGCAGAAGACCGCGCGGGCGGGTGTCGGCTTGCTGGCCGCCATCTCTGCACCCACGTCGCTGGCCGTGCGCACGGCCGAGCAGGCCGGCATCACGCTGGTCGGCTTCGCGCGTGGCACCGATTGGGTGGCGTACAGTCACGCGCACCGCTTGTGTTCAGCCGCAGGAGTTGCCCCATGAACCCCTACCGCCTGGTGACCATGGCCAACAACATCGGCGACTTCTTCGCCGCCATGCCCGACCCGCAGGAGGCGCGCAGCGGTATCGCCACGCACATCCGCAAGTTCTGGGATCCGCGCATGCGGCGCGAGATGTTCAGTCACATCGACCTGCACCAGGCCGAAGGCCTGAAGCCGATGGTGCTGCAAGCGCTGCAGGAGCACCGCGCCGAGCTGGTCTAGACGGCGCGCAGGGCCTGCTCGAAGTCCGCCAGCAGGTCGTCGATCTCCTCGATGCCCACCGACAGGCGGATCAGCCCGTCGGCAATGCCCATTTCGGCGCGCCGCTCGGGCCCGGCCTCCCAGAAGATCGTGGGTGCCACGGGAATGGCGAGCGTGCGGTTGTCGGCCAGGTGGCTGGAGACGATCGCGACCTTCAGCGCGTCCAGGAATGCCAGCGGGTCGATGCCGGGTTGCAGCTCGAAGGCCATCAGCGCGCCGAAGCGGCCGCCGAACAGTGCCGCTGCACGCTCGTGCTGGGCGTGCGACGGCAGGCCGGGATAGTGCACGCGGGCCACCTCTGGCCGCGCTTCGAGCCACTGCGCCAGCTGCAAGGCGTTGTCGCAGGTGCGCGGCACGCGCAGCGTGAGCGTCTCGGCGCCGGTGGCGATGCGGTGCGCATCCTCGGCACGCAAGGTGGCGCCCATGTCGCGCAGGCCCTTCTTGCGGATCTGCAGCAGCCCCCACGCCACGCTCGGCCCCTTGCGATAGACCGGCAGGATGTTCGGGTACACAGCCCAGTCGAAGAGACCGGTGTCGCAGACCGCGCCGCCCAGCACATTGCCGTGCCCGCTGATCGCCTTGGACAGCGAATGCACCACCAGCCCGGCCTGCACGTCGCGGGCGCGGAACATCACCGGCGGCGTCAGCGTGCTGTCCACCACGTACAGCAGCCCGCGCTCGGCGCACAGCGCGCCGATCCCGGCCAGGTCCGCCACCTGCGTGCGCGGGTTGGCGATCGTCTCGACGAACACCATGCGCGTCTCGGGGCGCAACGCGCCCGCCACGTGGGCGGCCTCGGTGGCATCGACCAGGGTGACCTCGATGCCCAGGCCCTGCAGCGTCTCCATCACGCTGTTGGTGTTGCCGAACAGGTAGCGGCTGGCCACGAGGTGATCGCCGGCCTTCAGCAACGTGAGGAACACCGCGCTCACCGCGCCCATGCCGGTGGCAAAGCAGGCGGTGGCCCGCGCCTCCTCCAGCAAGCTGATCTTGGCTTCCAGCGCCGCCGTGGTCGGGTTGCCCTGGCGCGCATACACCGAGCCCGGCTTCTCGCCCTGGAACACCGCCACCAGTTCGGCCGCCGAGCCGAAACTGAAGGCCGCGCTCGGATGCATCGGCTTGTGCGCCGCGCCGTGTTCCACGCCGCCCAGCCGGTCGGCGTGCAGGATGCGGGTGGTCAGGCCTCGGGGGCGTCGGGGTGCGTTCATGCGCGGGATCATACGAGCGCGCCTCGTACACTCTCGCCTCCCATGATCACCCTCAAGAACATCACGCTGCGCCGCGGCACCAAGGTCGTGCTGCAAGACGCCGGCGTGACGCTCAACCCCGGCGAGAAGATCGGCCTGGTCGGCCGCAACGGTGCCGGCAAATCGTCGCTGTTCGCCATGCTCACCGGCCGGCTGCCGGCCGACGCCGGCGAGCTGGAGATGCCGCCGCGCTGGCGCATCGGCGAAGTGGCGCAGAACATGCCCGAGACCGAGGACGGCGCCACCGAGTTCGTGCTGCAGGGCGACTTGCCGCTGGTGGAGGCACAGGCCGCGCTGGCGGCGGCGGAAGCCTCGGGCGACGGTCACGCGATCGCCGACGCCCACGTGCAGCTCGAGGAAGCCGGCGCCTTCGACGCACGCCCGCGCGCGCAGGCGCTGCTGCTCGGCCTGGGCTTCAAGCCGCTGCAGCTCGACGCGCCGGTGAACAGCTTTTCCGGCGGCTGGCGCATGCGCCTGCAGCTGGCGCGCGCGCTGATGTGCCCGGCCGACCTGCTGCTGCTGGACGAGCCCACCAACCACCTCGACCTGGACGCGCTGGTATGGCTGGAGGCCTGGCTCCAGCGCTATGCCGGCACGATGATCGTGATCAGCCACGACCGCGAGTTCCTCGACGCGATCACCCGCGTCACGCTGCACCTGGACGACGCGCAACTCACCCGCTACGGCGGCAACTACAGCGCATTCGAGGAGATGCGCGCGGAGCGCCTGAGCCAGCAGCAGTCGGCGTTCGAGCGCCAGCAGGACAAGATCGCCCAGCTGCAGCGCTTCATCGACCGCTTCAAGGCCAAGGCCACGAAGGCCAAGCAGGCGCAAAGCCGCGTGAAGGCGCTGGCGCGCATGGAGAAGATCGCGCCGGTGCTCACGGCCGGCGACTTCGCGTTCCAGTTTCGCGAGCCGCAGGGCCTGCCGAACCCGATGCTCTCGCTGCGCGACGTGGCTTGCGGCTACGGCGACACGGTGATCGTGCGCGACATCAACCGCACCGTGCTGGCCGGCCAGCGCATCGGCATCCTGGG
>CAMLIZ010000126.1 GCA_946480245.1 uncultured Pseudomonadota bacterium
CACGTGCACGAAGGTGTCGGAGCCGGAGATCTCGGCCAGCTCCACGGTGCCCGGCAGCGCCACGTCACCGGGCCGCTGCTGCACGCGCAGGGCGCCCGCGCGCAGGCCGATCGTGAGGTCGCTCGACAAGCCCTTGGCACCGGGCGGCAGCGGCACGCTGAGCTGCAAGCCGCTGCTCAGCTGCACGCCCAGCGAGGCCGCGTGCCCGGACACCAGGTTCATCGGCGGATCACTGAACGCGCGCGCCACGCGGATCGAGCGCGGGTGGTGGAACACCTCGGCGGTGGGTCCGTACTGCAGCAGCTCGCCCTGGTCCATCACCGCGGTGTAGCCGCCCAGCAGCAGCGCCTCGGTGGGCTCGGTGGTGGCGTACACGACGGTGGACTCCCCGCCCGCGAACAGTGCCGAGAGCTCGTCGCGCAGCTCCTCGCGCAGCTTGTAGTCCAGGTTGACCAGGGGCTCGTCGAGCAGCATCAGCGGTGCATTCTTGGCCAGTGCGCGGGCCAGCGCCACACGTTGCTGCTGACCGCCCGACAGCTCCGCCGGCAGGCGCTTCAGAAAGGGCTCGATGTGCAGCCGCGCGGCCAGCTCCTCCACCCGGCGCGCAATCGCCGCGCGGTCCTTCCCGCCACGCAGCTTGAGGGGCGAGGCGATGTTGTCGAACACGCTCATCGACGGATAGTTGATGAACTGCTGATACACCATCGCGACGTTGCGCTCGCGCACCGGCACGCCGGTGACGTCGTGCCCATCGACCTTGACGCGGCCCTCGCTGGGCGCGTCCAGCCCGGCCATCAGTCGCATCAGCGTGGTCTTGCCGGCCTGCGTGGCGCCGAGCAGCACCGTCACTGCCTGCGGCTGCAGGCGCAGGTCCATCGGGTACAGGTGGGTGCTGGGGCCCACCTGCTTGCGGACGCGTTCCAGCGTCAGTTCCATGCCTTCTCCATCGGGTTGGCGGTGGCCGCCGAATTGGCGCCGAACTCGCGTTGCCACCAGGCGCTGACGGCCTCGCGCTCGTCATCTGCCAAGTGCAGGCCGAGCTTGGTGCGGCGCCACAGCACGTCGTCGATGTGCCGTGCCCACTCATGCTTGTGCAGATAGCGCAGCTCGGCCTCGTACACACCGGGCGCGACGCACTCGCCGGCGCCGCTGCGGTCGAGGAACAGCGCCACGCGGCTGCCGTAGTCGCGCGCCCAGCGCTGCAGCAGGCGCTCCGGCAGGGCCGGATGCGCGGCCTGCAAGGCGCGCTGGAAGCGCTGCAGATCGGTGTCGGGGCGCAGCGGCGCGCCGATCCATTCGCGCAGGTCACCGCCGGGCAGCAGCGCGCCGTCGGTCCAGGCCGCGCGCCGTTCGCCGAGCGGCGCGCACAGCAGGTCGGCCGCTTCCTCTGCGAGCTTGCGGAAGGTGGTGATCTTGCCGCCCCACACGCTGAGCAAGGGCGCGGCGCCGGTGTCCAGCTCGAGCAGGTAGTCGCGCGTGACGGCGGAGGCGTCGCTCGCCTCGTCGTCCAGCAGCGGGCGCACGCCGGAGTAGCTCCACACCACGTCGCCCGGCCGCACCGGGTGTTCGAAGTAGCGGCTGGCCTGGTCGCACAGGTAGCGCACTTCGTCGGCATCGATCTTCGGCGCACCGATCGGTCCGGTGTCTTCCACGTCGGTGGTGCCGATCAGCGTGAAGTCGTGCTCGTACGGAATGGCGAAGATGATGCGCTTGTCGGGGTTCTGGAAGATGTAGGCGTGGTCGTGCTCGAACAGCTTGCGCACCACGATGTGGCTGCCCTTGACCAGCCGCAGCCCCTTGGTGCCCGGCAGGTGTGCCTGCTCGCGCAGGAACTGCGCCGCCCACGGACCGGCCGCGTTGACCAGCGCGCGCGCGCTCACGGACTCGCTGCGGCCGTCGTCATGCTGCAGGCTGGCACGCCAGCCGGCGGCACTGCGCTGCACGTCGGCGCAGCGGCAGCGCGTGAGGATGCGCGCACCGTGCTGCGCGGCGTCGATCGCATTCAGCACCACCAGGCGCGCATCGTCCACCCAGCCGTCGGAGTACACGAATCCCTTGGTGAAGCGCGCCTGCAGCGGCTGCCCGGTAACGTGCCCGCGCAGGTTCACGGTGCGCGAAGGCGGCAGCCATTCACGGCGCGCCAGGTGGTCGTACAGGAACAAGCCGGCGCGGATCATCCACACCGGCCGCATCGAAGGGTCGTGAGGCATCACGAAGCGCAGCGGCCGCATGATGTGCGGCGCGCTCTTCAGCAGCACCTCGCGCTCGGCCAGCGCCTTGCGCACCAGCGAGAACTCGTAGTACTCGAGGTAGCGCAGGCCGCCGTGGATCAGCTTGGTGGAGGCCGACGAGGTGTGCGCGGCGAGGTCGTCCTTCTCGCACAGCAGCACCTTCAGCCCGCGGCCGGCCAGGTCGCGCGCTATGCCGGCACCGTTGATGCCGCCGCCGACCACCAGCACGTCGCACGAGGAAGCGCCGGCGTTGCCGCCGGCCGCAGGGGAAGCGCTCACGAAGTTGTTCCGTTGTCGGGTGGGGCGCGCCGGTTGGCTTGTCTCGGTGGCGCGCCGCCAAGTGTGGCTTGCAGGTTCGCGTGTTCTTCGATTTTGATCTTTTGCTTTTCGCTTTTTTTCGTTTTAGCGCGAACCGTGAATTTCTACAAGCGGGATCGACCTCATGGTGTTCCCTAGGTGGCGTGGGCTACGCTGCGGGCGCTGGCGGTCTTGCGCGTTTGGTTTCGTGCAGAACCGTCCCGGCGCGTTTCGATCTCCGACCCCTCGCTCATTCGCCCGTGTCCGCCTTCATCCCCAACCCGCGCCAGTCCGGCATGCTCGAACTCGTGCGCGAGCGCGGCACCGTCACCGTGGAGGCGCTGGCCGAGCAGTTCGCGGTGACCCTGCAGACGGTGCGGCGCGACGTGAAGCTGCTGGCCGACGCCGGCCTGCTGGCGCGCTACCACGGTGGTGCGCGCACCGCCGCCTCCACCACCGAGAACATCGCCTACCGCCAGCGCCAGCAGATCAATGCCGACGCCAAGCGGCGCATCGGCCGCGCGGTGGCGCGCCAGGTGCCCGAGGGCTGCTCGCTGATCCTCAACATCGGCACCACCACCGAGGCGGTGGCGCAGGCGCTGCTGCAGCACAAGGGGCTGCGCGTGATCACCAACAACCTCAACGTGGCCGCGATCCTGGCCGACAACGCCGACTGCGAGGTGATCGTGGCCGGCGGCTCGGTGCGCTCGCGCGACCGCGGCATCGTCGGCGAGGCGGCGGTCGACTTCATCCGCCAGTTTCGCGTCGACATCGCGCTGATCGGTATCTCGGGCATCGAATCGGATGGCACCTTGCGCGACTACGACTACCGCGAGGTGAAGGTGGCGCGCGCCATCGTCGAGCAGGCGCGCGAGGTGTGGCTGGCCGCCGACCACAGCAAGTTCAACCGACCCGCGATGGTGGAGCTAGCGCGCATCGACCAGATCGACCGTCTCTTCACCGACCAGCCGCCGCCCGACCCGTTCACCGCGTTGCTGGCCGAGGCCGACGTGCAGCTGGTGGTGGCCGATCCGAAGGAGGACGCATGACCTACATCCTCGCGCTGGACCAGGGCACCTCCAGCTCGCGCAGCATCGTGTTCGACGCCAGCGGCCAGATCGTGGCGATGGCGCAGCGCGAGTTCCGCCAGATCTTCCCCAACCCGGGCTGGGTCGAGCACGACCCGATGGAGATCTGGGAATCGCAGCTTGCCACCGCGCGCGAGGCGCTCGCCAAGGCGCGGCTGCAGGCGCGCGACATCACCGCGATCGGCATCACCAACCAGCGCGAGACCACCGTGCTGTGGAACCGCCGCACCGGCCAGCCGGTGCACAACGCCATCGTCTGGCAGGACCGGCGCGCCGAGCCCACCTGCGCGGCATTGCGCGAGCAGGGCCATGCCGAGCTCGTGCAACGCAAGACCGGCCTGATCATCGACGCGTACTTCTCCGGCACCAAGCTCAAGTGGATCCTCGACCACGTCGACGGCGCGCGGGCGGCGGCCGAGCGCGGCGAGCTGGCGTTCGGCACCGTCGACAGCTGGCTCGTGTGGCAGCTGACCGGCGGGCGTGTGCATGCCACCGACGTGAGCAACGCCTCGCGCACCATGCTGTTCGACGTGCGCCGCAACGCCTGGGACGACGAGCTGCTCGCACTGCTGGACATCCCGCACCAGGTGCTGCCCGAGGTGCACCCCAGCGCCCACGTGTACGGCGAATCGGAAGCCGCGTTGCTGGGCGCGCCGCTGCGCATCGGCGGCATCGCGGGCGACCAGCAGAGCGCGCTGTTCGGCCAGGCCTGCTTCCGCGCCGGGCTGGCCAAGAACACCTACGGCACCGGCTGCTTCATGCTGATGCACACCGGCGAGCGCTTCCAGCCCTCGGCCAACGGCTTGGTGGCCACCAGTGCCGCGCAACCCACGGCCACGCCCGAGTACGCGTTCGAAGGCAGCGTGTTCATCGCCGGTGCGGTGGTGCAATGGCTGCGCGACGGCTTGCGCAGCATCCACACCAGCGGCATGGTGCAGTCGCTCGCCGAGAGCGTGCCCGACGCCGGCGGCGTGGTGTTCGTGCCGGCCTTCACCGGCCTCGGCGCTCCCTACTGGAAGCCGGAGGCGCGCGGCGCGATCGTGGGCCTCTCGCGCGGCACCACGGTGGCGCACATTGCGCGCGCCGCACTGGAGAGCATCGCGTTCCAGAGCGCGGCGCTGCTGGACGCGATGGGCCGCGACGCACAGGCCGCCGGCGCGCCGCCCGTCACCGAGTTGCGCGTCGACGGCGGAGCCTGCGTGAACGACCTGTTGATGCAGTTCCAGGCCGACCTGCTCGGCATTCCGGTGGTGCGCCCCAAGGTGATCGAGACCACCGCGCTCGGTGCGGCCTACCTCGCAGGGCTGGCCACCGGCGTGTACCGCAGTCTCGACGAATTGGCGGCGCAATGGCAGGTGGAGCGACGCTTCCATCCCACCCTGTCGCGCGAGCGCGCTGCCGAGCTGATGGCCGGCTGGGAGCACGCGGTGCGGCAGACCGTGGCCAGCTGAACTACGAGTTCTCGTGTTCGATGCTGCTGACAGAACGTTGTCAGCAGCCGGCGCGCAGCATGACGCCTCCGATCCATACCGCTCAGGAGAGAAGTCATGTCGCAAGCCACCCTGCATTCCGTCACCTGGTTCGAGATCCCCGTGTCCGACTTAGAGCGGGCCGAAGCGTTCTACGGCCAGGTGTGCAACCAGCCGCTGCGCCGGGAGACGATGGGCGAAGCCACGATGTCGGTGTTTCCGAAAAGCGAGGACGGCGTCGGCGGCTGCCTGTTCACGAGCCCGAATGCGAGCGCGCCCAGCCAGCACGGCACGCTCGTGTACCTGAACGCCGATCCGTCGCTCGATGCGGCGCTCGGGCGCGTCGAGAAAGCGGGCGGCAAGGTGACGCTGCCGCCGGTCGCCTTGCCCGAAGGCATGGGCTATTTCGCGCACATCGTCGACACCGAGGGCAATCGCGTGGGCCTGCACGCGATGCGCCGCTGATGCTGTGGTACTGGCGCCGCGCACGCGGCCCGCAGGGCCCGTGCAGTGCCCGCACGCCATCGCCCGGCGGTGCGGCTGTGCCGCACTTGCCCCCGCGCTGCGTTGCGCCGCGCGCGCCCGCCTCCGTGGCGCGTTGAGCTGACGCACGCCACACCGAGCCCGCGCGACACTCGCCCTCCATGCGCCGTGCAGACCGCCTCTTCCAAGTCGTGCAGATCGTCCGCGGACGCCGCCTGTCCACTGCCGACTTCATCGCGCAGCGGCTCGAGGTGTCGGTGCGCACCGTCTATCGCGACGTGGCGGACCTGCAGGCGCAGGGGGTGCCGATCGAAGGCGAGGCGGGCGTCGGCTACCGCATGCGCGCCGGCTTCGACCTGCCGCCCCTGATGTTCACCACCGACGAAGCCCAGGCGCTGGTGGCGTCGGTGCGGCTGGCGCAATCACGGCTCGACGAGGCCTTGGCCGGGCAGGCTGAGGCGGCGCTGAGCAAGATCCTCGCGGTGCTGCCCGCGGCCGCGCGCGCCGCTGCCGAGGGGCTGGCCTTGTATGCGCCGCCGGTGGGGGTAGACCCGGCCACGCGGGCACGGCTGGAGCCCTTGCGCCGCGCCGCGGAGGGCCGCCGCGTGGTGCAGCTGCACTACCGCGACCTGAAGGAGGCCGAGAGCCAGCGCCGCGTGCGCCCGCTCGGCTGCTTCTTCTGGAGCGAGGTATGGACGCTGGCCGCCTGGTGCGAGCTGCGTGACGGCTTTCGCAACTTCCGCGTCGACCGCATCGTGCAGCTGCAGGTGCTCGACGAACGCTTCCGCGACGAACCCGGCCGCACGCTGGCGGACTTGTTCCGCTTCTACGAAGTGGGCGCCAGGGACTGAGCCGGCCTCAGATCGCCAGCGGGTCCACATCCACCGCCCAGCGCAGCAGGCCCTTGTGCGCCGCCCGCAGCGCGTGCAACTGCGGCACCCAACCGGCCAGCAAGCGTTGCAGCGCCACGCGCGAGGGCGACTCCAGCAGCATCTGCATGCGCTCCACGTTGGCCACGCGCGACACCGCGTGCGGCACCGGCGGATACACGGTGACGGCCGCGGCCTCGGGGGCCTGCGCTGCCAGCGCGGCGGCACCTTCCAGGAAGGCCTGCGCGGCGTCCACGGTGCGCGCCTCCGCGCGCAGCAACGCCAGGCTGGCAAACGGTGGCAGGCCCGCGCTCTGCCGCTCGCGCAATTGCCCGGCCGCAAAGGCGTCGAAGTCGTGCGCGCGCAGCGCCGCGTACAGCGCGTGCTGCGGATGCCAGGTCTGCACCCACATCTCGCTGTGCGCGCCCGCCTGCGCGTCACGCCCGGCGCGGCCGGCGGCCTGCATCAGCAACGCAAACAAGCGTTCAGGCGCGCGGAAGTCGCTGGTGAACAGCGCGCTGTCGGGGTTCACCGCGGCCACCAGCGTGATGCGTCGGAAGTCGTGGCCCTTGGCGATCATCTGCGTGCCCACCAATACGTCCACCTCGCCCGCGTGCACGGCATTGAGGCGCGCCTCGAGCGCGCCCTTGGCACGCGTGCTGTCGGCGTCGATGCGGGCGATGCGCGCGCCGGGCAGCAGCTCCGCCAGCTGCTCTTCCAGGCGCTCGGTGCCGCGGCCGATCGGCGAGATGTCGAGGTTGCCGCAGTCCGGGCAGGCGCGCGGCACACGCTCGGAGAAGCCGCAGTGGTGGCAGCGCAGCAGGCGCTCGGCCTTGTGGAACACGCGCCAGGCGCTGCAGTGCGGGCAGCCGCTCTTCCAGCCGCAGGCGCTGCAATGCAGCACCGGCGCATAGCCGCGGCGGTTGAGGAACAGCAGGCTTTGCTCGGCGCGCTCGAGCCGCTGCTTCAGCGCGTCGAGCAGCGGTGCCGACAACACGGTGACGCCGTGCGTCGGCCGCGGCTGCAGGTTCATGTCCACCACGCGCACGCGCGGCAAAGCGCCGCCGCCAATGCGGTGCTGCATGGACAGCTTGAGGTAGCGGCCGCCTTGCGCGTGCTGCCAGCTTTCGAGTGAGGGCGTCGCCGAGCCCAGCAGCACCGGCACGCGTTCCAGGTGCCCGCGGTACACGGCGAGGTCGCGCGCCGAGTAGCGCGCGCCTTCCTGCTGCTTGTACGAGGGGTCGTGCTCCTCGTCGACCACGATCAGCCCCAGCCGCGGCAACGACGCGAACACTGCCAGCCGCGTGCCGAGCACCAGATCGGCGTGCCCCAGGTGCGCCGCCAGCCAGTGCGCAAGGCGCTGCGCCGGCGTGAGGCTGCTGTGCAAGGCCACCAGCCGGCGATCTGCGAAGCGCTGCTCGAAGCGCGCCTGCAACTGCGGCGTGAGGTTGATCTCCGGCACCAGCACCAGCACTTGCCGGCCGGCGGCCAGTGCCTGCTCGGCGGCCTGCAGGTACACCTCGGTCTTGCCGCTGCCGGTAACGCCGTACAGCAGCGCCGGCCGCGGCGCGTCCTCGGCTGCGGTGGCACGCAGCGCGGCCAGCACGGCCTGCTGCTCGTCGTTGAGCACGGGTGCGCACGTGGCTTCGCGTGCCGCCGCCCGCGGCGCGGCGGCCGCGCGCACCACCCGCTTCGCGAGCTTTGCGTTGTCCAGCGTGTGCAACTGCGGCGGCAGCACCGACGCCGCCAGTTCGCCCACGCCGCGCTGGTAGTAGGCCGCGGCAAAGTCGACCAGTGCGAGCCAGGAGGCACCCAGTGGCGGCAGCGCGTCCAGCACATGCGCCACGCCGCGCAGCGATCCGGGCAGATCCGGCGATTCCGCGCCGCCGTCGAGCTCATGCCACACGACGCCCAGCACCTCGCGACGCCCGAAGGGCACGCGCACCAGCGTGCCCGGCGGCACGCGGGTCGTCGCGCCATAGGTCAGTGGCCCCTGCAGGCCGCTGTGCTGCGGCACCTCCACCGCCACAGGCAACCGGCAGGCGAACACCGAATCTTCATTCACAGTTGAAGGATCGCCGCTAAGTTCATGATTAAAAACGGCTTTCTCACCTGTCCACGTTTTCTGTGGATAACTTTGTGGGAAAGCTGGCGGTGAGCGCGCTAAGCGCTTGATCTGCTTGGCTTGTTTTTCCGGTGCTCACGGGCGAGGCAGCGGAAGCACTCAATCAAATCAACGACTTACGCTTACCTAGGGAAAACCTGATGGTGCGTTGCAGAACGATTTACTCGCCTACAGGCCGCTGTCAGTTTTGGGGATAAGTCAAGCCCCGAATGTGCCGCGACGATACCCGTTCCCCAACCGGAACGTTGCTTGCCGTCAACTTCTTTTTTCAGTTGGCACGCAAGCCGCGTGAGTGGCGGTGCACTTCGTCCACCAGGGCGGCCACCGCGTCGGGCGGGGTGTGCTGGCTGATGCCGTGGCCCAGGTTGAACACGTGCCCGTGCCAGTCGCCCCGGGCGGTTTGCGGCGGGCCGAAACGGTCCAAGGTATGGCGCACCTCGGCACGCAAGGCGTCTTCGGGCGCAAACAGCGCGTTCGGATCGAGGTTGCCCTGCAGTGCCACGCGGTCTCCCACGGCGGCCCGCGCGCGGCCGAGGTCCATCGTCCAGTCGAGCCCGACCACGTCGGCACCTGCCGCTGCGATCTGCTCCAGCCACAGGCCACCGCCCTTGGTGAACAGGATCGCCGGCACACGCTGGCCGTCGTGCTCGCGCTTGAGCTGCCGCAGCACACGCTCGCTGTAGGCCAGGCTGAAGCGCTGGAAGGCGCCGTCTGCCAGCACGCCGCCCCAGCTGTCGAACACCATCACAGCCTGCGCGCCGGCTTCGATCTGCAGATTCAGGTACTGCGCCACCGCGTCCGCAGTCACGGCGAGCAGGCGATGCATCAGGTCGGGTCGGCCATAGAGCATCGTCTTGACCAGCCGGTAGTCGTCGCTGCCGCCCCCTTCGACCATGTAGCAGGCCAGTGTCCAGGGACTGCCCGCGAAGCCGATCAGCGGCACCCGCCCGTGCAACGCGCGGCGGATCGAGGTGACGGCATCGAACACATAGCGCAGTCGCTCCATATCCGGCACCTGCAGCGCAGCCACCGCCGCCTCGTCGCGCACCGGATGTGCGAAGCGCGGGCCCTCGCCGGCGGCGAAGCTCAGGCCGAGGCCCATCGCATCTGGCACCGTGAGGATGTCGGAGAACAGGATCGCCGCGTCGAGCGGATACCGCTCCAGCGGCTGCAGCGTCACTTCGGTGGCGAAATCGGTGTTGGTGGCCAACCCCATGAAGCTGCCCGCGCGCTCACGAGTGGCGCGGTATTCCGGCAGGTAGCGGCCCGCCTGGCGCATCAGCCAGACCGGCGTGTAGGCGGTAGGCTGGCGCAGGCAGGCGCGCAGGAAGGTGTCGTTTTGCAGCGGTGCGAACATAGGTTGGCGATTATCCCGCCCGGGGGCCTGCGCCCTTGTCCGCCAGCGGCGGCAGCGCGCGCCCGCGCAGCCAGGCATCGATCAAGGCATCCACATCGCCGCCCTGCGCCGCGCGCCACAGCAGTTCGGGCGGCGCCACACGGGTGCCGGGCGGCGCCGCGGGCAGCCGGTGCGCCAGCCGCGCCACGAAGCTGGCGACCGTGACGGCACGCACCGCCTGCTGCTGCTGCGGCACCATCCAGTGCAGTTGCGAGAGCAGCAGTTGCGCCAGCCGCTTCAGCCCGCGCTCGGTGGCAGCTGTGCTGCCCGCCTGAGCCGGTCGCACCAGCACCAGCTGCTCGAAGCCGAGCGTCGCCAGGCCCTGCTCGTCGAGCGTGGCCAGCCCTTCGCGCAGCGCGTGCGGCAGCAAGGCCGGCGCATGCGGCAGCACGACGACCAGATGCTGCACGCCGGCCGCGTGCAACATGCGGCCGAGCGAGAGCAACTGCGCGGGCTGCGGCTTCAGGAAAGCGGCCTCGCGTCCGTTGGCGTCGCGTTCGCGGTCGAAGACGATGAATCCGGTGTCCGGCGGCGGCTGGGCGGCAACAAGCTGCGCCGGGGTAAGGGCCTGGAAGCCACGCATCGCGGCCGCCACCGGCGCCTGCGCGAGCACCCTCACGGCGGCAAACCCGCCCAGCGCGAGCGCTTGCTCCAGCACGGCTGCCCCCAACGCCCCGCCGGCGCCTGCCAGCACCGCCACGCGCGAGGCGGCAGGCGGCGCCACTGGGCCCTGGCGGCCGGCACGCAGCGCATCGAGAAGCAGGCTGGCCATGCCCTCACTGTAGCGGCCCGCACGAGCCGCTTGATTTGCGCACTTGCGCACCCATCTTCGCGCGGCAGGCGACGATGGCATCGCGCTTGCCTTTGATGCGAACCCCAACCGGAGGATCTGGACCATGAATCGACGCTTCGCGTGGTGGGCCGCGCTGCTGGCCGCCTTGCTGCTCGGCGGCTGCGGCTACAACGACTTCCAGCGCCTGGACGAACAGGTCAAGGCTGCGTGGTCCGAGGTGCTGAACCAGTACCAGCGGCGTGCCGACCTCGTTCCCAACCTCGTGGCCACCGTGAAGGGCGAAGCCAATTTCGAGCAGGAGACGCTCACCAAGGTGATCGAGGCGCGCGCCAAGGCGACGAGCATCCAGGCCACGCCGGCGCTGATCAACGACCCGGCGGCGTTTCAGAAATTCCAGGCGGCGCAAGGCGAACTGACCGGTGCCTTGAGCCGGCTGATGGTGGTGGCCGAGCGCTACCCCGATCTCAAGGCGAACCAGGCCTTCCAGGATCTGCGGGTACAGCTCGAGGGCACCGAGAACCGCATCACCGTGGCACGCAACCGCTACATCAAGGCGGTAGCCGACTACAACGTGCTGGCGCGCAGCTTCCCGACCAACCTGACGGCGAAGATGTTCAACTACGAGCCGAAGCCGAACTTCACGGTGCAGAACGAAGCGCAGATCTCCGTGCCGCCGACCGTCAGCTTCGACAAGGCGCCGGCGCCGGCCTCCGCCGCGTCGCATTGAGCACCGCGATGCGCTGGCGCGCCTGGCTGGTGGCATGTGTGCTGGCGCTGCTGGCACCCTGGGCGCTCGCGCAGACGCTGCAGCCGATACCGCCGCTGAGCGCTCGCGTGATCGACGAGACCGGCACGCTGAGCGCGGCGCAGCGCGACGCGCTGGAACGCAAGCTGGCGGCGTTCGAGCAGCAGGCCGGGCCGCAGATCGTCGTGCTGATGGTGCCCACCACGCAGCCGGAGGACATCACCGACTTCACGCAGCGCGTGGGCGACGCTTGGAAGATCGGGCGCCGCGACATCGGCGACGGCCTGCTGTTGGTGGTGGCCAAGAACGACCATCGCGTGCGCATCGCGCCGGCCAAGGCGCTGGAAGGCGCCATTCCGGATCTGGCCGCCCGCCAGATCATCGACCGCGTGATCACGCCTGCGTTTCGCGCCGGAGACTTCGCTGGCGGCCTGAACGGCGCGCTGGACCAGCTGATGGCGCGCATCCGTGGCGAGGCCCTGCCTGCGCCCGTGCAACCGGGCACCGCACACGCAACCCGCGGCCCGGGTGCCGACTGGGGCGAACTGCTGATGTTCTTCTTCATCGGCGTGCCGATCGTCGGTGCCATGCTCACCGCAGTGCTCGGCCGCAAGCTCGGCTCGGTGGCCACCGCGGCCGGTGCCGGCACGCTGGCCGGCCTGCTCAGCGCGAGCACGCTGCTCGGCGTGCTGGCCGGGGGGGTGGCGCTGGTGCTGGTAGGCGTGCTTGGCGTCGGCGCGCGTGGGCGCCGCGGCGGGCTCGGTGTTCCGCCCATCATCTGGGGCGGCGGGGGTTGGGGCGGCGGCGCTGGTGGCAGCGGCTGGGGCGGCGGCGGGGGCGGCGGCTTTTCGTCTGGCGGCGGTGGCGACTTCGGGGGCGGCGGCGCCTCCGGCAACTGGTAGGGTGCATTCACCATGAACAGCTCGGCCGCCTCCCCGCAACGACCCGCACGCTGGCGACGCCTGCTGCGCCATCGCTGGTTCGACGAACGCGACGCGCAGCGCCTGGTCGACGACGCCGCGCTCGGCCGCCTGCAGCAGCGCGTGCAAGCCAGCGAGCAGCGCCACAGCGGCGAGATTCGCGTGTGCATCGAGGCCGGCCTGCCCTTGTCGTACGTATGGCGCGACGCCGCGCCCCGCGAGCGCGCGATCACGATGTTCGGCAAGCTGCGCGTGTGGGACACCGAGCACAACAACGGCGTGTTGATCTATCTGCTGCTGGCCGAACGCGCGATCGAGATCGTGGCCGACCGCGGCCTCAGCCGGCGTGTGTCGCCGCACGAATGGGAGCGCCTGCTCGCGGAGATGGCCGGCGCGTTCCGCGGTGGTCGCTTCGAAGCCGGCCTGATGCAGGCGATCGACGCGGTGGAAGCGCTGCTGGTGCAGCACTTTCCGCTGGCTGCCGGCAGCCAGCGGCGCAACGAGCTGCCGGACCGGCCCTACCGCGGCTGAGCGCCGCGCGCGCTGCAATGCAAAACGGCTCGCCGAGGCGAGCCGTTTCTTCGTGAAGCGCAACCGCGCCTACTTGCCGCGGAACTTGCGCAGCGCCGCGATCTGGGCCGCCATCACCGCGAACTCGCTTTGCGCGCGCGCCAGGTCGATGTCGCTCTTGGCGTTCTTCAGCGCCTCTTCGGCGAGGCGCTTGGCCTCGGTGGCCTTGGCCTCGTCGAGATCCTTGCCGCGGATCGCGGTGTCGGCGAGCACGGTCACGCCGCCGGGCTGCACCTCCAGGATGCCGCCGGCGACGAACACGAACTCCTCTTCGCCGTTGTCGGCGCGCTCGATGCGCACCGCGCCCGGCCGGATGCGCGTGATCAGCGGCGTGTGGCGCGGCAGGATGCCGAGCTCGCCGTTCTCGCCCGGCAGCGCGACGAACTTCGCCTCGCCGCTGAAGATCTGCTCTTCGGCGGAGACGACATCGACGTGGATGGTGGCCATCGCGGTTCCTTACTGCAGCTTCTTGGCTTTTTCGAACGCCTGGTCGATCGTGCCGACCATGTAGAACGCCTGCTCCGGCAGGTGATCACACTCGCCGTTGACGATCATCTTGAAGCCGCGGATGGTTTCCTTCAGCGGCACGTACT